>MKRV01000057.1:6106-9230 GCA_001897995.1 Alphaproteobacteria bacterium 65-37 | reverse complement strand
GGTCTTCGCGGCAAGTACCGGCGGCCTGTCCTGGTATGCCGACGGCGGCACCTATGGCGGCCACCAGAACGGCAACGGCGGCAACGTCACCGTCACGGCCGGATCGAACGTTGTCCTCTCGACGGCGGGCGAACTCGGCATCGGCATCCTCGCCGTGAGCAACGGCGGCAACTCGACGACGACCCAGACGCCGCCGCCCAGCCTCCAGGACAATGGCGGGAACGCTAAGCCCAGCGACTATGCTCCGCCCGGCAACGCCGGCAACGTGACGGTGAACAACCAGGCGACCATCACCACGGCGGGCAACGTCTCCGTCGGCATCGCTGCCGTCAGCGCCACCGGCGGCCGCGGCGCCGGACAGCTCCTGGAGATGGTGAACGGCCAGACTTATGTGATCGACCAGGTGGGCCAGGTCGGCAGTGGAGCAGGCTCGCCCGGAACGGTGACGGTCACGAATTCCGGGGCCCTCTCCACGAGTGGGGTGGGGGCCATCGGCATACTGGGCCTCAGCCTCGGCGGTTCCGGTGGCGTGATGGACAGCAAGCCGGGCCTCCTCAACCTTCTGGGCGGCAGCACCGCCGGCAGTGGCGCCAACGGCGGCACGGTCCAGATCACCGACACCGGCACCATCGCCACCACCGGCATCGCTGCCATGGGCATCCTCGCCCAGAGCATCGGTGGCGGCGGCGGCACCGCGACGGGCACCGAGGGCGTCGTGGCCGTCGGCACCAACGGCGGCGGTGGGGGCAACGGCGCCGACGCCACCGTGAGCAAGCTCGGCGGTTCCCTCACCGCCCAGGGCGACGGCGCCTTCGGCATCCTCGCCCAGAGTATCGGCGGCGGCGGTGGCAACGGCGCCAATGCGTCCGGCCTCTGGACCGCGGTCGGCGGCAATGGTGGAGCGTCCGGCTACGGCATGGAGGCGGCCATCACCCTGCAGTCATCGACCGTCTCGACCGCCGGCGACTTCGCGCCGGGCATCGGCGCCCAGTCGATCGGTGGCGGAGGCGGCAATGGCGGATACGCCAAGACCTATTCGCTGGTCGCGCCCGTGAGCACGGCCATCGGCGGCTCCGGCGATGCGGGCGGCGCCGGCGGTGAGATCCAGGTGACAGCCACGGGCAGTTCCGTCGCGACGGCCGGCGCGCATGCGCCTGCGGTGCTGGCGCAATCGATCGGCGGCGGTGGCGGCAACGGGGCTGCTGCTGCTGTCTACTCGGCCAGCGCCGTGCTGACCGTGACCACGGCCATCGGCGGCAACGCGGGCAACGGGGGCGGCGGCGGCGCCGTCACCGTCAGCGGGACCGGCACCACCCTTGCCACCGCCGGCCTCGATTCCATCGGCATCCTCGCCCAGTCGCTCGGCGGCGGCGGCGGCAACGGCGGCTCCGCCCTGGCGCGCTCGGAAACCCTGCCCTCCGGCGAAACGCCCACCATCAACATCACCACCACCGTCGGCGGGACGGGCGGAGCCGGCGGCGCGGGCGGCACTGTCATGGTGACCAATACCGGCACGGCGACCAATGTCGCCGCGACGATCAATACCGGCACCACCGTCGATGTCAGCACCGGCTACATCAGCACCGTCGGCAATGGCAGCATCGGCATCCTCGCCCAGTCGATCGGCGGCGGCGGCGGCAACGGCGGCGACGCCAGCGCCCTGGGCCGCGCGCTGGAGGGAACCACACCCACGATCAAGATCGGCATCGGCGATGCCGGCAAGGGCAGCAGCGGCGGCGACGGCGGCATCGTCACCGTGACCAACGGCGGCTCGGCCGGATGCACGACCTCCTGCATCGGCACGATCATCACCCAGGGCAACAACGCCGCCGGCATCCTGGCCCAGTCGGTCGGTGGCAGCGGCGGCAATGGCGGCGCCGGCAACGGCAGCGTGAGCAGCCAGAATATCGGCGTGGACACGGGCACGACGATCAACCTGGCTGTTGCGGTGGGCGGCAGCGGGGGCAGTGGCGGCAGCGGTGGCGCTAGCACGGGGGTCACGATCACGAACGCCGTCGGCAGTCTCATCCAGACCCTCGGCTCGGGCTCCCAGGGCATCCTCGCCCAGAGCATCGGTGGCGGTGGCGGCAATGCCGGCGGCGGTGTCGTGGCGGCCAGCGGCGACAGCGTCCAGATGAACGTGGCGGTCGGCGGATCCGGCGGCAACGGTGGCTCCGGCCAGTCCGTCACCGTGAACAACTACGGCACCATCAGCACCGGCTGGCGGGCCGTGGACGGCGGCGGCACCTCCTACACCACCGGCGGCGACGCGGTGGGTATCCTCGCCCAGTCGATCGGCGGGGGCGGTGGCGCCGCGGGCTCCTCGGATGCGGCGGCCACCATCGGTGCCCTCACGCAGATCGAGGATCTGCTGAACGCGCCGAGCAAGAGTTATGACGCCACCCTGGCCGTCGGTGGCACCGGCGGCAAGGGCGGCGACGGCGGCACGGTGCAGGTCACCAACACCGGCAGCGTCGCGACCCTCGGCGAACGCGCCTACGGCATTCTCGCCCAGAGCATCGGCGGCGGCGGCGGCATCGGCGGCGCGGCGACCTCGGCAGCGAACTCGGTGCTGGGCGGCCCGACTGGTGGCGGCAACTCCGGCACCTATGCGGCGAACGTGTCGGTTGCCGGCGGCGGCGGTGCGGCTGGCGACGGCGGCAGCGTGACGGTCCAGGGGAGCGGCAGCGTGCTCACTGCCGGTTACGGCGCCATCGGCATCCTGGCCCAGTCGATCGGCGGCGGCGGCGGCGTGGGCGCGGAAGGCAGCGTCAACACCGTCGCGACCCTCGGCGAACGCGCCTACGGCATTCTCGCCCAGAGCATCGGTGGCGGCGGCGGCATCGGCGGCGCGGCGACCTCGGCGGCGAACTCGGTGCTGGGCGGTCCGACCGATGGCGGCAACTCCGGCACCTATGCGGCGAACGTGTCGGTTGCCGGCGGCGGCGGTGCGGCTGGCGACGGCGGCAGCGTGACGGTCCAGGGGAGCGGCAGCGTGCTCACTGCCGGTTACGGCGCCATCGGCATCCTGGCCCAGTCGATCGGCGGCGGCGGCGGCGTGGGCGCGGAAGGCAGCGTCAACACCACCACGACCCTCGGCATCGGCGACGGCTGGAGCGGCACG
>MKRV01000057.1:4488-6080 GCA_001897995.1 Alphaproteobacteria bacterium 65-37 | reverse complement strand
CGTCACTGTCACCGCCGGTACAGTGTCGACGCTCGGCGACGACGCGCATGGTATTGTCGCGCAATCGATCGGCGGCGGTGGCGGCCTCGGCAGTCTCGGCTGTTCCAACTCCACGGCAGCCTCGGTGGGCGGCATCCAGACGACCTTGTGCTACGGCAATCCGGCCGGCGTCACCGGCAGCTTCGCGCCGTGGAACGATGCCTCCTCCTTCACGATCCATATGGGCGGTGGCGCGGGCGCCAGCGGCTCCGGCGGCGATGTCACGGTGAACCTCGACGGCGCGCTGTCGACGAGCGGTGCGCGCAGCATCGCCGTCGTCGCGCAGAGCATCGGCGGCGGCGGCGGCCTCATCACGGCCTCGGCCGCCAACACGGCGTCGGTCGCGCTGCAGGCCGCTGCCGGCGAGAACAATGGCGCCTCCGGGACGGTCACGGTCACGCAGGCGGCAGGCGCCAGCATCACGACGTCGGGCAACGGCGCCTGGGGCATCCTCGCCCAGAGCCTCTATGGCGGCGGCGGCTTGGCTGGCGATCCTTCCCTGCCCATCGGGTCGCTCACCGCGAACACGATATGGACCTCCAACATGGTGAGCGTCGGGGCCGGCGCCGTTAACGTGGACCTCGCCGGCAGCATCACCACGACCGGGGCCAATGCCCATGGCGTCGTGGCGCAATCGGTGGGCGGCGGCGGCGGCATCGCCAATTCGTCCGGCAACACCAGCCTCGCGCTGGGCAACAGCGCCACGCTCAACGGCAGCGTGGAGGGCAAATATGCCGCCATCGGCGGCACCGTGACGGTGACGGTCGAGGCCGGCGCCACGATCAGGACGACGGGCCCGGGGTCGATCGGCATCCTCGCCCAGAGCACCGGCGTCTCCTCCGATCAGACCGGCCATGCGACACCGCCCATCAACATCACCGTCAACGGCACAGTCATCGGCGGCAGCAGGGCCGGCAGCAACGGCGGCGTGACCGCGGCCGGTCTGGTTCTTTCGGGAGGCGGCTTCCAGTCGGTGAGCAATGACTGGAGCAGCAACGTCAATCAGGTCACGATCGGCGCGAGCGGTGTCGTCGGCACGGTCGATGGCATAAACGGCACGGCCATTGCCGCCTCGGACGGCCCCGTCATGCTGACCAACAGCGGCACCATCACCGGCAGCATCGATCTCGGTAACGGAAACAACTACTTCATCAATTACGGCACGCTCAATGCCGGGCCGGCCTTCAATCTCGATAATTTATACAACTACGGCACGCTGGCGGTCGGCGGCAAAGGGGTCGTGGCGACCACGACAATCTCCGGCAGCTACTCGCAGACCCCGTCCGGGATTCTGGCTGTCGATATCGACGCCTTGGCGCCGCAGAAGGCGGATCTGCTCGCCGTCGGGGGCGTCGCCGCGATGCAGCTGAACCCGCTGATCGTGCCGACCGCAAAGAGCCTCCTGCCGGGATCCTATACCGTCCTGACAGCTGCCGAGGCGGTCTTCGGCAGCGCGAACGTGCCGTCCTCTCTGCTCTTCAATTGGCAGGTCAATCTCAGCGCCAATTCGATTGCCCTCTCGCCGACCGCCAATTTCACGCCGGGCACTGTGA
>MKRV01000057.1:0-4013 GCA_001897995.1 Alphaproteobacteria bacterium 65-37 | reverse complement strand
CCTCGTCCAGCTCCCTTTCGGCGGCACGGCGGCGGCCGTGCTCAACAGCGACAGCAGCATGGCCTTCATCGCCGGCCGCCTGCGGGCGGGCTATGAATTCACCTTTTCGCGTGGGTACATCCGGCCCTATGCGGATCTCGACCTCGTCCATTCGTTTGCGTCGGGCTACCAGGAGCGGGGCGCCTCGATCTACGCGCTCGATGTGCAGAGCAGCAGCCAGACGAGTGCGATCATCTCACCCATGGTGGAGTTCGGCGGCCGCTACGATCTCGATGGCGTGATCCTGCGCCCGTTCCTGACCGCCGGGGTGAGCTTCAACACCAATGCCGCGCGCGTGGTGAACGCGCGCTTTGCGGGCGCCGCGGGTCAGGACGGCACCTTCCAGACCACCCTGAATTCACCCGCCATCATCGGCATCTTCACGGCCGGCCTGACCGTGTACCAGCGCAACGGCTTGGAGGTGAAGGCGGAATACGGTTTCTCGGCCAGCGATTCCTTCCAGATGCGGAGCGGCAGTCTGCGGCTGGCGTATCATTTCTGAGCAGAGGGAGGTGGCGCGCTGCTGCAGGTCATGCAAATCCCCTGACGGGGCAAAAATGGCTGCGGTTGCGATAACGATCGGCATGCAGCACGTTGTCCAGCGGGGTGGGACCGCCGTTTTCCTTCGCAGCGCCCTGTGGTTTCGAGGACGGGACTGGAGGAAGATCGCATGCCTGGCTGGAGCTGATTCGACTCGAATTTTCAGTGGATTGGCAGCGCCGTTGCGATCGTGCTGCTCTTTTGCACCAACCATCTTCGGGCCGATCTCAGCAAGTCACGATGGCACGACTACACATGGCTGTCGTGGATGGGCATGGCAGCCTACCTTCTGCACAACGTCGAGGAATACGGCATCGACATGTACGGGCGACTGCACGGGTCCCGCAGGACATCGTCCACGTCATGAAGTTGCCGCCGTACCCGGACTGCCCAATCCCGCCGCTGTACTTCGTGGCCGTCAATGTCACGGCGTTCTGGGGCATGGCGTCCATCGCCGCCTTGCTGAGCCGACGTCACCCTCTTGTCGGGCTTTCGATCTACAGCATCATCATGATCAACATCGTCTTCCACGTCATGCCGCTTCTGACTGGGGGTGGCTACGACGCGGGGACGTTGACCGCGCTCATCGTCTTCACGCACGCGATCCTGACCGGGCCGATGTTGCTGTTCGTCAAGGGAATGATCGGCAGCACGCCGATGGTATTGATTCAATTCGCGAACCTCTTCGTGCTCATGCTGATCCTCAGGCTCGGCGAAAGGTGGCGCAGCGGCGCTCTCATCTCGCCTCGTGCAGGAGACGTCGAAGCGAGTGCGGCTGCCAGATGAAGAGGGGGCTCTTGACGATCATCTCGGCCTGGCTGTGGAGTCCCAGCAGGTTGTCCTCAGTTATGTCGAGTCTTCCGATAGGTGGCTGGGCGCCGATACCGGCATGAGGCGGCGCCGGTTTTGGCAGTGATCTACCGAAAGCTCAAAGCTAAGCGCCGCGCGAACGGGCAGCGCTGCGGACGGAATCGAGGAACGCCGACAATGCCTTCCTCTGCAGCGCCGTGTCGCGCTGCACGATCGAGATCGGCGCCGAAATTGCCGCGAGGTTGGTCCTCAGGACCTGCACGAGCCCGTGCTGCTGCGCGACCGTCGCGGCGTCGAGCGGCACCACGGCAAGGACGCCAAGCTGGTTGGCAAAGGAAATGCTCGTGGCGAATGACGACGATTCGTAAAGGGGGCGCGGCGGATTGAGGCCGGCTCGGATGAAGGCGCTGTTGATGATCTGCCGCGTCGTGAGTTCGGCCGGCGGCAACACCCAGTCGGCGAGCGACAGGTCCTTCCAGGTGACACGTCGTCGGGCGAGCAGGGGGTGCCGAGGCCCGGCGATGATCGACAGCACCTCGTCGTAAAGCCGCTCGTGGGCAAGGCCGGCAAAACCCTCGACGTCGTGCAGCTCGCCGGAAAACCTTCCGATGACGCAGTCCAGTTCGCCGGCGGCCAGAGCCAGGATCAGATCGTGGATCGAGGCCTCGCGGACGCGCACCAGCACGCCGGGACGCTCGCGGCGGAAGCGCTGCAGGGCCTGCGGCAGGAAACCGAGCGCTGTCTGCGGCGTGACGCCGACGCGCAGGACCTCCGCGTCGCCATTGGCGATGGCCTGCAACTCGTCCTGCAGGATCGCCCATTCGTTCAGGATCACCTGCGCGCGGGCCACGAAGGCCTGGCCGCAGGCGGTCGGCCGGGCGCCGAGGCGACCACGCTCGAACAGCGTCACGCCCAGCGATGCTTCGAGCTCCTGCAGCATCTTGGTCAGGGCCGGCTGGGTGCGGCCGAGATGGCCGGCCGCTTCGCGCACAGTGCCCGTCTGCGCCACGGCGGTGGACAGGAAGAGGTGCTGCAGCCGCAGATGGCCGGCGAAGGGGGCGGATTTTCTCATGGAGTGACCTCCGGGTCGGCGACGCAAATTCGATAAAGTAATGGAATAGTATCATGCATATTGTTCAATTTTCTTCATCGTAACCGAGCCCTAGCCTTCGGGCATGACCAGCGCATCTCGCGACGGCGTTCGGCGCTTCGACCAAGACGGCGTGGCCGTCCTGTGCATCGACAATCCGCCGATCAATGCCATCAATGTGGCCGTCCGCGCTGCGCTCGACCGGGCGCTCGACGGGATCGCGACGGAGGCAGGCACCGCTGGCGTTGTGATCGCCTCTGCCGGGCGCATGTTCTCGGGCGGAGGAGACCTGCGCGAGATCGGCCAGGCTGCGCCGGCCGGGGGGCCGACCATGACCGAGCTCGGCGCCCGCATCGAGGCCTTTGCCAAGCCGGTCGCCGTCGCCATACACGGCCGCGCGATTGGGGGCGGCATATTGCTGTCGCTTGCCTGTCATGGCCGGCTCGGCACACACGACGCCACGATCGCCTTGCCCGAGGTCAGGCTCGGATTCGTGCCCGGAGCTGGCGGCACCCAGCGGCTGCCGCGACTGGTCGGAATCGACGCCGCCCTGGAGATGATCGCCCTGGCGAAATCGCTGGATGCGACGACGGCCCTTGCGGCCGGCTTCTTCGACGAGATCGCCGAGCAGCCGGACAGCCTGATCGACGCGGCCGTTCGGCGCGTTCGTGCTATCGCCGATGGCAGGCTGCCGTGGCGACGGACATCGTCGCTCGATGTGCCCGCGGCCGACGAGGGGGCGGCGCAGCGCAGTGCCGAGCGGTACCGGACGCTCGCCGCGGACGCTTTCCCGGGTCGGGCGGCGCCACAGGCCGCGATCGGGCTCGTGCTGGATGCCCTTCATCACCGCTTCGTCGAGGGGCTGGCGCGGGAGAGGGCGGCGTTCGAGCGCCTGTCGAATTCGCTCGAGACCCGCGCCCTGCTGCATCTGTTCTTCGCCGAGCGCGCGCTGGGCAGGCACGAGGCGCCGTCCCGTCGTCCGGCGCTGTCGGTACCGACCTCGGTTCGCCTCGTCACGTCGCCTCGTCAGCCGCAATCCCGCTTCGTCGAGGTCGTTTGTGCCGGCGATGTCGATGCCGGCGCGATGCAGGCCGCACTCGACGAGGCCAAGGCGATGCGCCGCCTGCCCATCGTCGTGCGCGATGCCTCGATCATCGAGCGGCTGGAGGCCGCCTATCTCGCCGCCGCCGCCACGCTGGAGCGACAGGGAGTCTCACGCCAGGCGATCAGCGCCGCCGCGTCGGCAGAAGGTCTCCCGCCACCGTTTCCCGGCGCGTCGCCGGCGCGACCCGCTGCCGAGCCCAGGATCGCCGCGTCGTTGCTGGAAGCGTTCGTGTCGACAGCCCGTGCCTGCCTCGCCGCCGGCATGGTGTCGCGCGCCGGGGACATCGACGTCATCGCCGTAGAGGCCTGCGGCTTTCCGGCGATTCGCGGCGGCCCCTTGTTCTACGCCGAGTCCCACGCCGACAGCACTACGAGGTTGTGATCTTGTCCTGCGAATTGCTCCCACCGATCGACGATATGTTCGCGCCGC
>MKRV01000056.1 GCA_001897995.1 Alphaproteobacteria bacterium 65-37 | reverse complement strand
CCCGACATCGTCTCGGTGTTCATGGGCTCGGCCCTGGTGGCGACGGGGCAGGCGGTCGAGATCATCGCCATCACGCTCGCCATCTATCTGGTGCTCAGCCTCTTCGTCTCGCTGTTCATGAACTGGTACAACGCCCGCCACAAGCTGGTGACGCGATGAAGCCCGGCATCCTCCCGCCGTGGGCCGAAACGCTGCGGCTGCGTCTGTTCGCATCGCCGGTCGATGCCGTGGTGACGCTGCTCTGCCTCTACATCGTCTGGCGCATTTCCGTGCCGCTGGTCGACTGGCTGTTGATCGATGCCACCTGGAGCGGCACGACGCGCGAGGATTGCCGCAGCCCCGGTGCCTGCTGGGTCTTCATCCGAGCCCGCTTCGGGCAGTTCATGTATGGCCAGTATCCGATCGGCGAACGCTGGCGGGTCGATCTTCTCGGCCTGCTGATCGTCGGCGCGGCGGCGCTGCTCTCCTGGCGTGGCCTGCCGCGGCGCCGGGAACTCGTGGTCCTGGCGCTGGTCGTGCTGCCGCCGCTCGGCATCTGGCTGCTCTATGGCGGCTGGGGACTGCGGTTGGTCGAGACCCGCGAATGGGGCGGGCTGATGCTGACCCTGTTCCTCGCGATCTATGCCGGCCTGATCGCGGTGCCGCTCGGCATCCTGCTGGCGCTGGGACGGCGCTCGCGCCTGCCGCTGATCCGCTTCGCCTCGGTGGTCTTCATCGAGTTCTGGCGCGGCGTGCCGATCATCACCGTGATCTTCCTCGCCTCGCTGCTGCTGCCGCTGATCATGCCGACCGGTTTCAATGTCGACCGGCTGGCGCGCGCCGTCATCGGGCTGGCTTTCGTGATCGCCGCCTACATGGCCGAAGCGGTGCGCGGCGGCCTGCAGGCGCTGCCCGACGGGCAGGCCGAGGCCTCGCAGGCGTTGGGGCTGGGCTACTGGCGGACCATGCGGCTGATCGTGCTGCCGCAGGCGCTGCGTATCGCCCTGCCGGCGATGACCAACGAGTTCATCGCGCTGTTCAAGAACACGACCCTGGTGCTGATCGTATCGATCTTCGACCTGCTGGGCATTGCCCAGGCCGCCCTGGCCGACCCGGCCTGGGTCGGCATGAACATGGAGGCCTATGTCTTCGCTGGGGCGATCTACTGGTTCTCCTGTTTCGGCCTCTCGCAGTGGAGTCGCCTCAAGGAAAAGCGCCTGCAGGCCGCCTACGGCGGCCGCTAGAAGCTGGCCTTGTCGATCAGGAAGGCCTTGAAGGTGATGATGTCGCTCGGCTTGCCGGTCTTGGCACAGTGGTCGGCGAACTCCTTGGGGGTGATCGGTACCATCTTGATGGCGTGCCGCCGGGCGCGCCATTCCGCCATGCGCGCGGCTTCGCGCATATGCCAATCGGCATAGCTCGCCCCCGGATAGTGTTTCACGGTGCGCTGGAACACTTCGTGGTCGTTCGCCGTGACCTTGGCGAAATACTGTATGGCCATGCCGGCGGGTCTCCTTAGGATTGCGGCCGCGCGTTTGTAGCTTCGGAAGGAGCGTTTTTCCATGCCCCCGTCACCATGCGTCGCAGCATCGCTCTGACGTTTCTGGCCGCCGTTCTGGCCATCAATTGTGCGGTCACGGCCGCAGAAGCTCAGACCGTCCGCGAAATCGAGCAGGTCTGGCGCAGCTGGATGGCCGAGGAGCAGCGATCCACAGGCGGCTTGGTCGTGACCCACCGCGGCCAGCCGGTTCATGCAGCCACCATGGGTCGCCTCACCACGACAACACCGGTGCCGCTCGCCAGCCTTTCCAAGGCCGTGACCGGGGTCTGTGTCGCTTCCTTGATCGATGCCGGCCGGCTCGGCTTCGACACGCGCGTGGCGACGGCATTGGCCAAGACCCTGTCGCGGATCGGCCCACCTGCCGACCCGCGGTTGCTGCAGGTCACAGTCGGTGAACTGCTCGCCCACCGTGCGGGTTTCGACGGCCAGGACGATGTTACGTCGCGGCCGTTCGCTGCCTATCTGCAGGACCACACGGCGCGAGACACCGCGTTCGATGTCCAACTGCGATGGGCGATCGCGCGCCGACTGCCGCTGCAGCCTGGCAGCCAGTACGCCTATTCGAACGCCGCCTACCTGATGCTGGGGGCGATCATCGAGGAGACCACCGGACAGCCCTATGAGGCCTTTTGCCGTCAGGCCGTGCTGACGCCGCTCGGCGCGCGCGATGCAGCGCTCGATCCCGCCTGGCGCATCCTCGCAAGCTATGGCGGCTGGCGCATGCCACTCGCCGACTATGGGCGTTTCTACCAGGCCTATGCCGTCGGCAATCCCGCCATCGGACCCGTCGCCCGGCAGTGGATGATGCATCCCCCTTTTGCGGGCACCGACCGGACGGTGGTGCATTATGGTCTCGGGACTTTCGTCCGTTTGACCCCCGAAGGCGGCGGCAGGTTCTGGCATTGGGGGCGCTGGACCTACAAGACCCGCACCAGCTTCGACGGCCCGCTCGACATCTCCTATTCGACCTTCGCGGTGCGGCTGGGCGCGCTCGACGTCAACATGATCGTCTATGTCGAGCCCGGCCTGCAGCGAGGCTCGGGGCAGGGCGAGCTCGATCGGCTGCTGAGCCAGGCGGCTCGATCGGTGACGCGCTGGCCGTAATCCGCTACGCGCCGTGGGCGCTCAGTGCGGCGTTCCGTCCTTGCGGGTGTAGACATACTTGCCGTCGGTTCCGGCCTTGGCGCGGTTGTCGATGTCGGGATAATCGATTTCATCGAACGGCGTGCGGTCGCCGACGACCAGGAGGGTGGCGTCGGTCGTCGACTCGTTCACGACGCGATGGGCGTTGCCGCAGCCGGCCGGAAAGCCGGCGCACATGCCGGCCTGCAGGATCTGGCGGCCCTCATTGGTCTCCAGCACGACCTCGCCCGAAACGACCCAGATGAACTCGTCCTGGCGGCTGTGCGCGTGGCGTGCCGAGGATTGTCCGCCCGGCACGATGCGCGTCAGGTTCACGCCGAAATTGCCGAGGCCGGCATGGTCGCCCAATCGGCGGTTCCATCGCTTGCTGTTGGCGGCGCGGAATTTCTCCGGATAGCTGGTCGCGTTGCTTTCGGGCACGTCGGCAGGATCGAAGGCAGGCAGGCGAGGCTTGGGCATGACGCGAGCCTAACCCACCGGCTGGAAGCCGGCGAGCGAAGTGCGCTCATGCCCCCATGACTAGGCCGCGAACCGGCGCAGCACCTTGCCCGGACGGGACGCGGGATCGGCGCAGAAGCCCTTCTCGTCGGCGGTGCGGCTGCCGTTGATCCAGACACCGTGCAGGCCGACGGCGGACCCGGTCAGCCGGGCGGCGCCGGCCGGTAGATCGTGGGCCCGGCGCTTGGGGCCGCGTGCCACGGTGGCGGGGTCGAACAGCATCAGGTCGGCAGCATAGCCTTCGCGCAGCAGGCCGCGGCCTTCGATGCCGAACAGGCTCGCGGGCTGGCCGGTCAGGCGGTGTACGGCCTGCGGCAGGTCGAGCACACCGAGATCGCGGCTCCAATGGCCCATCAGGTGCAGCCCGAAGCCCGCGTCGCAAAAGAAGGTGAGATGCGCGCCGGCGTCGCTCAGCGAGATATGCGTGTGCGGATCGGCCAGGATCCGGCCGACTGCGTCATCGTCGTTGTGCAGGAGCTGGGCCACGAACGTCGTGTCGAGCTTTTCCGACAGCGCGAGGTCGAGGATATAGTCGAGGGGATCCTTGCCGGCCTGCCTGGCCAAGGTATCGAGGGGCGCGCCCTCCAGGGTGCGGTTCTCGTCATTCGCCGTCTCGACGACGAAGAGCTTGTGCCATTCGCCGTTGAACAGAAGCCGGCCGCGCTTGGCCTCGAGTTCGGCCCGCACCGAGGCACGCCAGGCAGGGTCACGGTAGATCGTCTCGAGCTCGGCCGGATCGTGCGCGGCCATGGCCGGCTTCCAGGCCTGCATGCTTTCGAACAGGTAGGGGCTCTTGAACGTGAAGTCCATGCTGAGCGGGCAGCACGAGGTCTGCGCCACCAGGTTGCGGCCGCGGGCGCGCGCCTCGTTCACCTGGCGCAGCCAGTCGAATGATGCGTTCGGGTTGGTGTTGGAATGGAAGAGGGCGGCGATCACCACCGGCCGCTTCGCTTCGGCGGCGATCTCTTCGAGATAGGGAATGGTGGTCTTGCTGCCCTTGGTCAGCATGTAGACGCCTTTGCCGCTTTCGCTCATGGCGCGGATCAACGCGCGCAGTTCGCGGTCGTCGGCCAGCCGCGAGGGCATGGGCGTTCCGCCTTCGCCGTTATGTGCCTCCGACGTGCTCGAGGCGAAGCCGACGGCCCCGGCCTGCATGGCGCCGCGCAGCAGGTCGGCCATTGCGGCTATCTCGGCATCGCTGGCGGCACGTTCGGTGGCCTCGGTGCCCATTACGAAGGTGCGCAGCGCGGAGTGGCCGGCAAAGCAGGCGACGTTGGGGCCGACACCGTTCTTTTCCAGCATGTCGAGATACTGCGGAAAGCTTTCGAACTCCCAGCGGATACCGGCACGCAGCGCATCGAGCGACATGCCTTCGACATGGGTGAGGTGGCGCATCGTGAGATCGCGATCCTGCGGCTTGCAGGGGGCGATGGTGAAGCCGCAATTGCCGAGCACGGCCGTCGTGACGCCGAGTGCCGGCGAGGGATCGACGAACGGGTCCCAGGTGATCTGGGCATCGTAGTGGGTGTGGCCGTCGATGATGCCGGGCGCGAGGGCGAGGCCTCGGGCCTCGACCGTCTCCTTCGCCGCACCGAGTTTCGGGCCGATCGCGGCAATCCGACCGTCGCTGACGCCGAGGTCGCCTTTCATCGGCCGAGCGCCTGAGCCGTCGTGGATTTCGGCGTCCTTGATCACGAGGTCGAACATCTTGGTTTCCTCCCTGGGGAACCCTAGTCTGTCGCCAACAAAATGGAATCGGAGGTTTGCATGTCTGCCATGAAGCGTCGCGATTTTGTCACGGGAGTTGCCGGTCTTGGTCTGGCCGGTGGATTGGCACCCGCCGTTGTTCGGGCGCAGGATTTTCCCGCGAAGCAGGTCCGGGTTGTGGTGCCTTATCCCGCCGGCGGTGGCACCGACCTCGTGGCACGCCTGATCGTGCCGCGTCTGGCCGAGCGCTGGAAGCAGACGGTGATCATCGACAATAAGGGCGGGGCAAGCGGCATCCTGGGCAGCGAGATCGTCGCGAAGTCGGCTCCCGATGGATACACGCTGCTGATCATGACCAGTGCCCACACGATCAACCCCTACACGACGAAGGTCCTGCCCTACGATACGGAGCGCGACTTCACGCCGGTGACGCCGTTGATCGAAGGCGCCATCGCCCTCGTCGGCTCACCCAAGGCGGGCTTCGACACGATGGGGAAATTTCTGACGGCGGCGCGCGCCAATCCGGGTAAGTACCAGTTCGGCAGCACCGAGAACACCACGCGGCTGATCGGTGAGCTCTTCCGGCTGCGCAGCGGGCTCAAGATCGAGAATGTCGCCTACAAGGGTGCGGCGCCGATGATGCAGGAGCTTGCCGGCGGCCACATCCCGATCGGATTCACCAGCCCGCTGACGGTGATGTCGCACCATCGCGCCGGCACGCTGCGCATGCTGGCGATCAGCACCGGCAAACGGTTGGCAGCACTTCCAGATGTCCCGACCATGGCCGAAGCCGGTGTGGCAGGTGTCGAGCAGGGCGCTTGGTTCTCGCTGTTCGGCCCGGGTAGCCTGCCGCCGGCGCTGACCAGGAGATTGCGGGACGATGTGGTCGCCGTGCTGGCCGAGCCGGAGACGCTGGCCAAGATCCGCGATCTCGCCAGCGAGCCGGGCGGTGAAGCGCCGGATGCCTTCGCCGCACGCATCAAAAAGGAGCTGGTGACCTGGGGTGAGATCGCCAAGCAGGCCGGCATCGAGCCCGAGTGATCGTCACATCAGAGCGCCCCGCGGCTCTCGGTGATGTAGGAAAGAAGCTTGCCGTTGAGGAAATCGATGCGGGTGCGTTCGAAAAGCGTCCCGGGGCCGTTCCATTCGACGGAGGCGTAGTCGCCGGTATCCGGTCCGTATCGGGTGACGACGGAGCCCGGGCAGCCCATGACCTGCGCCGTTTCGGCGTAACTCATGTCGCGGCGCAGATGGGCCAGCTTGTCGGGAGTGGCGTTGCAGGTGAGCGCGCAAGCCTGCAGCGAGAGCATGGCGGCGGCGAGCGCTGCTGCCATCGTCGGAACGAGGAGGCCTCCCAGGAGAGCGGCATCCTTCTTGTCGCGCATGGCTAGCGGCCTCCAAAGGCGAAGCCGACCCGGGCCATGACGGCGAGATTGGCATAGGGTGCGACCGAACTGGTGTAGGAGACGTTGAAGTCGGACGATTGCGCGGTGACGACGGAACCGGGGCGGAACTGCACCTCGGCATTGAGGCCGAAGAACAACGGAGTGTCTTCCATGACGCTGCCGAGCGGCATGCGGACTCCGAGGCCGACTGTCGGATTGATCGTGAGCTGGCGGTTCTGCGCGAAGAATCCGCTCCCGTCGGCGGCATTGGCTTCCGCCCCCTGAATGGAATGGGCCCAGCTGTCGACAGTAATGCCGCCATAGACGTCGAGCAGGGCACGTGGGCCCGAAGCGTCGCTGACGACAGGAACAGAAATGCCCAGCAGCAAGGGAACCTGCCAGTACTCCTTGATGGAGGCGGTGCCGTAGTCCGCCCCGGTCGGGCTGAGATTGGCGAAGGGTTGCAGGAAGGATTGCGCGCCGAAAGCCGTCTGAAAGCCGCCTTCGAAGTAGACGTTGAAGCCGAGTCGATCCTCGTCGTTCATGTACCAAAAGAGCGGCACGTGAACGCGTGCGCCCAGCAGAGGCGTGGCCGAGGCGAATCCACCGGCCGAGCTGGCGAGCGTAGTGCCGGCGTCCAGGTCGAGGCTGCCGACCGACCGGTTCCCCATGAACGGGACCAGGGCGCCACCCACGGCGTAGATCTGGATCGATTGCAGATCGCTGATGCGCAGACCGGCACCGTCCTGAGCGGCGGCATGGGCTGCCGGTGAGAAGGCGGCCAGACAGGCAGCGGTACGGATCCAGTTGCGAAAGCCAGTCATCGGCTTGGCTCCTCTGTTCGGTTCAGCCAGGGCATGACGGACGTCAGTCGAAGCGCGAGCCCCAGCCGGCCCGAGACGGGCGGCCTGCAGGTTCGGAAAGGGGCGGCGATCCCGGCATGGCGGCGGACGTGTCCGCAGGCGCGGCACGCGGCCGGGACTCGGGCCAGGGCTGCGGCTTGGGCGGGTTCGTGGGCGGCCTGCAAACCGGCCGTTGCGCCGGGTTGAGGTTGCCCGCGGCATCGCGGTTCCACCAGCCCCCGCCCAGCGCCTGGAACAGCGCGGCGGTATCGGCATAGCGCGCTGCCTGTGCCTGCACGAGGGCGATCTGAGCGGTACGCCAGACCGCTTCGGCGTTCAGCGCGTCGAGGACGCCGGCGTCGCCCGACGCCACCCGGCGGCGGACGATGTCGAGGCTGAGCCGGGCCGCCCGTTCGGCGTCGGCCGCGGCCTTCAGCGTGACGGCGTCGTTCTCGAGAGATCGCAATGTGTCGGCCACGTTGCGGAAGGCGGTAAGGACGGTCGAGCGATACTGCGCCTTGGATTCCTCCCATAGGGCGACGGCGGCACGTCGTCTCGACGAAAGGGCACCGCCGTCGAGCACCGTTTGGGTTGCGCTGGCGACGCCTCCGACGAAGCTTGCGCCGACCAGCGGACTGAACAGCATGGCGAGGTCGGTCGAGGTCGAGCCGTAGCTCATGCCGAGGGTGATCTGCGGCAGCATGTTGGCCGTGGCGACGCCGACATTCGCCGCGGCAGCATGCACGTTCGCTTCCGCCGACCGCACGTCGGGACGCTGCTCGACCATGCGTGAAGGCAGGCTGACGGGCAGGTTCTGCGGCAGAACGAGGCTTTCGAGACTGAAGGTCTCGGACGGCAGATTGGCCGTCGTCTGACCGGTCAGCTGAGCCAGCAGGTTGCGCTGCTGACTGAGCTGATTGCGCAGCGGCGGCAACGTCGCTTCGTTCTGCGCCAGCGCCGCCTGCTGGACGGCGACGTCGGCGAGCGCCCCCTGTCCGATCGCTAGGCGGCGCTGCAGGAGGCCGAGGGTCTCCCGCTGGATCTCGATGCTGCGCTCGATATTGGCAATCTGGCCGCGCAGCGAGGCTTCGGTAATGGCTGCAACGACGACGTTCGAGGCCAGGGTGAGATAGGCGGCCTCGAGGACGAAGCACTGGGCTTCGGCCTGCGCCTCGAGCGACTCGGCCGACCTTCGTGTCCCGCCCCAGAGATCGAGCATGTAGGTGATGTTCAGCATGCCGGTGAACAGGCCGAATACGTTGGCGCCGCTCGCCGGGGTGGGGGACAGGACGTTGCTCTGTGTGTTCTGGGTGCCCGAGCCGCTGAGCGACACGACCGGAAACAGCGCCGCACGCTGGGCTCGCGCCGTGTATTGTGCCGCCTTCAGGGCCTGGATGGCCGCCTGGATATCGGGATTGGCAATCAGGGAACGCTGGATGAGGTTGTCCAGAGGCTGCGATCTGTAGACCTGCCACCACTGTGCCGGGATATCGAGGTCCGAGACGAAGCGTTGGGCGTCGCCGCCCAGCACGTCCCTGATCGCCACGGTTTCGGCTGTCTGCCCCGAGGCGAGGTATGTCTTGTCTCGCGGCGGATCGGGGCGCACGAAGTCGGGGCCGACCGTGCAGCCGGCGAGACCGGCGCAAACCGCCAGATTAGTGATGCTACGGCCGAATGCGTGGAGCGGGTTCATCCCTCGGTCTCCTCTTCGTCGACGATCCGATCCGGGCTGTGGGTGTACTCGCGGAGGAAGACCTTCCGCAGCGCCGGGCCTACGATCAGCAGCATGATCGGACCGAGCAGCATGCCGCCGACCACGACGGTCGCCAGCGGCCGCTGCACCTGGCTGCCGATGCCCTGCGACAGGGCGGCCGGCAGCAGGCCGACGCCGGCCGAGAGGGCAGTCATCAGCATCGGGCGCATGCGCTGTTCTGCGCCGTTGAAGATCGCGTCGCCGAACGACTGCCCGCGGTTCAACAGTTCGCGGAAGTAGGTGATGTTCACGATGCCGTCCATGACGGCCACGCCGGCGAGGGATATGAAGCCGATCGCCGCGGAGACGCTGAAATCCTCTCCGGTGACGTAGAGCGCAATCACGCCGCCGCTGACGGCAAAGGGGATGCCGGCAAGGGCGACGAAACTGTCGCGCATGGTGTTGAACAGCCCGTAGAGCAGCACGAGGATCAGCACGAAGGTGATCGGGATGATGATCGCCAGCCGCTGCGTAGCCTGTTGCAGGTTCTCGAATTCGCCCGACCACAGGATACGGTACCCTGGCGGCAGCTTGATGTTGGCTGCCACCTTTTCCTGGGCCTCTGCGACAGTGCTGCCGAGGTCGCGGCCTCGTACGCTGAACTTGATCGGAATGTAGCGCTGGCTGCGTTCGCGATAGATGAAGGAAGCGCCGGTATCGAGGGAGATGTCGGCGACGTCGGTCAGCGGGACATAGGCATTGGCACCGCCGGATGTGGCGTAGCCGACCTTGACATCGTTGATGACGTCGATCGAATCGCGGAACGACGGCGCAAGGCGGACGGCGACCCCGAATTGACGATCGCCTTCGAGCACGGTCGTCGCCACGTTGCCGCCCATGGCCGATTGCACGATGGTGTTCACATCGCCGGAGTTGAGGCCGTAACGTGACGCGCGTTCGCGGTCGGTCCGAATGTTCAGATTGGGTTGCCCCAGCACCCGGAAGAGGCCGAGATCGGCGACGCCGGGCACGTCCTGCACCAGGGCCATGACCTGCTCGGCGATCTTCTCGATGGTGGCGAGATCGCTGCCGACGATCTTGATCGAGTTGGCCCCCTTCACGCCGGACAGCGCTTCCTGGACGTTGTCCTGGATGTACTGGGAGAAGTTGAAGCCGATGCCGGGCAGTTCCTGATCGAATTCCTTCTGCAGAATGTCGGTCAGCTTCTCCTTGGTCAGGCCCGGCCGCCACTCGTCGAAGGGCTTGAGCGGCGCGAACAGCTCGACGTTGGAGAAAGGCGAGGCATCGCTGCCGTTATCCGGTCGGCCGTGCTGGGAGACGACAGTGATGATTTCGGGGTGCCGCAGCAGGATCTCCCGCATCTTGTCCGTCACGGTATTGCCGGCTTCGAGGCTGATGGTCGGCGGCATCGAAGCGCGGATCCAGAAATTGCCTTCCTCGAGCGCAGGCAGGAACTCGCTGCCGAGCCGGGTGGCGAGCACGCCGCTGGCGACGAGGAATGCCATGCCGATCGCGATGGGAACGGCCACGCGGCCGAGCGCCCATTGCAGGATGGGCGTGTAGGCTCGCCGGATCGCCCGGACGAAAGCGGTCTCGACTTCTTCAACGTGCGCCGGCAGGACCAGGGAGGCCAGCACCGGCGTCACCGTGAAGGTGGCGAGCAGGGCGCCGGTCAGGGCGTAGGCGTAGGTGCGCGCCATCGGCCCGAAGATCTGTCCCTCGACGCCGGTCATGGTGAAGAGCGGCAGGAAGGCCGTCACGGTCACGACGGCGGTGAAGAAGACGGCCCGGTCGACCTGCAGGGAACTGATGAAGATCAGGCGCAGGCGATCGGTCCACAGCTTGGTGGTGCTGCGGCCGCTGGTCGACGACGTCGGGTCGGGGCCCCAGAGCCCTTCGCTGAGATGCTGGAGCAGCCGTTGCCGGTTGGCCTGGCTGCTCTGGAAGTTGCGGAAGATGTTCTCGACCAGGATGACAGCGGAATCGATGATGATGCCGAAATCGACCGCGCCCACGGACAGCAGATTGGCGTCCTCGCCGCGCAACACCATGATCAGCACGGCGAAGAACAGGGCGAAGGGGATGTTGACGCCGACGATGATCGCGCTGCGCAGGTCGCCTATGAAGATCCACTGGATCAGGAAGACCAGCAGGCAACCGAAGACGAGGTTGTGCATCACAGTGTGGGTGGTCACGTCCACCAGCGTGCCGCGATCGTAGTAGGTCACGACCTTGACGCCCGGCGGCAAGGTGCCGTCGCTGTTGATCTTCTCGATCTCGGCTTCGACTTTGGGCAGGACCTCGTTGGTGTGCTGCGTCCTGCCCATGACGACGATCGCCGCTGCGATGTCGGGCTGGTGATCGCGGCCGGCGATGCCCAGCCGCGGCACGAAGCCGACCTCGACGGTCGCTACGTCCCTGATGCGCACCGGTACGCCGTTCGACTGGCTGAGGACGATATTTTCGATATCGCTGACCTTGCGGCCGTCGAGCAGGTTCTCGTTGCCGCCGTCGTCGATCAGGCCGACGCCGCGAATGTTGACGCCCTGCTGGCCGATGCTGATCTCGCGGCCACCGACATTGATGTTGGCGTTGCCGAGAGCAGTGACGATCTGCGGGATCGTGACGTTATAGGCTTCCAGCTTGTTCTGATCGACGTCGACGTTGAATTGCTTGGTCGTGCCGCCCCAGCTGTTGATCTGCACGACTCCGGGGATCGTGAGCAGCCGTCGCGCGACCACCCAGTCCTGCAGGGTCCGCAGGTTGGTGAGGCCGAAGTTGGGCGGACCGACGATCTGATAGCGCACGATCTCGCCGACCAGGCTCGATTGCTGGATCTGCGGAACCTGGGTGCCGGGAAGGTTGACGCCCTGTTGCAGGGCCACCGCCGCCTGGCTGTAGGCGGTCTGGTAATCCGTCCCGTACTTGAAGGTGACGCGGACGAAGCTCAGCCCATAGAACGACGTCGACCGGATGTTGACCACGTTCGGCGTCGGATAGAGCGCGATCTCCATGGGGATCGTATAGTACTTCTCCATCTCCTCGGCCGAGAGGCCCGGCGCCTGCGCGGTGACCTCCAGGATTACCGGCGCCGGGTTGGGATAGGCCTCGATGTTCAGTCGAGTGAACGCGAAGATGCCGGCGCCGATGAAGACGAGGACGGCCAGAACGATGATCGGCCGCCGCGTCAGGCCGAACTCGAGAATTGTTTTCAGCACCGCTTGCCCCGTTTCGGCTCAGTCGCTCGGACCGCCGACCAGCTTGTTGGTCAGGAAGAGCGCGCCGTCGGTGACCACGAGATCGCCCGGCCGCACTCCCTCCAGGATTTGAACGAAGCCGTTCTGCCGAAGCCCGATCTTCACATTGCGCTTCTCGAAGCGCAGGCGATCGGTTGTCAGCCATACCGTCATGGTGCCGTCGCCTTCGCGAACGATGGCATTGGCCGGGACGGCGAGCGTTTCGATCGGCGCGCCGATGCGAATGGTGAAGTCGGCGAACATGCCGGCGCGCAAGGCGTGGTCCGGATCGGCGATCTCGGATCGGACCATGGTCCGCCGCGTCTGCGGATCGACCGTCGCGCCGACGACACTGATCGTGCCGTCGAACGTCTTGCCCGGCAGGGCCGAAACCCGCGCCTGTACCTGCTGGCCAACCTGCAGGAGCGCACTGTCGGCTTCCGGGACATTGGCGATCATCCACATGGACTTGGCGTCGGCGAGCGTGATCGGCGCCGGCGCATTGCCGGGTTGCAGCAGCAAGCCGGGGGCGGCGTTGCGGGCGGTCACGTAGCCCGCGAGCGGACTGCGCACCATCAAGGTCGAGTCGGCCCTGCGCTCCGTGACGATCCTGTCCACTTCCTCGTCGGTCTTGCCGTAGATCCTCATGACGTCACGTGCCGCACGTAGCGCGCCTTCGGCCGTCTGCTGGTCCGAGATCGCCTGGTCGACGTCTTTCTGGGCGCCGCCGCCGCCTCGGAGATTGTCGTTCACCCGTTTCAGGGTGCGATTCTGCAGGTTGAGGACACCGGCCGCCGCGATCAGCGCCGAGCTCGCCTGCAGCAGGTCGGGACTGTCGACCGTGAACAGGATCTGGCCGCGCTCCACCCGGTCGCCGAGATTCACGTTGGCGCTGATGACGCGGCCCTGATAGGGCGTGAAGACCTGCACCAGCGTGTTCTGGTTGAAGTCCATGTTGCCGACCGCCTTGCGGCTGATGTCGAAGCGGGCCTGGCCGACGGGGGCAATGGTGACGGTCTTGACCTGATCGGCAGTGAGCTCGACCTCGACTTTCTCGGCCTGGGCCGTCGCGCGCTCGGTGCGTGGCTTGGCCTGGCGCTGAGCGGTGGGTGCCGCGATCGGGCTCCAGACATAAAGCCCCGATGCCACGGCAGCCGCGATGACCGCCGCGACGATCAGCCAGCTGCGACGCGTTCGCGGCAAGGGGAAGCGGTGTGGCTGACTAGCCATCGGCCGATCCGACGCGCAGCATACGCCAGGTTGCAAACTCTACAGGCAACTTCAGCTCCCCCGCTAATTGCCCTCGGACAGCAGGAAGCCGAGGCCGCGAATATTGTCAATCCTGACGGTTGCATGACCGTCGTCCAACACCTTGCGGAGTCGATGCAGGTAGACGTCGATCGATGCCGCACCCTGCGTCCCATGTTTGCCGAAGATCAGGTCGGCCAGGGCGTCGCGTTTCACGACTCGGCCCGGGTTGCGCATGAGAAGCTCTAGCAACTCCAGTTCGCGTTCGCGGACGACCTGGATGTCGCCGCTGATCCGCAGCGTCCGGTTGTCGACGTCGAGCGCAACGTT
>MKRV01000055.1 GCA_001897995.1 Alphaproteobacteria bacterium 65-37 | reverse complement strand
GCCGGTTCCCATCGGCACCGAGCCGCCATTCACCAGGCCGAGCGATTCCGAGCAGATCATGGCGTAGGAGAAATCGAGGCCCGAGCCGCCGAATTCGACCGGCTTGTCGACGCCCAGCAGGCCGGCATCGCCCATCTTCTTGAACAGCGCGTGGGCGGGGAACTGGCCTTCCTTCTCCCACTCGTCGACATAGGGATTGATCTCGCGATCGATCAGCGTCTTCCAGGTCTGACGCAGGGCCTCGTGCTCGGGTGTGAACTTCATTGCGCTACATCCTCGCGACGCCGAAGGTGATGGGATTGAGCGGCCGCACAATCGATTCGCGGGCGATCGAGAGCGTGAAGGCAAGCACGCGGCGGGTGTCGCGCGGGTCGATGATGCCGTCGTCCCACAGGTGTGCCGTCGCATAGAGCGCGGTGGATTCGCGGTCGAACTGGTCGACGATGCCCTTGAACATCTTGTCGATCTGCTCGCGTGGCGGCTCCTTGCCCTCGCGCTGGAACTTCTGCTCCGTCACCGTCTTCATCACGCCGGCCGCCTGTTCGCCGCCCATGACGGCGATCCGGCTGTTGGGCCAGGCGAAGATGAAGCGCGGATCGTAGGCGCGGCCGCACATGCCGTAGTTGCCGGCGCCGAAGCTGCCGCCGATCACGATGGTGACCTGCGGGACCGTCGCATTGGCCACCGCCTGGATCATCTTGGAGCCGTGCTTGACGATGCCGCCGCGCTCGGCCTCGGTGCCGACCATGTAGCCGGTCGTGTTCTGCAGATAGACGATCGGCGTGCCCTGCTGGCAGCAGAGCTGGATGAATTGCGCGGCCTTGACCGAGCCCTTGGTCGTGATCGGCCCGTTGTTGCCGATGATCCCGACCGGCTCGCCCTCGATTTCCGCCCAGCCGCAGATCGTCTGCTGATCGAACAGGCCCTTGAATTCCAGGAAGTCCGAACCGTCGACCAGGCGCGCGATCACTTCGCGGACGTCGTAGGGATCCTTGTGCGACGGCGGAACGACGCCGCAGAGCTCGTCGATCTCGTAGAGCGGCTCCTTGAAGGCCCGCGCCTTGTGTGGCGGCAGCTTGTCGTTCCAATGCCACTTGGCGATCACGTCGCGCGCCATGCGGATGCCGTCGGCGTCGTTCTCGGCCATCCATTCCGCGACGCCGGAGACCGTGGCGTGCATCTCGGCACCGCCCAGCTCTTCGTCGGTGGCAATCTCGCCGGTTGCCGCCTTGAGGAGAGGCGGGCCTGCCAGGAAGACCTTGGCCTGATTGCGTACCATGATGACGTAGTCGGACAGGCCCGGCAGATAGGCGCCGCCGGCCGTCGACGAACCATGCACCACGGTGACCTGCGGGATGCCGCGGGCCGACATGCGCGCCTGGTTGGCGAAGCCGCGGCCGCCTGGCACGAAGATCTCCGCTTGATAGAGCAGGTTGGCGCCGCCCGATTCCACCAGGTTCACGACGGGCAGCTTGTTCTCCATGACGATCTGCTGCACACGCTGGCCCTTGCGCTGCCCCGAGGGGGCAACGGTGCCGCCCTTGATCGCCGAGTTCGAGGCGGTCACGACGCAACGCACGCCCTCGACGTAGCCGATACCCGAGACCGAGCCGCCGCCCGCGCTGGAGCCGTCCTTGTCGTCGTGCATGCGGTAGCCGGCCAGCGGCATCAGCTCGAGGAACGGTGCGCCGCGATCGAGCAGGAGCGCGATGCGTTCGCGCGGCATCAGCTGCTTGCGTTTGCGGAAACGCTCGCGCGATTTCTCGGAGGCGGCCTGGACGCTGGCCTCGGCGTCGCGGAACTCCTGGATCGCCGCCAGCATGTGCTTGCGGTTCTTCAGGTACTCGTCGCTGTTGCGGTCGATCTGGCTTTCGATGATGGGCATGTGGTCAGCCACCCAGCACTTTCGGGGTCTTCGCGAGGTGGAAGCCGTTGAAGGCCTTCGATTTGTCGGTGATGGGTAGCTCGAACGAGCGGTTGCCGAGTGGCACGCCGCCGTCGATGCGGATCTCCGTGCCGGTGATGAACGCCGCAGCGTCGCTCAGCAGGAAGCAGACCGCGGCCGACACTTCGCTTTCGGTGCCGAGGCGGCCGAGCGGGCAGTAGGTCTTGAGCTTGGGGATCTGTTCCTTGAACTCGCCGGTGTAGGTGTCCATGCCGGACGAGGCGATCCAGCCCGGGGCGACCGAGTTCACGCGCACGCCGGCCGATGCCCATTCATGGGCGAGCGTCATGGTGAGATTGGCCATGCCTGCGCGGGCGGCCCCGGTATGCACCATGTTGGGAAAGCCGTTGCGGTAGTCGGCCGTCATGTTGACGATCGAGCCGCCGTGATCCTGCATCGACTGGACGAAGACTTCGCGGCTGACGAGGAAGCCGCCGGTGAGGTTGTTGCGGACCACCACGTCGAAGCCCTTGGCGCTGAGCGACGCGGCGGGCGAGGGGAACTGGCCGCCGGCGTTGTTGAACAGACCGTGGATGCGCCCGTTGCGGGCGACGATCGCCGCCACGGCGTCCTTGACCTGGGTCTCTTCGCGGATGTCGAAGGCATGGGTCTCGCAGGTGCGGCCGGCTGCTTCGATCTCGCTGCGCACCGTGTCGAGTTTTTCCTGCTTGCGGCCGCAGATCGCGACATGGGCGCCGAGTGCGGCAATCTCATGCGCCGTACAGCGGCCGATGCCGCTGCCGCCACCCGTCACGACGATGGTCTGGCCATCGAACAATCCCGGCTTGAAGACCGAGCGATACGACATGTTTCCTCCGCCTTTGACACGGCAGTTATCGGCCGTCCGCCGGTGCATCCAAGCATCTTGTGATGTGCGGTTCGTTACTCGGGCTGTATTTGACGTTTACGTAAAGGTCAAGTAAGCCGGGCGCAGCCAATTCCATTTGGCAATACGACCTGGGAGCTAGGCATGACGTTGCAGGAAATCACCGCCAAGATGCAGGAAGGGGCTTCCAAGAAGTCGGCCTTCGGCAATTCCGTGAAGTTCGCCACGGATCAGGGCGTCGTCTACATCGATGGCAACCAGAACCCGCCGTCCGTCAGCAACGACGACAAGGCCGCCGACTGCACGATCAAGATGGATTTCGGCGATTTCACCGACCTGATCGGCGGCAAGCTCGACGGCATGACGGCGTTCATGACCGGCAAGCTCAAGATCGAGGGCGATATGGGCGTCGCGATGAAGCTGCAGAGCATCCTGCGCTAACTGCTGCCTCACCTCGGTACAGATCGGGCCCCTTGCGGGGCCCTTTTTGTTGGCAGTCCCGTCAGCCCTCTCGGCTCTTATGATAGTGTCGCTTTGCCTTGGCGCGGTTGCCGCAACTCTGCATCGAACACCAGCGGCGTTTGCCGGCGCGGCTGTCGTCGAGGAAAACCCAGCCGCATTCTGGGTTGGCACAGCGGCGGACCCTATCCAGACGCGGCCCGGCCAGCAAATCGCCGGCTGACCACAACACGGGCGCCAGCAGCGCCAGCGCCGTTCCCGACTTGAAGTCGACATCCCAACTGTAGCCGGTGCGCTCGCGATGCAAGGTCGTGCGGGCAGGGGCCATCGCCAGGGCCTGATTCAAGGCCTCGATGTCCCGTACCGGCGGAGCCTTGCCCTGGGCGTGCGTATCGAACAGGCGATGGATCAGTTCACGCAGCTCGATCGCTCGGTCGAATTCGGGGGAGGCGAGCGGCTTGGCCGCCTTCGGGCCGCCATTGGCGCTGCTCCAGGCCGCGAGGTCCTCGGGCCCGTTCAGGGTCTCGGTCGGTGTCGGCTGGCCGCGCCAATACCGTGTGTTGGCGAATTCCAGGCAGAGATCGGCGCGGATCATAGGCGGGACTTACTAACCGGTTGTCAGGTTGACAAGCTCAGGCTGCCATCTTAACCATATAACCAGTTATATAGTTAATGAGGAGGAAGTGCCATGTTCGACCATGTTTCGATTGGCGTCGCCGATATCGCCCGGACGCGGAAGTTCTACGACGCGGCGTTGAAACCGCTGGGCTACACGCTCCTGAGCGACGGCGAGAGTTCGCTGGGTTACGGCGACAAGGCGGTGGAGCTGTGGATCAGCAAGACGGCCACGCCGGTGAAGGCCGACGTGAACTCGGGCCTGCACTTCTGCTTCGTCGCCAACGATCGCAAGGCCGTCGATGCCTTTCACGCCGCGGCGCTGAAGGCCGGCGGCAAGGACAACGGCAAGCCCGGCGTCCGCGCCGATTACAGCCCGAACTATTACGCCGCCTTTGCGGTCGACCCCGACGGGTACCGCCTCGAGGCGTATTGCGGGAAGTGACCGAAGCCTGCCTTGCGGGCCGCACCTTCAGGACCATCTTGAAGGTGACGACACAAGACAAGGCGACCATGGCCACTCATTCAGTCCACTCTGCAACGGCTGCCGAGATCGCAGCCGTTGCCGACGTTCTCACGCTCGCCTTCGGCACCGATCCGGCGGCACGGTGGAGCTGGGCCGACCCCCGAGTCTATCTCGCGAGCTTCCCGCGTTTCGTCCGGGCGTTCGGCGGCGCTGCGTTCGAGCGCGGCACGGCGTACGTCGTCGACGACAACAAGGGAGCGGCACTCTGGCTGCCGCCCGGCGCCGAGCCGGACGAAACGGCGATGGGTAGCCTGATGCAGGAGACGGTGCCGGAGTCTATCGGCAAGGATGGACTCTCCGTCATGCAGCAGATGGAGAGCTATCATCCTAGAGAGCCGCACTGGTACCTGCCGCTGATCGGGATCGACCCGGCGCATCAGGGCAGGGGACTGGGCGGCGTCCTGATGCGGCACGCGCTGGCTGAATGCGATCGCGACGGCTGCCTTGCCTATCTCGAATCGAGCAACCCGCGGAACGTGCCGCTCTATCAGCATCTCGGCTTCGAGCTGCTGGGCACGATCCAGGCCGGCACCTCGCCCAAACTCTTTCCCATGCTGCGCAAGCCGCAGCGGAGGTCGTGATGCTGAAAGGACGCTGTTATTGCGGCGCCGTTCGCTACGAGACCACAGGCACGCCGACACAGGAAAGCGTGTGCCATTGCTCGATCTGCCGACGGACGACCGGCGCCCCCTTCGTCGCCTGGTTCAGTGTGCCGCTGTCGTCGTTCACCCTGTCCGGTGACACGACGACATTCCAGTCTTCATCGGCAGCGTCGCGCCGCTTTTGCGCCAAGTGCGGCACGCAACTCACCTTCTATTCATCGCACCATCCCGATCTGATCGACATCACCACCTGCTCGCTCGAGCATCCCGAGCAGGTGCCGCCGGTCGATCACATCTATGGTGCGTCCCGCGTTCCCTGGGTGAAGGTCGACGACGGGCTTCCCGTGTATCCCGACGCGCGGTCGGCCTAGAAGCCGACCGCCGCACCGTCGCGGCGGCTCTCCGAGGCGCCGAGATAGGGACCGCCCTCGGGGAAGCGCCAGATGATCTGGCTGGAGCCGAAGTCGAAGCTCGGTGCCTTGGTATGGGTGAGCCGATGGCCGCGCTTCTGCAGGCCCTCGAGCGTAGCCGCTGGCATGTGCTCCTCGGTCCAGACCGTCTCGTCGGACTCGTGAACGCGCCAGCGCGGCGCGTCGATGGCGGTCTGGGGGTTCTGGCCGTAGTCGACGATACGCGAGAGCACCTGCATGTGACCTTGCGGCTGCATGCCACCGCCCATCAGGCCGAAGGTCGCGACCGGGCGGCCGTCCTTGGTGATGAAGCCGGGAATGATCGTGTGGAAAGGTCGCTTCTTCGGGCCGACCTGGTTGGGATGCCCCTTGGTCGTGACGAAGCCGGTGCCGCGGTTCTGCAGCGAGATGCCCGTGCCGGGCACGACGATGCCGGAGCCGAAGCCGTTGTAGTTGGACTGGATCAGCGACACCATCATGCCGGACTGGTCGGCGGTGCCGAGATAGATGGTGCCGCCCATCTTCGGCGTGCCGGGGCCGAAATGCTGGGCCTTCTTGGGATCGATCAGCTTGGCCCGGCTCTTGAGGTAGTGCTTGTCGAGCATCTGGGCCGGCGTCACTTCCATGAAGCGCGGGTCGGCGACGTAACGATGGACGTCGGCGAAGGCCAGCTTCATCGCCTCGATGCGCAGATGTGCCACCTCCGGCCCGTCGCAGTCGTGGCCGGCGATCTCGAAGTTCTCGAGGATGCCCAGCGCCATGCAGGCCGCGATGCCCTGACCGGACGGCGGGATCTCGTGCAGGGTCGTGCCGCGATAGGTGAGGCCGATCGGATCGACCCAGTCGGCCTTGTGCGCGGCGAGGTCCTCCTTGCGCAGCATGCCGCCGGTCTCGCGGGAGTACTTGTCCATCGCCTCGGCGAGCTCGCCACGATAGTAGGCCTCGCCCTTGCTCTCGGCGATCTTGGTCAGCGTCTTCGCCTGGTCGGGGAACTTCCAGAGCTCGCCCGGCTGCGGCGCGCGGCCCTGCGGCAGGAAGGCCTTCACCCAGCTCTCCTGGCCCTTCAGCCGTTCGATGGCGCGCTGCCACTGATGGGCGATCATGTAGGAGACGCGGAAGCCGTCCTGCGCGTACTTGATCGCCGGCTCGAACAGGTCGGCAAAGGGCAGCTTGCCGTAGCGCTTGTGCAGCTCCATCCAGAGCGAGACGGCGCCGGGCGTGGTGACCGTCGACCAGCCCACGTCAGGCATCTTGGCCAGGCCCTCGTACTTGTCCGGGGTCATCAGCGCCGGCGAATGGCCCGAGGCGTTCAGCCCGACGAGCTGCTTGCCGTCCCACAGGATGCAGAAGGCGTCGGAGCCGATGCCGTTCATCGTCGGTTCGAGCACGGTGATGGCGGCCGCTGTGGCCACCGCGGCATCGACGGCATTGCCGCCCTTGGCCAGCATCCGCAGGCCGGCCGTGGAGGCGAGATGCTGGGAGGAGGCGACGACGTTCTCGGCGAAGATCGGCAGCTTCTTGGTGCTGTAGTGGAAATCGTACGTGAAAGACGGCACCTCGGAATCCTTTCTACTTCTGTTTCGAGGCCGTGAGGGCCTCGATGCGCGCCACGAATCGCGGCGTCTGCAGGAACTGCCGGTGTTCGGTGGTGCCTTTGCCGAGCAGACGGCTGAGGTCGAACAGGCCCGAGCCCGCGATCTCCCCCATCCGCCCGGAGAGCGTCACGCGTTCGCCAAGCCGCAGGGTTTTTAGCGCCGTGACGGCAGCTTCGGAAAGGCCCGGCGGCGCGGTTGTACGCGATCGTGTGGAGAAAAGGTCGGCAACGGACCCGGCGAAGGCGAGCGCCCAGTCGTTGAACGCGTAGAGCGAAACCTGGCGGCCGACATCGACGGTGATCGCCACATCCTGGGCGTTGCCTTCGATCTTGGTCAGGGTGCCGCACCAGTCGCTGAAGGTGCCGGTTTTCTCGGCCAGGACGATGCTTTGCTTGGCAGCCTCCTCGATCTGCAATGGATTGTTGGAGGCAAGCGCCGGCTTCGCCAGGGCCTGCAGCCCGTCGAGGAAAGCCTTCTGGTCGGGATTCCGCTCATGGCAGGGGCGGTCGAAACAGCCGCCCAGGACGAGGCCGGCGCCGCCGAGGAAGAGTGCTCTGCGCTTCACGCCGCTATCTTAGCTTCCCTCATCCTGCCGGTCGAAGGGCGACTGTTGGGTTCGCAATCTTCTCCTCCCCATTCAAATGGGGAGGTGGCGTCGTCTTACGACGACGGAGGGGGCATATTCGGCCGGCGCTTTGCGGTCATGACCCCTCCGCCCGCGAAGACGCGAGCCCCTCCCCATTTGAATGGGGAGGGGAAAGTGTGACTCCGACAGCCGACCGAAGGCCGGAAAGATCACGCTGCCTTGGCCTGTGCCTTGGCCCGCTCTTCTTCCTTGAGTTCCTTCTTGGAAAGCTTGCCGACCGGTGTCTTCGGCAACTCGGCGCGAATCTCGAGGGCGACTGGCATCTCGTGCTTGCCGACGCGCGTGGCGAGATGCGTTTTCATCTCCTCGAAGGTGAGCGACGCGCCGGGCTTCAGCTTCACGAAGACTTTGGGCGCTTCCTGGCGATAGGGGTCGGCAATGCCAATCACGATACATTCGTCGACGGCCGGATGTTCGTACATCGCCTCTTCGATCATGCGCGGATAGACGTTGTAGCCCGAGGAGATGATCAGGTCCTTGGAGCGGTCGACCAGGAACAGCCAGCCGGCTTCGTCCATATAGCCCATGTCGCCGGTGCGCAGGCCCATCCAGTTGCTCGCGGGATGACGGAAGAGAACCTTCTCGCTTTCGTCTGGCTTCTTCCAATAGCCCTTCATGACCTGCGGGCCGATGATGCAGACCTCGCCGACATTGTCCTTGCCGGGCGGCAGGACCCGGTCTGGATTCTCCATGTCGCGGATCTCGATGATGGTGCCCGGCATCGGAACGCCGCACGAGCCGACTCGGCGCACGCTCTTGTCGACCGGGCAGATCGCACCGGTCGGCGATGTCTCGGTCAGGCCGTAGCCTTCGATCAGGGTCGCGCCGGTCAGCTTCTCGAAGCTTTGCTGCACCTCGACCGGCAGCGGTGCGCCGCCCGACATGCAGATCTTGAGCGACTTGAGGTCGAGCCCCTGCGCCTTGGGATGCTTGTTGATCGCGGTATAGAGCGTCGGCACGCCGGGCAGGAACGTCGGCTTCTTCTTGCCGAGATCGTCCACGATCATGTCGATGTCGGGCCGCGGATAGAGCAGGAGCTGGTTGCCGTTGCGCACCGCGCCCAGCATGATTCCCGACAGGGCATAGATGTGGAACAGCGGCAGCACGCACATGACCTTCTCGGTGCCGGGCGTGGTGTAGGGGGTCGTCCAGGCCTGGCCCTGGCTCATCGCGGCCATGATGCAGCCGTGGGTCAGCATCGCCGCCTTCGGCAGGCCCGTCGTCCCGCCGGTATATTGCAGCAGGGCGACCTCGTCCCACAGGTTCTCGCTCGACGGCTTGTAGGGCGTGTATTTGCCGTCGTTGGCCAGAAGATCCTTGAAGGACATGTGCCAGTCGTCCCGCGGCCAGGGCGACAGCTCCTTCTTCTTGGCGATCGGGTAGAGCCAGTTCTTGGGCCAGGGCAGGTAGTCGGCGATCGAGCCCACGATCAGCTTCTTCAGCCGGGTCTTGCCGCGCATCGCCGCCATCTTCGGGTAGAGCGCAGCGACGTCGAGCGTCACCAGGATGTCGGTTTCGGAATCGCCGATCTTGAATTCCAGCTCACGGGCAGCATCGAGCGGGGAGTAGTTCACCACCTTGCCGCCGGCCTTCAGGACACCGAAGAAGGCAATCAGGTAGTGCGGCGTGTTGGGAAGATAGAGCCCGACATTGACGCCGGGCTTCACACCGAGCTTCTGGAAGCCGGCGGCGGCCTTGTCAGAGGCCTCCTTGTAGTCCCGGAAAGTCATCACCTTGTCGAGGAAATCGGTGAACGGCCGCGCATCGTACTGTGCGCAGCACTCATCGAAGATCTGGTGGATGGTCTTGTTCGGGACCTCGAGCTCCCACTTCACGCCCGGCGGATAGCTCTTTTCCCAAGGGTAATTCGCCATTTTTATGTTCCTCCCTGAAGCAACTATGGGAGGGGCACGGCTGGAGGGTCAAGGCGAGGATGTCACTCCGGCGGTAGCCAGTAGTTGTAGGCGTAGACTGTGCGGAAACCTTGCGCCTCGTAGAGGGCGAGTGCCGGTGCATTGGTGGCGACCACTTGGAGGTAGGCAAAGCGGGCACCGCGACGCCAGGCCCAGGCATAGAGGCTTTCGGTGACGCGTCGCGCCAGGCCCTGCCGCCGCGCATCGGGCATCACCAGGACGTCGAACAATCCCATGTGATCGCCCTCCAGGGCGCCGATTGCCATGGCCATCGGTTGACCATGACGATGGACCAGGGCGAATGCCTTGGGGGTGGCGATGGCCGAGAGCATCCGTTTCATGGTCTCGCGATGTTCGGGCCGGACCGGGCTATGGGTGCAGAAGGCATCGAGCCAGGCGGCACTCGGCTGGTCGGCAATCTCCACAGCGGGGTCGGCCGGAAAACCCTCCCGGAGAGGGCAACGCTGGACGAGGCTGCGCTCGATGCTGCTGTAGCCGCGATCAGCCAGCAGACCGGCCATGGCGGACGGCGCCAACGGGCTCAAACGCCAGGCCGGGCGCTGGCCTCTGGAGCGGTAAGGCGCCTCCAATACTTCGATTTCAGTCGAAGGATTGTATCCTAATGCATTGATAGAATTGGCTCTTTTTGTATATCCGTTGGCAAAGCGAAGGCGCCAGCCGTCGATGTCGCGGCTATCTAACGCAGGCCAGCCTCGAAAGGCCAACTGCTCCAGTCGGCGAACTTCATCCAGTTCATGAAGGGGTGACATTCGGATCGGCCTGTGCTATTTTAATAACCAATAATAACAATCATTTATTTTACATACTGCAAGTCGCACATGAAGTTCGACTGCCCCTTCGTCGACTTTCGTGTTTGCTGGCAGCCGCCCCGCCGGTGCTCCTCCCATGCGACGGATTTCCGGCTGCCAGCGATCCTTCCGATCGTCTTTGCCATCTGCCTGGCCCTTGCCGGATGCGGAAGCGCCAGCCGTACGGGGACAGGCTATGCCGACCGGCCGCCCACCGATAGGGTCGCACTGATCGCCTGGCAGGAATGGACCAAGTTCGGGCGGGCAACGGTCGTCCAGGGCGGTCATGCGGGCGGCTACGTCAACAGACCGGGCATCACCGAGCGCAGCGAGCCGCTGTCCAGCAGGGTGGGCGACTACTGGGGCGTGTGCGGGCGGCCTGAGTGGAATGGTCGAACCTCGAGCAGGCCATGGTCGGGTGCCTTCGTATCCTGGGTGATGGTCCGCGCAGGCTACAGCGCCGCCGATTTCCCGCGCGACGGCCGGCACGGCGCGTACCTTTCGGCGCTGTATGACCGTGAGCGTGCATCGCGAAGTGCACCTTTCCGTTTGCATTCTCCTACCGAGTATTCGCCCAAGCCTGGCGACCTCATCTGCACAGGGTCTGCCGGTCCGAGTTGGCGTTATGCAGACCAGCGCACGGCACACCGCCGCATCGACAACACCGCCAACCACTGCGATATCGTCACCGACGTCCGCGGGGGCTATGTCCAGGCAATCGGCGGCAACGTGAAGGATAGCGTGGCCATGACGCTCTATCCGGTCGACTCGCGCGGCCGGTTGCAGGCAGTCTCCGGTCGCTCCTGGCTTTTGGTCGTCGAGAAGCGCTCCTAGCCGCTGTTTCGTCGATTGATCTGGCGTTTCCGTCGATTGCCCGGATGAAACATTTCTTAAAGTTGACCTACGGGCAATGTCCCCCGCAGTCAGCCGTGTAATAGAGTTGGCCGTCCTCGTAGGGCAGCGGGGACTATGGAGAAAGGCGCGCTGAGTGGCGGGGATAATGCGACCTCCGGTGATCGGAGACCCACGTTCTGAATTGGCGAGAGTCCTGGCGGCGGCGCGATCGTCCTATGCCGGCGTTGCCGTGTTTACCGGTCTGCTGAACATTCTCTACCTGACCGGTTCATTCTTCATGCTGCAGGTCTACGACCGCGTGCTGCCGAGCCGCAGCGTCCCGACGCTGGTCGGGCTGTGCGTCCTTGCGGCCGTGCTCTATGGCTTCCAGGCCGTCCTCGACATCCTGCGCAATCGGGTGCTGATCCGCATCGCCGGCGGCTTTTCGGAGCAGCTCGATCCGCGCATCTATCAGCTTCTCGTCCGGTTGCCGCTGCGTGCTCCCGGCATGGGCAATTTCGAGCCGGCGCGGGACCTCGAGCAGATCCGCGGCTTCATGTCGGGCGGCGGCCCGGCGGCGCTGTTCGACCTGCCGTGGCTGCCGCTCTATCTCGGCATCTGCTACCTGTTTCATCCGCTGATCGGCGTCACCGCGACGGTGGGCGCGCTCATTCTGATCGCCATCACCGCCTTGACTGAAATCAAGGTGCGCAAGCCGTCGATCGAGCTTTCGGCCCTGTCGGCACAGCGCAACAGCCTGGCCGAGGCAAGCCGGCGCAACACCGAAGTGCTGCATGCCATGGGCATGGTCGGCCGTTTCTCGTCCCTGTGGACGGAAACCGGACGCCGCTATCTCGCCATGCAGCAGCAGACCGGCGACATCACCGGCGGCATGGGCGGCCTCTCGCGGGCGCTTCGCATGATGCTGCAGTCGGCCGTACTCGCGGTCGGCGCGTATCTCGTGATCCATCAGCAGGCCTCCGCCGGCATCATCATCGCCGGGTCGATCCTGTCGGCGCGGGCTCTGGCGCCCGTCGAAGTCGTGATCGCGCAGTGGCGGGTCTTCGTGTCGGCGCGTCAGAGCTGGCGGCGTCTCAACAACCTGCTGGCCCGCATGCCGGCGGATCCGGCGACGATGGAGCTGCCCAGGCCGCATAACACCCTGGCGGTGGAGGCGATCAGCGTTGCCCCGCCCGGTTCCAACAACCTGGTCATCCAGGACATTGCCTTCAATCTCAAGGCCGGGCAGGGGCTGGGCATCATCGGCCCCAGCGCCTCGGGCAAGTCCTCGCTGGTACGTTCCATCGTCGGCGTGTGGATGATCTCGCGCGGCAAGGTGCGGATCGACGGCGCGTCGCTCGATCAATGGACGCCGGAAACGCTCGGCCAGCATGTCGGCTACCTGCCGCAGGACATGGAGCTGTTCGCCGGTACCGTGGCACAGAACATCGCCCGGCTGGATCCCGATCCGCCGTCGGACAAGGTCATCGCCGCCGCCCAGGCGGCCGGCGTCCACGAGCTGATCCTCGGGCTGCCCAACGGCTACGACACGCAGATGGGCGAGGGCGGGGCAGCCTTGTCGGCCGGCCAGCGGCAGCGTGTCGGGCTGGCGCGTGCCCTTTACGGTGACCCGTTCCTGGTCGTCCTCGACGAACCCAATTCGAGCCTGGACCACGACGGCGACGAAGCCCTGACAAAAGCCATCCTCGGGGTGCGGGCACGCGGTGGTATCGCCATCGTGGTGGCGCACCGCCCGAGCGCGCTGGCGGGCGTCGACAACCTGCTGATCATGCGAGGCGGGCGCCAGCACGCCTTCGGACCGAAGGACACGGTGCTGCGCGAAGCCATGAAGGCGGCGCCTGCATCAGTAGGTGCGGGGCCGGCAACTGCCGGGGCGCCGACCACCGTGCCCCCAGTCGCCGTTGTTGCCCAAGGCGGAGCCGCTCCCCAGCCGCTTCGCGCTCCCGGGAAGGTAGTACCGTCATGACCGATCCGAAACCCTCTCAGCATTCGACGCGACAACCTCTGATGATAGGTTTCGTCGCGACCGCGCTGCTCGTCTTCGGCATCGGTGGATGGGCGGCCGCGACGCAGATCTCGGGGGCCGTGATCGCGCCGGGCAAGCTCGTGGTCGATACCAACGTCAAGAAGGTCCAGCATCCGACCGGCGGCGTTGTCGGCGAACTGCTCGCCAAGGACGGCGATCGGGTCAAGCAGGGCGACGTCGTGGTGCGGCTCGACGGCACACAGGCGCGCTCCAGCCTCGCCGTGGTCAGCAAGGCGCTCGACGAGCTGGTGGCGCGGCAGGCGCGCAACGAAGCCGAGCGCGATGGCGACAAGGCCGTCGAGTATCCGGCCGAGCTCGTCGCGCGCAAGAACGACCCCGAAGTCGGCCGGCTGATCGCGGGCGAACAGAAGCTTTTCGAGATGCGCAAGGTCGCGCGCGAAGGCCAGAAGGCGCAGTTGCGCGAGCAGAT
>MKRV01000054.1 GCA_001897995.1 Alphaproteobacteria bacterium 65-37 | reverse complement strand
TGATGGATCGAGAAGATTGCCATGCTGGCGTCGAACGATCGGTCGGCAAACGGCAGGCGCTCGGCCACGCCGTCGATCGCTGGCACCAGGGTCGCCGGCCGTTGCGCCCGCATGGAGGCCGACGGCTCGATGGCCGTGACGTCACGATCCGCCGGCTCGTAGGATCCGGCACCGGCGCCGACGTTCAGCACGGAGCGCGCATCCCCTAAGGCGTGATGGATCTGCCGGGCAATCGCCGGATCGGGCTGCCGATAGACCGTATAGTTGCGGCCAATCACCCCGTAATCGGCATCTCCGGCACTTCCATCGATACGGCGGTCTGCCATGGCACATCCTTTCGACTGCGAGATGAAGCGGTTTCGTGACTTCGGCGCACGAATGCGTGCTGCGAGCCCTGTCTAGAGCCCATTGATCGGCTACGAAAAGGCAGTACTACTCGCCAATCCGTGAGCAGAACTCACAATTGGATTGCATCGATGGCCCGTCGCCTGCCGCCTCTCTCCACCCTGCGCGCCTTCGAGGCGACGGCCCGCCTCGGTTCCGTGACGCGGGCCGCTGAGGAACTGGGCCGCACCCACGGCGCAGTGTCGCGCCAGTTGCGCGCCCTGCAGGAGCAGGCCGGCCTGCCCTTGTTCGAGAAGGCCGGGACCGGACTTCGTCTCGCCTCGGCCGGCCGGGCGTTGCAGGCGACCGTCGCCGGCGCCTTCGATGCCCTGGAGCAAGGCTGGGCACGATTGCAGGACGACGCCCGCGGTCCCGGCATCCATGTCGCCTGCAGCGCCACCTTCGCAATGCGCTGGCTGGTGCCGCATCTCCCGGCCTTTTATCGGCGCCATCCGGACGTGCGGGTGCGTCTGTCGATGACATCGGCCCGTGAGATCCGCCACCAAGGCGCCGACCTCGTCATCGCCTGGGATCGGCATGCCTACCCCGAGCGGGATCGCGAGCGCGCCATCCACCTGGGCGGCGTTGCCTTTGGGCCGGTCTGCGCCCCGGACCATGCCCTCGTCCGCCGGCGCCGCCGTCTCTCCTTCGCCACGCGGATCGACCATGACTTCACGTCGACAGCCTGGACATCCTGGCAGGAAGTCACCGGCTTCGTCGTGACGCACGAGCGGGAGCTCCATTTTCCCCACACGCACCTCTGCATCGAAGCGGCATTGGCCGGCCTCGGCGTCGCCCTGGTCGAACGGCGCATGGTGGCCGACGACCTGGCCAACACGAAGCTCGTGGCACCGCTGGGTTTCACGCAATTCCCCGAGGGCCTTGCCGCCGTGCCGGCTTCCGAGCGGGCCGCCTCGAAGGCCGCTCGCGCCTTCATCGCCTGGATGTCAGAGGAACTCGACCGGCCCCGTTTCGATGGTCACGCGCCGGCAATGTCGTAATATGCAGCCAAATATAGATGTATTGCGATCTGGAGTTGGACGATGAGCATGACGACGCCCAAGCAGGAAGCGCACGAGACCGACCGTCGCGCCCGCCTGGTCGACGCCGAACGACGCGCGGTCGCCCTGTTCGATGCGATCGAGGTTGCCGGCCTCATCATTGCCGGGCGCAATGAACGCGACGTCGAGCGCGATATCTACGACCTCGCGAAGGCGCGCTTCGGTGTCGAGAAGCACTGGCACAAGCGCATCGTGCGCACCGGCCCCAACACGCTCCTCACCGCCGGCGACAATCCGCCGGTCCGCACGATCGCCGAGGACGACACCGTCTATGTCGACCTGGGTCCCGTGTTCGACGAATGGGAAGGCGATGTCGGCCGCACCTATCTCATGGGCGACGATCCGACCAAGGCACGGCTCATTGCCGACCTGGAGCGGATCTTCGAGATCGGCCAGGCCCATTTTCACGCGACCCCCGACATCACGGGCGCCGCGCTCTACGACTTCGTCTGCCGGCAAGCCGAAGCGGCGGGCTGGAGGTTCGGCGGCAGTATCGCCGGCCATGTCGTCAGTGAATTCCCGCATGCCCGGCTGCCCGGCGACAAGGAACTGAACCGCATCAGCCCGCGCAATCCGCTGCCGATGCGCGAGCCCGACGGGCTGGGCCAGGTGCGCCACTGGATCCTGGAGGTCCACCTGGTCGATCCCGCCCGCACCTTCGGCGGCTTCTACGAACGACTGCTGTAGCCCGGCTGAAGCGAGCTCCTGCGCCCGTTAGGTCGAGCGCGAGAAAACGACGTCAGAAAGAGCTGCTGTCAGCGCGCGAGGTTCGGTAGACGTCGCGAACGTCCGGCGCTTCGCCAAGCTGCTTTTCGTCGGGTACGATCCCCTCCTCGCGCATCACCTTGCGCACGATGGCGAAACAGGCGGCGCCGGTCGGGATGCCGCAATAATGGCCGATATGCAGCAGCACTTCCCGCAATTGAACCTGGGGCACCCCCGTCCGCAGCAGGGCATTGCGCACGTGCCGCTCGAACTCCTCCATCTGGCCGGCACCCGCCAGCATGGCGAGACTGACGAGGCTGAGCGTGGGTCGGTCGATGATGCCGCGTGTCCAGGTACCAGCCCAGCTCACGTTGGTGACATACATGTTCCAGGCATGGTCGAAACCGCTGCCCTGCCCCTGCAGACGATCGACATGCTGGTCGCCCAGAACAGCGCGCCGGCTGGCCGCGCCAGCGGGGTCGAAATCGTGCGTCATCAGTGGGAACTCCCCTCGGTAGCCGCCATATCCCGCCAGCGTCGCATGCTTTCCCAGCCACGCCGGGCGACCGCTTCCGGTGGCTGTGCCAGGTACGCGGAGTTGAAGATTTCGACGACGACGTCGCCGGCATAGCCGTGGCTGGCGAGGTCGGTGAAGAAGCCGTCGAGCGGCGCCTGGCCCTCGCCGGGAAACAATCGGTAACCGCGACTGACCTCCAAGGGCGACAATCTGGTCTGCGCCAGATCGCTCACCTCGACCAGCGCCAGATGCCGCGGCGCGATCGTCTCCAGAGCAACGCGTGCCTGCCCCTGCACGAAAGCATGGAACACGTCGAGTTGCAGACCGAGCGCGGGACTGTCCACTGCCGTCACCAGCGCCAGGCCACGCTGCCAGTCACATACGTGCGGCGCCCAGGCAATGGGCTCGTAGGCGATACGCAACCCGCGTCCGGCTGCCTCTTCGGCAAGCTGTCCGAGATCCTCGACGAGCAAGGCGGTGTCTCCGCGTGCCGAGGACTGGGTATTGGCCGCCAACGTCACCAGCGGCGCGCCGATCAGGGTGGCCAAGTCCATGATCCGTCGCGCGATATCCAGCTTGCGCGGCCGCTCCTGCGATGAGCAGCCTTCGAAGTGACGGATGGCCTGCAGAGCCGCGACGGCGAGCCCCTCGTCTTCGAGCGTGCGCAGCGCGATTTCGGGACCTTCGTAGTGATCGAACAGGTCGCGCCCCCACAGTTCGGTGGCCGTGAAGCCTGCGGCACGTATGGCGCGTGCCTTGGTGGCAAAGTCACCGCTCAGTGTGGCGGTCGTGAAAGCAAGACGATTCATCATCGGGGAAGTATGCCTTGGTGCCGATAGGCTGTCAGGATATCGAGGATCATTGCAGACGTGTCGACGGCATCGCCGAAGCCATGACGGCGCAACTTGTCGAGCGACATCGTCTGGTCCCAGCCCAGCGCCAGCGTCGCATCCATGAAGTGCCAATCCACCAGCGTCGAGAGCTCGTCGAACGCCAGCCCCTCGCGTCGAGCCAGCTCTCGCCAACGCTCGGCGAGAGTCGGCATCTCCTCGCACAATGCACGAGGCTGTGGACCTGCGGGCTCCATGCCGAAGGCGCTGGCGTAGACAGGCCATACCTCCCGCCAGGAGAAGGTGTCGCCGTTTGCGACATTGAAGTCCTGATCCTGTGCGGCCGGATCGGTGGCCGCCCACAGCATGGCGCGCGTCAGCAAGTCGGCGTTGGTCACCGTCAACCGGGCCTCGAATGCCGCTTGCGTGGACGGGAAAGAAAGCGGCTTTCCCTGTGCCCTGGTCAACGCCGCATAGACGCCCAAGCCCAGCATGAGATTGCTGGGGCTGCCCGTCGCAATTCCGCAAACGCAGTGCGGACGCAGCGTCGACCAGTGCCAGTGGCGACCACGCGCGCGCGCTTCCACCAATGCCCGCTGGTCGTAGTAGAAATGCTCGACCGGCAGTTTTGGATCGCTTTCCCGTGCAGGGTTCTGGAACGGACCCAGGGTCGAACCGTACCACTTCAAGCCGTGGATGAGTTGCACGTGCATCAGCGACGGCAGGTCCTGCAGCGCTTCCAGCACCACCGTCAACGCTTCGACATTGGCGTTGCGCTCGATCAGGTAGCCGGGCTGCCAGGCCCGCGCGAGGAAGAAGACGTGCGTGACATCACCTGCCTCGCCAAGCGCCGCCCTCGCCGCCCGGCCGTCCAGCAAGTCGAGGGCGATCACGCGATGGGTCGCGAACACCTCCGTCGGAACGCGCCGCTGCGTCGAGACTATCTCCCAATCATCGGCGGCCAGCGCCTGGATCAGGTGGCGACCGACCAGCCCGGAGCCGCCGACCACAAGGGCCTTCTTGCCGGACCTCGTCATCCGTCGACCCGCGCCCCCGACTTCTTGACCACGTCCGCCCAGCGCGTTGTTTCGTCCTGCACGAAGCGCCGAAACGCGTCACGCGGCATGCTGGTGGCGTTGGTGCCCAGATCATTGAACCGACGCACTGCTTCGGGTGTCTTCAGGATGCGCTGCACTTCGGCCGAGAGCCGGTCCAGGATCTCGGGCGGCGTGCCGGCAGGCGCGAACAGGCCCTGCCAGGAAGTGGCCACGAAACCGGGCAGCGTCTCGGCAATGGTCGGAATTTCGGGCGTGTCGGCCCAGCGCGTTGCCGAACTGATGGCGAGAGGACGCAGTTTGTCGGCGCGCACCTGCGCTAACGCCGTGGGCATGTTGTCGAACGCCAGCTGAATTTGGCCCGAGGTCAGATCCGTCATCATCTGGCTGCTGCCCTTGTAGGGCACATGGATCATTTGCGTACCGGTGGTCATCTTGAACAGTTCCGCCAGCACATGGGTCGAGGTACCGACGCCGGTCGATCCATAGGTGAGCTTGTCCGGATTGGCTTTGAGGTATTGCACCAGCTCGGCCACGGTCTTCACCGGCACGCTGGGATGCACCACCAGCATGTTGGGTCCGGAAGCCACCAGCGACACGGGCTCGAAGCTCTTCAGGTTGTCGTAGCGCAGTGACGGGTAGAGCGAAGGGTTGATGGCATGCGAGCTGACCGTGCCCATGATCAGCGTGTAACCGTCCGGCGGCGCCTTGGCGACGTATTCGGCCGCCACGCTGCCCCCGGCGCCGAGCTTGTTCTCGACGACGACCGGCACCTTCCAATCTTCCGACATGTGTTGGGCCAGGTAGCGCGCCACCACATCGGTGACGCCACCTGCGCTCAACGGCACGACGATGGTGATCGGACGCTGAGGATAGGCTGCCTGCGCCATGGCGAATAATGGCCAGCCCGTCACGAGCAGGGCCGAACCTGCAAGGAATTGCCTTCTGCGTGTCGACCTGCGGTTCGATGTCATGTTTCCCTCCCTTTCCCTTTTTCCCCTTGTCCCCTGTTTCTCTAGCCCTCGGGCTCGTCGGAACCGTCAGCCGGATGCCATTGGATCCGGATCGAAACTGGGTCGCGGCCCGGTGATCGGCGGCATGTCCCAGGCTCCCGCCGTATGACGCGGCGCATCTGCATTCACCCGTACGTCCAGCACGACCGGTCCGCCGAGATCGAGGGCCGCGCGCAGTTGCCCGGCCAGATCTGCGGGGCGCTCCACGCGGACACCGCGGGCGCCCATGGCTTCGGCCAGCAGGGCATAGTCGGTGCTGAACAGTGCGCCATCCACCCCCTGATCGCGAAAGCGCGTGGCAAACTCGCGATTCTTTCCGAAGAATCCGCGCTGCAGGTCGCGGATCGACACATAGCCGCTGTTGTTCCAGACGATCCAGACGACAGGCAGCCGGTATTCGACGGCCGTGGCCACCGCGCTTGCATGCATCAGCATGCCGCCGTCGCCCACCACGGCCAGCACGCGGCGATCGGGCGCGGCGAACTGCGCGCCGATCGCCCCGCCGACGCCGAAGCCCATGGTCGCCGAGCCACCAGACTGGAGGAACAAACCCTCCTCACGGGCAGGCCACTGTTGCACCATCCAGCTATGATGCTGGCCGATGTCCGACAGCACCACGGCATCGCGCGGCGCCACGGCGGCGATATCGGCGACCACCCGCGCGGGATGCAGCGGCGTTTCGTCGTTCAGGCGGCCAGGCAGCAGCGCATCGTGCCATAGGGCGCGCCAGCGCCCGGTCGTTTCCAACCAACCGGCGCGGCGCTCCGGGTGCACATCGGGAAGCGCTCGAGCGGCGCCCGCGAGTTGATCGAAAAAAGTCGCGGCGTCGGCCAGGATGCCGAGTTCGGTGGCATAGTTGCGCGCCAGCGCTGCCGGATCGACATCGACATGGATGATGCGCGTGCCCGCACTGTGCGTCACGCCTTCCGCCCAACTGCTCGTCGAGCGGTCGCCGAAACGTGTTCCCACCGCCAGCATCACATCGCATCCGCGGCTCGCGCGATTGCCTGGATAGCCGCCGTCGCGCCCGGTCGGGCCGAGATGCAGCGGGTCGGCATCGTCCAGCACGCCCTTGCCCTGCGGCGTCGTTGCGACCGGAATGCCCAGCGCCCGGCTGATACGCCGCAAGGCCGCCCCTGCCGCGCCGGTCAGGCAGCCGTGCCCCGCCAGGATGAGGGGGCGCTGAGCGGCCAGAAGCAGGTCCAGCGCACGTTGCACGCTGGCCTCGGGCGCCGCGCAACGCCAGTCCACACCGGCACGCCAGGTTGCCGGATCCTGTAGGGTGGCGTCCGTGCGCTCCTCGAAAACGTTGAACGGCACATCCAGATGCACCGGTCCCGGTCGTCCCGCCACCAGGGTGGTGCACGCCTGACGCATCAGGCCAGGCAGCATGTCGGCCCGCGGCGCCTGGAAGCTGCGCTTCACATAAGGCCGCATCGCCGTGACGAAATCGGCCTGGTGATGATGCCCCAGTTCCTGGAACGGCCCCTTGTTGAACTGCTGAGTGGGGATGTTGCCGGTGATGGCCAGCAACGCCGAGGCATCGAACAAGGCATTGGCGACCGCCATCTGAATATTGATCGAGCCGGGGCCGCATGAAGTGAAGGTCGCCACCGGCTGGCGGGTGACGCGGTAGTACGCATCGGCGGCGAAACCCGCGATCTGCTCGTTGTGGACCGACACCGTCTGGATGCGGTCCCGTCGATCGAGGGCCGCGTCCATGAGGCCGACGATGCCGTGACCACACAAGCCAAAGAGATACGGCATCTTCTCGGCGATCAGGTGGTCGACGATGATCTCGGCGCCACGGGACGAACTGGTCAAGGAATGTCTCCCCTTCTTCGAATGTGTTTGGCGGGCAGCGGCATCAGATGGGCACCCGGGCGATAGCGTCGGCCAGCGTTTCCAAAGTGTCGAACACCTGCACGCCGGCGCGGCGCAGGCTCTTCTGCTTGGAGCCAAGCGACCCGCGCTCGCCCAGCACCAGGGCGCCGGCGTGCCCCATGGTCACGCCTTCCTTGGCCTGAGCGCCGGCAATGAGAGCATAGGCGGGCTTGGGCGCGCCCAGCCGGCCCCAGACATCGGCGAACTCCTCCTCTTCGTCGCCGCCGATCTCGCCGATCAGCAACACCGCGCGCGTGGCCGCGTGGGCGGCGAAGCCGGCAGCAAGGTCGGCAAAGCGCACCCCCTTCACCGGATCGCCGCCGACACCGATCCAGGCACTCTGTCCCAGGCCGCGCGCCACCAGGCGCCGGCCGACTTCGTAGGACAGGGTCCCGCTCTTGGACATGACGCCGACGGCACCGGGCGCCAGTGACACATCGGGCAGGAAGCCCAGCTTGATCTCGCCCGGGATGCACAGCCCCGGCGTGGAGGCCCCGACCCAGATCAGGCCGGCGGCGCGGGCGATGGCACGAATGTGCAACGCATCGTGCACCGGCACGCCTTCAGCGACCGTGACGACAACCCTCAGGCCGGCCGCGGCCGCCTCTCGCACCGCCTCCAGAGTGTTCTGCGGCGGCACCAGGGCGATGCTGGCGACGGCGCCGGTGGCGCGCACCGCTTCTCCGCAGTCGGCGTAGACGGGAAAGGCATGCGCCTCGCCCGATCGGACCCGGCCGGTACCGCCGACGATGTGGGTGCCGTAGCGCTGCATCAGCGTCGCATGCTTCTGGCCCATGCGACCGGTAATGCCTTGCACGATCACCGGCGACCTTCCGTCGAGCTCAAACAGCATCGAGCGCCTCCTTGCGGCTCACGGTGCGCAGTCGTTCGGCGGTGAGCGCGATGGCCCGCTCCAGGTCGGGCTCGAAGGCAATGCCGAGATCGGGATGGGCCACAATGATGTCGCGCGCCACAGCTTCACCGTTGCCCACCAGCCGGACCACCAGCGGCAGGCGGAAGCCGGGGCGTTCACGCAGGGCATCGACCAGCAGCTGGGCGAACTCCGACAAATCGGTGATGCCGGCGAAGATATTGACCAACACCACGCGCACATCGCGCGCAGCAGCCAACCAATCGAAGATTTGCAGCAGCCGGGCCGGGCTGCCGCGCATCTGCCCCGTACGCATGTCGCAGAAATTGTTGGGCGTGAGGCCTTGTGCCACCAGCTCGTCGATCAGCATCATCGAAAGCCCTGCCCCGGTGGTCACCAGGCCGACCTGGCCGGCGGGATCGATCTCGACGAAGTCGAAGTCCTGCGAGAGCTTGCGCCAGGCATCAGGATAGAGCGCGCGGCCGTCGCTCAGTATCCCGCGCAGCACGGGCTGGGCCGCCAGCGTGTTCATGTCGATCACGACCTTGGCATCGCCCGCGACGAAACGGCCGTCGGGCTGCGCGAACAGCGGATTGATCTCGGCCAGCATCAACTGACGGGACAGAAAGAGCGCGATCAACCGTCGGCAGAGGTCGAGCAGGCCGGCGCGTTGGGTACCGGCGACACGATCGGCCATCCGGCCGGCGGCGGCCTCCAGCGCCTCGGCGTCCAGGGGCAGGACTTCGCTGAAGCCTCTCTCGCCGTGCGCGGCCTGCGACTCCACGTCCATGCCGCCGTGGGGCGAATAGATGAGCCGCACCCCGCCCGCCGCGGCGTCCACCATGAGAGCGAGATAGTGTTCGGGACCGCCGCTCATCTCCTCGACCAGCACTTCCCGCGTATCGCAACCCTTGATGCGCAGCCCGAGAAGAGCCTGCAGGATCGTCGGCAGCTCGGCGGCAGTTGCCACCGGCCGCACGCCACCCGCCTTACCACGCCCGCCCACGGGCACCTGCGCCTTGGCGATCCAGGGACCTACCCCCGGCAGCACCGCACCGCCTGGGGCATCGCGGAACCGCATGCCGCGCGGCGTGGCGATGCCGGCCTCGCGGAACAGGACCTTGCCATCGGCTTCAAGCAACAACATGACCGCGCATCCCTTTCGCCGTGTTCAGACGTTGAAGACGACGAAGCGTTCTTCGGTGAGCTCGCGCACCGCAAAACGCGGCCCCTCGCGGCCAATGCCGCTCGCCTTGACACCGCCATAAGGCGCCTGGTCCGAGCGCCAGGTGCTCGTGCCGTTGACGATTACCGCACCCATGCGCAGCGTGCGGAGCGCCTGCATGGCGAGCGGCAGCGAACTCGTATAGATGCCGGCCTGCAGGCCATAGGGCCCTGCATTCACGAGATCGAATGCACTCTGCAGGTCGTCGTAAGGCATCAACGCGATCACGGGCCCGAAGACTTCGCCACGCACCGCCTCGCAGTGTGCCGGCACGTCGGCAAGTACGGTGGGCTGTACCACGGCGCCGACATGGGTGCCGCCGCGCAGTAGCCGCGCGCCCTCCGCCACCGCGGCGTCGACCAGCGACTGGATACGCATTGCCGACTTCGCCGAGATCACGCTGCCCACGTCCGTGGCCTCGTCCAACGGATCGCCTACCCGCAGCCGGTCGACATGGTGAACGACGCGCTGGACGAACTCGTCGTAGATGTCGCGATGCACGCACACGTTCTGGACAGATATGCAACTCTGCCCTGCCAAGCGCATGCTGTTGCGCGCGCAGGCCTCGGCCGCCTCTTCCAGGGGCGCGTCCGCCGCCACGATAGTGAAGCCGTTGCCCCCCAGTTCGAGGGCGACCCGCTTCAGGCCGCTCGACGCCTTGACGATCTCGCCGATCTGGCTGGATCCCGTGAAGGACACGAAGTCGACCTGGGGCGCCCGCACCATCCGCGCCGCGGCCTCGTCGCCCTGTACCAGTTGCAGCCAGTGCGACGGGATGCCGGCGCCCAGAATGACCTCAACGAGACGATGGATCGTGAGCGCCGCCTGCGGCGACGGCTTGAGGATGACGGCATTGCCGGCCGCCCAGGCCGGCCCGAGCTTGTGCGCCGTGAGATTGATCGGCGCATTGAAAGGCGTGATGGCTGCCACGACGCCCACGGGGAAACGCAGGCTCACGCCGAGCTTGCCTGCGCCGATGGCGCTGCTTTCCATCGGCACCTGGGCGCCCTCGATCCGCAGGCCCTCCTGTGCCGACAACTCCAGCGTCTCGGCACTGCGGAGCGCTTCGGTCAAGCCGTCGCGCACCGGCTTGCCGGTTTCGAGCGCCATGATGCGCGCCAGGTCAGGCGCGGCATCGCGCACGGCGGCGGCGGCGGCATACAGTCGGGCCGCCCGTTCGCGCGCCGGCATCTCCACCACTTGGATCGACGCCCGCACCGCGGCGTCGAGGGCGTCGTCCAGTTGAGCCTCCTCGCACTCGCAAACCGGCGGCAGCGGCGCGCCGGTGAACGGAGCGGTGCCGGCCTGGCGACGGGCCGAGCCGGTCCAGTGCCCGTCGATAAAGAGCGGCACGAAGTCGGGCAGCGAAGCGGGCAAGGTCATGGATCTGGCGCCTTCAGTTGAGCGCCAGCGCCATAATGCCGTCGGGCGAATCTCCCTCGTTGACGAGGCGCCTGCTGATCAGGTCTTTCAACGTCTCGGTCGCACCGCCGCCGAGTGTCCCGTAGCGGGCACCACGGAACAGGCGCGACACGAGATATTCGTCGGTGAACCCGTAGCCGCCATGCACCTGGACAGCCTCGCTGGTCACGCGCATCGCCGTCTCGTTGCAGGTGATCTTGGCCACCGCCGACAGGAACGGGTCGGGAAAGGGATTGGCCGAGGCGCAGGCCTTGTACAGCAATCCTCGAGCGCCCTCGATATCGCGGTACATGTCGGCCAGCTTCCAGCGGATGCCCTGCGACTCCGACACCGGCCGGCCGAAGATCGACCGCTCTTTGGTGTAGCGTACCGCCTCGTCGAACGCCCCTTCAGCCAGCCCCAGCGAAATGCTGGGATTGAGGCAGCGCTGCGTATTGAAGGCGCTCAGCAGCTTGCGGAACCCATCCTCGCGGATGACCAGGTTCTCGAGCGGCAGTTCGCAGTCGTTGAACTGCACCTCGTGCAGGTTCTCACCACCCAGCGTGTGATACGTGCCCGTGACGGCGAAACCGGGCGTGCTGGGCTCCACCAGCACGCAGCCGATGCCTTCGCGTCCCGGCTGCCCGTTGATGCGCGTGAATACCACGAACATGCCCGCTTCGGCTGCCCGGCTGATCAGCGTTTTGGTCCCGTTGAGAACGAGCCGGTCGCCTCTGATGACGGTGTTGGTCCGGTAGTTGGCGACATCCGTGCCGGCATGCGGCTCGGTCATGCAGACCGCCAGGATGCACTCGCCGCTGCAGACCTTGGGGAGAATGCGTTCGCGGATCGCCGGCGGCGCATAGGTCGCGATCACCCGCGTCTGCACGCCGGCCTCGCCCAGCACCGCCATGGCCGTGACGTAGCAGACCTTGGCGATTTCCTCGAGGATCAGCGCCGTGTCGAATACTGGCAGGCCGAGGCCGCCATACTCCTGCGGAACCGACATGCCCAGCACGCCTAGATCGGCCAGCTCGCGGATATTCTCCCAAGGGAAGGTGCCATCCAGATAGCGCTGGGCGCGCGCCTTGAACTTCTCCTGCGCCAGTTCACGCACCGACGCGATCATCAGCCGGCGCTGCTCATTGATGTGAAGGTCCACGGGGCTCCTTGTGCTCTGCATAAGCGTGCTCTGCATGAGCCCCTACCGTGCGCATCGCGGTCGCTCCTTTCAAACGACCTTATGTTCCGAGCAGGCTGACTATTTGTTAGCCTGCTCGCCTGCCCGTTCGGCCAGCCGCATCTGGTCCACCGGCCTGCTCCAGCCAGTCCATGAAGGCGGCAACCTTCGACCGGCCGGCGCTGTCGCTGCTCGCCAGGGCGTAGTAGCCGAGCTCGCGGCGCAGCACTTCCTTCGAAATCACGACCAGGTTTCCCGCAGCCAGGTCTTCGTCGATGTAGCCGCGCTGCGCCAGTGCCACCCCGAGGCCGCGTCGGGCGAACTCGTGAACCACGGCCAGATCGGCGAACGATTGCACCTGTTCGCGCGGCAGCGTCTCGCCCGCCTGCTGGAACCAGTCCGGCCAATCCTGGCGGCGCGCTTCGAGCGAGAGCAGCGGCATGGTCTTGATCTGGGCCGGCGCGAGCAGCCGGCCGCGACCACGAACGGCGCGCAGCAAAGCTGGGCTGCAGACAGGAACCAGTTCGTCGCGGAACAGCAGCACGGCGCGAAATCCCGGCCACGGCGAACCGCCGTAGCGGAAGACGATATCGGCTTCGCCTCGCGCAATGTCGTTCACTGTGCCACTCGTGAGCCTGACCTTGATCTGGGGATGAAGCTTCTGGAATTCGGGCAGGCGGGGCACCAGCCACTTCACGAGAAAGGTCGTGTAGCCGCGCACCGTGAGGATGCTGGACGTGTGATGGGTGCGAAACTCATCGGTGGCGGCCGCGATCTGCTGGAAGGTTCGCGACAGCGCGGAGGCGTAAGCGCGCGCTTCGGGCGTGAGCGACACGCCGCCCGCTTCGCGGGTGAAGAACTCCACGCCGAAATAGTCTTCCAGCAACTTGACTTGGCGGCTTACGGCCGCCGGCGTGACGGCCAGCTCATCGGCTGCACGCGCAAAGCTGTTGTGGCGGGCCGCGACCTCGAACGATCGCAGCGGGTTGAGCGGGGGAAGCCTCCGGGCCACGGGTCAGCCTATTGCCGTCTTTTCATTGCTGGGGACTCTGCCTCTTGTCTTACGCTTCGACTGACAGAGGTGTGAAGTCCAGTCGGCAATTCGATCTTCGGGATGGCATCTCGCGGAGCGACACGAGCGCGCTCCCGCCTTCAAGGCCTCGCCGCAAGCAGCGTCTTCGCCGCACGGGCCGCCGCTTTCATCGGATCCGTCACGCCCCTGATATAGAGTTCGGTCACCGCGCCATCGAGTAGGATGACGATCTGGTCGGCCAGTTCGTCGCGATTGGCGCGGCGGGCATCGAGCAGCTCGACGACATGTTGGCGGAGCGCGCGTTTGTACGATTGGACCAGGGCATGCATCGGCCCCGTGGGTTCCGCCGCCTGAAGGCTCGCATGGATGAACGGGCAGCCGCGATAGCCGCTTTCCCTGGATCTGCCGGCAAAATACTCGAAGAGCTCGGCGATGCGCGCTGTTTCCGACTTTCCGATCCCGCTCATCCCGCGCAGCCTGCCGAGCGTCGCTTCCACCATCTCCTCGTAGACCGCGAGCGTGAGCGCCTCCTTCGACGGGAAGTTGTTGTAAAGCGTCATCCGCGCGACGCCGGCCGTATCCGTCACGTCGTTGATCCCGACATTGGCGGCGCCATGACTGGTGAACAGACGACGCGCCGTCGCCAGCAGGCGCTCGCGCCCGCCTGCCTTCCGTTTGGACTCCCTCGGCTTCTGCATGTTCGCCGCCCTGCTCTCTTGACTTTCGGCTTCATGATTTAGATATACCGATCTACCTAATTAAGCAAGAAAGGCCGACCGATGCCCAATATCAAGCTTTGGCTCTCCTACGGCGCCTGTTCGCTGGCACCCCATATCCTGCTCCACGAGATCGGCATGCCCTTCGAGGCCGTCGTGACCTCGGTGTCCGAGGGCGCGAACCTGACGGACACCTTCGTCCGCCTCAATCCGAAGAAGCGCGTGCCTGTGCTCTCACTCGACGGCGAGATCATCACCGAGGTGCCGGCGATCGCCACGGCGATCTCGAGCCTCGCGCCACAGCGGCACCTGATGGGACGCACCCCGCTCGACCAGGCTCGGGTCTACGAATGGATGAACTGGCTATCCGGCACCTTGCACGGCCAAGGCTTCGGTTGTCTGTGGCGGCCGCAGCGATTCTCCGACGATCCCGGCATCTTCGATCGCCTCCAGACCAAGGCGAAGACGACGATCGCCGACTGTTTCCAGACGATCGAGGGCAAGCTGTCCGGCCCCTATTCGACCGGCGGCGCGTTTACCGCGGTCGATCCCTTCCTGCTCGTGTTCTATCGCTGGGGAAACAATATCGGCTTCGACATGTCGGCGACCTACCCGAAATACACGGCCTTCGCCCGCGGACTTGTCGACCGCGCATCGGTCGCTGCCACCCTGGCGGCCGAGGGACTCGATCCGTCGCTGAAGCCCGCAAGTTGAGCGGGCTCTAGCTTCCCTCTTGCGCGCCCTCGTCTCTCCGGGAATCCCGCCACACTTGTCACTCTCGCCACGGCCCATCGGCTCCTAGGTTGCCTTCAACGAAAGCGTTATCGCAGCCGTTGGAGTCCACGATGGCCGATGCCAGCCTCCCGAACTGCTCGTGCTCGGCAACGCCCCCCTTGCAAAGGAGAGAGCAATGACGAAGTCCCAGGACGAACCGGCGGCCCCCAAGGTGACGGATCGCCAGACCTTCCAGGCGGAGCTGGATGCCTTGCGTGTTCGGGAGAAGGCGCACACCCGCGAAGGCGACGCCATCGCCGCCGCTCGCCGCCGCCTTCCCATGGTCGCGGTCGACGGCACGACACCCTTGATCGGCGATCGCGGACCGGTGCCGCTGCTGGACGCGTTCGAAGGCCGGCGGATGCTGATTGCGTACTACTTCATGTGGCACGCCGGCCATCCGGCGCCGGAGCAGTGCGAAGGCTGCACCTGGTACACCTCGCAGGTCCGCGAGTTGGACTACATCCATTCCCGCGACGCCACCTACGCCACCATCTGCCAGGGTCCGCACGAGGAGGCCGCGCGATACCGCGACTTCATGGGCTGGCAGATGCCGTGGTATTCGGCGCCGCGGAGTTCCCTCGAGACGCTCCTGGTCGGACGGCCGATCGGCATGATGTTCATCGTTTGCTACCTGCGCCGAGGGTCCGAGGTCTTCGAGACCTACTGGACGACGCGACGCGGTGTCGAAGCGATGGACAACAGCTACCGCCTGCTCGACCTCACCGTGTACGGACGCCAGGAGGCCTGGGAGGACTCGCCTAGCGGCTGGCTGAAACGTCGGCAGGGCAAGGCGAGCTATCGCACCGATGGCCGGCCGATCGCCCAGTGGGCCCGCCTGAAGGCCGGCCATTCGGACGACCTCGGCACCGGTAAGCACTGACCTGCCGGGGATCAGTTCCCGCCGAGGCGACTCGCCGGACCGCCCGCCGGGTTGGTCCTGACGAAATCGACGAAAGCACGCAGCGGCGCCGGCACATGGCGCCGGCCGGGATAGTAGAGAAAAGGTCCCGGGAAACTCTGCCACCACGGCAGCAGCACCGGCTCCAGGGCGCCACTGTCGAGATGGGGACGCAGCCACTCCTCGAAGAGGTGGATGATGCCCAGCCCGTCGACGGCTGCAGTGATCGCCAGATCGACTGCGGCGCCGAGCCGGACCATCAGCGGCCCGATCGGATCGAGCCGCACCACGTCGCCGTCGCGCTCGAACTCCCAGGTCGGCACCGTCCCGCTGGCGAATTGCCCCCGCAGGCAGGCATGGCCGAGCAGGTCGCGCGGATGCTGCGGTCGGCCATGGGCATCGAGGTAGCCGGGTGAGGCAGCTGTCGCGAAACGCTGGACGCGCGGCCCGATTGGAACGGCGATCATGTCCTGTTCGAGCCGCTCGTCGTAACGGATGCCGGCGTCGCAGCCGGCTGCAAGAACGTCGACAAAGCCGTCCTCGACCACAACCTCCAGCTTGATGTCGGGATAAGCCCTCAGAAACGGCGTGACGATCGACGGCAGGACGAGGCGCGCGACACTCCCCGGTACATTGAGCTTGAGCGTCCCGGTCGGCCGGCCGCGAAAGGCGTTCACGACGTCGATCGCTGCCTCGACTTCGCCAAGCGCCGGGGCGAGCCGCTCGACCAGCCGTGCCCCCGCCTCGGTCGGGGCGATGCTGCGGGTGGTGCGGTTGATCAGGCGGACTCCGAGCTTTGTCTCCAGACGTCGCACCGCCTCGCTCAGGCTGGATGCCGACACGCCCCTGGCTCTCGCCCCATCGC
>MKRV01000053.1 GCA_001897995.1 Alphaproteobacteria bacterium 65-37 | reverse complement strand
CAATGCGGGCATCTCGTCACGATGGAGAAGCCCGAGGCGACGAACGAGATCCTGCAGGTGTGGTTGAGGCGCTGATTCCTCTCCTCCCCACTCAAATGGGGAGGCTGAGATAGAGAAGAGGAGAACTACCCGATGATCTTCTTCTCGCGCAGCGCCGCCACTTCATCGGCGCCGTAGCCCGCGATCTCCCGCAGGATCTGGTCGGTGTGCTCGCCGAGCGACGGCGGCGGGCGGGTGTCGTCGACCGGCGTGTCGGAGAAGCGGTAGTTCGAGCCGATCAGCGGCACCGTGCCGACACGGCCATGCTGGTAGGTCTTCAGCATGCCGCGGCGCTTCACTTCGGGTTCGTCCAGCGCCTCCTTCATGGTGCGGATCGGGCCGGCCGGCAGGTGGCGCAGCTTCTGCGCCCAGTTCTCCTTGGTGTCGGTCCGCAGCACCGCCTCCATCAGGCGCGTCAACTCGGGCTTGTTGGCGACGCGGTTGGCCACCGTGTTAAAGCGCGGATCGGTGACCCATTCGGGATGGCCGAGCGCCTTGCAGGTGTCGGCGAACAGCTTCTGGTTGGCTACGGCCATGTAGATCTTGCCGTTGCTGGTTTCGAACGAGTTGTTGGGCGCCGAAGCGAAATGGCCATTGCCGGCGCGCTGCGGCTGCTCGCCGCCGATCAGGTAATAGGATCCCAGATTGCCCAGGCTGACGAGGGCGGTGTCGTAGAGAGCGAGGTCGATCTGCTGGCCCTTGCCGGTGTCGCGCCGTGCATAGAGTGCGGCATTCACCGCCGCCGTCGAATGGATCGCCGTCATGGTGTCGACGATGGCGATGGCGTGGCGCAGCCCTTCGCCCTCGGGTTCGCCGTTCACGCTCATCATGCCCGATTCGGCCTGCAGCACGGGATCGTAGCCTGGCCGGTCCGACAACGGCCCGGTCTGGCCGTAGGCCGAAATCGAAAGATAGATCAGCTTCGGGTATTTCGCCTGCAGGCTCGGATAATCGAGACCGTATTTCTTGAGCACGCCCGGCCGGAAGTTCTCGACCATCACATCGGCCGAGGCAAGCAGACGGTGCACCACCGCCTGGCCTTCGGGCTTGGCGAAATCGAGCGCTACGCTCTTCTTGCCCCTGTTGAAGGTCATGAAGAAGTGGCTTTCACCCGCCTCGCCGCCGACCCGCGGGCCCGCGCCCTTGCGCGTGTCATCTCCGCCGTCGGGGTTTTCGATCTTGATCACCTCGGCGCCCATATCGGCGAGCATCTGGGTGCACATGGGACCCGCGATCACGCGGGAGAAATCGACGACGCGGATGCCGTCGAGCGGCGGACGACCGGATGTTGACATGACTGCAGGGTAGGACTGCGAGCGATGCGCTGTCCATGTGCGCGCGTTTGGTTAGACTGCCGCATCATGACTGATTTTCGCATGTCGCTGTCTCGTCGCAGCCTCTTCGCCCTTTCCCTGCTCTCCTCTGTCGCCATCGTGCCGACGCTGCGAACCGCGCTTGCGCAGGCCGAAACCTTTCCGACCAAGACGATCCGCATCGTGGTGCCCTTCGCCCCCGGCGGGTCGGGCGACATCACGGCGCGGCTGGTCGGCAAGTACATCGAGGACAAGACCGGCCAGCCCTTCGTGGTCGAGAACAAGCCCGGCGCCAACGGCATCGTGGGCGCCCTGTCGGTGAAGACCGCCCCGCCCGACGGCTATACCCTGATGCTGGCCACGACCTCGACCAACGCCGCCAACATCCACATGTACAAGAATCCGGGCTACGACCCGGAGAAGGACTTCCAGGTCGTCGGCATCATCGGCTCGAGCGGCGCCTTCCTCGTCGTGCCGGCGGACAATCCCTACAAGACGCTGGCCGACCTGCTGGCCGACGCCAAGGCAAGGCCCGGCAAACTCAACTTCGGCTACTTCAATGCGAGTTCGCAGGTGCCGGCCGAGGTGCTGGGCAAGCGTGCCGGCGTCGAGTGGCAGGGCGTGGCCTACAAGGCGATCGGCAACGCCTGGACCGATCTCTATGCCGGCGCCATCCAGTTCATGTTCGTCGACCTCACGGCCGGCCGTGGCCAGGTGGTGGCCGACAAGGCGCGACCGCTGGCCCTCACCCTGCCCCAGCGCAGCCCGCTCTATCCCAACCTGCCCACCCTGGCCGAAAGCTTCCCCGGCTTCACCAGCACCGGCTTTCTCGCCATCGCCGTGCCCAAGGCAACGCCGAAGCCGGTCCAGGAGCGCCTGAACACCTTGATCAACGAGGCGATCACCTCGCCCGAGATCGCCAAGCGCCTCGCCGAGGAGTTTGCGCTGACCTCGCGGGCGCTTACCCTGGAGCAATGCGCCCAGCAGGATCGCGACGAGCGCGCCAAGTGGGCGGAGTATGTGAAGATCGCCAAGATCGAGCCGCAGTAAGGGGCAACTCACTCCTTGGGGCGCAGCATGCCGAGCACGTCGATCGGCAGCGGAAAGACGATCGTCGAGCTCTTCTCGCCCGCGATGTTGCTCAGGGTGCCGAGGTAGCGGAGCTGCATGGATTGCGGGTTGCGCGCCATGATGTCGCCGGCCTGCACCAGCTTCTCGGCCGCCTGCAGCTCGCCCTCGGCATCGATGATCTTGGCGCGGCGCAGCCGTTCGGCTTCGGCCTGGCGGGCGATGGCGCGCACCATCTTCTCGTCGAGGTCGATGTGCTTCAGCTCGACATTGGAGACCTTGATGCCCCAGGCGTCCGTCTGCTCGTCGAGGATGCGCTGGACGTCGGCGTTCAGCCGGTCGCGCTCGGCCAGCATCTGGTCGAGCTCGTGCTGCCCCACCACCGACCGCAGGGTGGTCTGAGCGAGCTGGCTCGTCGCCTGATCGAAGGCCTCGACCTGGATGATGGCCTTTTCGGCATCGAGGACACGGTAATAGACCACGGCGTTGACGCGCACCGAGACGTTGTCGCGCGAGATCACGTCCTGCGGCGGCACATCGAGCACCCGGGTGCGCAGATCGACCCGTACCATGCGCTGCACGACCGGAATGACCATGATGAGGCCCGGTCCCTTGACCGCCTGCAGGCGCCCCAGGGTGAAGACGACGCCACGCTCGTACTCGAGCAGGACGCGGATCGAAAGCGCGACGAGCGCAATGAGGACGACGACCGGCAGCAGCCAGGCGATCACCTCGATGGTCTGCAGAGTCATGAGGAGCTCCTCTCGATCGGCCCGACATGCAAGGTCAGCCCGTCGCGGCGATCGACCCGCACGCGCACGCCTGTACTGAGCGACGGGCTGCCGGGAGGCGTGGCCCGTGCCGACCAGACCTCGCCGCGCACGCGGATGTGGCCACGGCCACCGGCCTCGCCGGATTGCCAGTCGAGCACCTCGCCCTCCAAGCCGATCATCTGCTCGGCCCCCGTCACGACCTTGCGGTGACGGACGCGCATGATCATGCCGATCAAGCCGAACAGCAGAAGCGCATTGGTCGCCACCGCTGCGATCAGCACCGGCCAGGCGACGGAGAAGTCGATATCGGCGCCGGCCGGATCGAACAGGAACAGTCCGCCGAGCAGGAAGGCGGCAGCACCGCCGGCACCCAGCAGGCCAAAGCCGGGCACGAAGACCTCTGCCACCATCATCGCCAGGCCGGCCACCAGGAGGGCGACGCCCACGAAGCTGAGCGGCAGGGCCGACAAGGCGACGAAACCCAGGATCAGGCAAATCGTGCCGATGACGCCGGGTACGATGTGGCCTGGGCTCGTGAATTCGAAGATGATGCCGTAGAGGCCGACCATCAGCAGGATGAAGGCGATGTTGGGGTCGGTCAGGGCGGCCAGCAGGCGGACCTTCCATCCCGGCTCCACGGTGTCCAGCCGGGCGTGCCGGGTCGCCAGCACATGTTCACCGTCACTGGTCTGCAGGCGGCGGCCGTCGATCTGGTCGAGCAGATCCGCGACGCTCACCGCCAGGACATCGACCACCTTCTCGCGCTCGGCCTCTTCGGCAGTGAGTGTGGCCGCCTCGCGCACGGCCTTTTCCGCCCAGTCGACGTTGCGCCCGCGCAATTGCGCCAGGCTGCGCAGATAGGCCACCGCGTCGTTGGTGATCTTGCGGTCCATCGCGCTGCCGCCCGTGCCCTGATCCTCGCCCGGCTTGTCGCGCGGTGGCGCCATCGGGGGTGCCCCCATCTGGACCGGCGTGGCGGCGCCGAGATGGGTGCCCGGCGCCATGGCCGCGATATGGGCGGCGTAGGTGATGTAGGTCCCGGCGCTCGCAGCACGGGCCCCGCTCGGCGCCACGAAGACCGCGACGGGCACGGGCGATGCGAGGATCGCCCGGGTGATATCGCGGGTCGCCGTCACCAGACCGCCCGGTGTGTCGAGGCGCAGGACGATCAACCCGGCCCGAACGGCACGCGCCTGGGCAAACCCATCGTCGATCATCTGAACGGTGCCGACACCGATCGTGCCTTTGACATCGAGCACGACCACCGGCGCAGGCTCGGTCCGGCCGGACGAGCCACCGCCCGTCCCGGACTGCGCGAGGCAAAGCGTGGCTGAGCCGATGGCAAAGAGCAGACCGAGAATCGCGACGCGTCGAAAGCGCATCGTCACCTCCGCGACCGTCGCTCGATCGCTACGAAGGCGGCCGCAGCGTCACGGTAGTCTTCGGTACCGCGACGCGACAAGCGAATTCAGGTTGTGCGCCTTTGAGCCAAACTCGGGGTGCAGTGCAGCAGGTCCGCGATCACCGCCCCTCCGCCTTCGCCGCGTTCAGCCGATCGTGGCGCGCGCGGATCTCCGGCGGCCAGGTGCTCTTGATGTAGGCCAGAATGGCGGCGATCTCCGCGTCGCTCAGCCGGTCGCCGAAAGCCGGCATGTCGGTCTCGTAGCCGGTCGGATAGGCGGCAGGGCCGAGCTTGGTGACGCGGAACAGGTCGATATCGGGATGGTGCCAGGTATGGCCCGACGCATCGTGCGGCGGCGCCGGCAGACGGCCGCTGGGCAGGCGCTTCTGCCAGTTGGGCTGCCCCTCGAGGTTCGCGCCATGGCAGGAAGCGCAGGCCTCGACATAGAGCTTGCGGCCGAGATCGACCTGCGCGCGGTCCGCCGGATCGATGCGGACCGGCTGGGTCGAGCCAAAGACGCCGTAAAGCACGCCGCCGACGATCGCCACGACGGCGACGGCCGCCGCTGCTTTCCACACACGCATCTATCGTCTCTCTTCTCTTTCGTCCGCGAAGTCTTCGTCGCGCGGCGCGATCTGCGGCCAGCATTCGGAATCGAGGCAGGCCACCTGCACGACGCGCCCCGAGCCGCGGCAGGTCACGTCGTAGAGCGTCACCGTCTTCGACAGTTCCTTCGGCGCGACACGCGCCGGACTGCAGCCCAGCCGGTCGAGCACGACCTGCAGCTCGCGGTCGCTGGCGCTCGCCGTGTCGGTTGCGGTCCCAATGGCGACCAAGGTGGCGACGGAGGCAGCGGCGGCCATCGCCACCGCTGCCCGCGCCCGGCTCACTTGCTCTTGTCCATCGAGGTGATGGTGATGGCGCCGTTGACGCGGTCAGCCTCGAACCGGACCTTGTCGCCCGCCTTCACCTGGTCGAGCATGGCGGGATCGGCGACGCGGAACACCATCGTCATGGCATCCATGTCGAGGTTCTTGATCGGGCCGTGCTTCACGGTGATCTTGCCGGCCGGCTTGTCGATCTTCACGACCTCGCCATTCACCTTATGGTTGGCCGCGAAGGCAGCGCCGGCCGCCAGCAGCACGGCGGCGAGCGCCGATAGGATGATCCTGAACATAGGGATCCTGAACATGAACTCCTCCTCTACTCGACGGTGATGGTGCCGAACATGCCGGCCTCGCGATGGCCGGGGATCAGGCACGAGAAGTCGAACTTGCCGGCCTTGGTGAACTGCCAGACGATCTCGCCGGCCCCCTTGGGCTTCAGGCGCTTGGCGTTGGGGTCGTCGTGCTCCATGTCGGGATTCTTCTCCATGTCCTTCATGTGCTTGAGGTTCGCCTCGACCGTGCCGACGACGAACTCGTGGTCGATCGCGCCGTTGTTGCGCAGCTGGAAACGGATCTGCTCGCCGCGACGCACGGTGAGCGTGTCGGGCAGGAACAGCATCTTGCCGTCCGCCTCGCGCATCACGACCTGGACGATGCGCGCCGGCTTCTTGGGATCGCCGGGCTTGCCGTAGGCGGTCTCGGCACCGTGGCTGTGGCCGGGATCGGCCACCGCCACGGTCGAGAGCAGGCCGGCCAGGAGGCCGACCGCAAGGGCAGGAATGAGTTTCATCGTTTGCCTCCTTGTTGAACCCTATTTGTGGGAGCCATGGTCGCCGCCGGGCTTCACCGCGCGCGGCATCTCGCCGGGCTTCGCCCCCGGCGTCGGCGTGGGGGCAGCCCGCGCCGGAGGCGGCGCACGCGTCGCGGGCGGCGGCGGCCCCTTCCATTCCCAGGCCACCGTGCCGGGCGGATGCTGGTACCAGCCGGGGTCCTTGTAATCGCCGGCCGCCAGCCCCTCGCGGACCTTCACGACGGTGAACATGCCGCCCATCTCGACGGCACCGAACTGCGCGAAGCCCGTCATCATGGGCAGCGTGTTGTCGGGCAGCGGCATCTCCATCTCGCCCATGTCGGCCATGCCGGCACTGCCCATCGGCATGTAGTCGGGCACGAGCTGCTTCATCTGGCGCGCGAAGGTGCGTTTGTTGACGCCGATGAAGGTCCTGAGGTCGTGCCCCATGGCGTTCATCGTGTGGTGCGACTTGTGGCAGTGCAGCGCCCAGTCGCCGGGATGGACCGCGTCGAACTCGTAGGCGCGCATGGCGCCCACGGGGATGTCGATCGTGACCTCGGGCCAACGCGCCTCCGGCCGCACCCAGCCGCCGTCGGTGCAGGTCACCTCGAAATCATAGCCGTGCATGTGGATCGGGTGGTTGGTCATGGTGAGGTTGCCGACACGCACGCGCACGCGATCGTTCTTGGCCACGACCAGCGGATCGATCCCGGGAAAGACCCGGCTGTTGAAGGTCCACATGTTGAAGTTGGTCATCTCCGCCACCTTCGGCACATAGTTGCCGGGCTCGATATCGTAGGTGGAGAGCAGGAACACGAAGTCGCGGTCGACCCTGTGCAGCTTGGGATCGCGCGGATGGACGACGAAGAAGCCCATCATGCCCATGGCCATCTGCACCATCTCGTCAGCATGCGGGTGGTACATGAAGGTGCCGCTCTTCATCAGCTCGAACTCGTAGACGAAGGTCTTGCCGGGCTTGATGTGCGGCTGTGTGAGGCCGCCGACGCCGTCCATGCCGCAAGGCAGGATCTGGCCGTGCCAGTGGATGGTGGTGTGCTCGGGCAGGTGGTTGGTGACGAAGATGCGCACCTTGTCGCCTTCCACCGCCTCGATGGTCGGGCCGGGGCTCTGGCCGTTGTAGCCCCAGAGCCGCGCCGTCATGCCGGGCGCCATCTCGCGCTCGACCGGCTCGGCGACGAGATGGAACTCCTTCCAGTCGCCGTTCTGCCGCCACGGCAGGGTCCAGCCGTTCAAGGTGACGACCGGCTGGTAGTCCGGTCCACTCTTGGGATAGAGCGGCGGCTGCATGGTGTTGGTCGTGGTCCGCGGCGCCTCGGGAATGGATTGCGCCTGGGCACGTCCGCTGACGGCGGCGGCCCCCAGCAGGGCGAGGCCGGAAGCGCCTGCCGCCCCCACGAGATCGCGTCTTGAGAGAGTCATGGTCTGCTCCTGAATCAAAGGCCGAGCGGCAGGGTGTCGGGAGGCGGCGTGGTGTTGATCACGCCGGAGGGCGGCACGGTGCCGCCGACAATCAGCGCGGCCTGCAGGTCGGCGATGGCGAGATTGAAGTCGCGCAGCGCGTTCAGTGCCGCGACATTGGCAGCGATGCGGTCGCGTTCCTCGACCAGCACCTCGAAGACATCGACCAGCATGCCGTTGTAGCGCAGCAGCACCTCCGACGAGATCTGGCGGCGCAGGGGCAGGATGCGGTTCTGGTAGTATTTCGCGATGTCGTAGGTGGCGCGATAGGTCGAGTAGGCCAGCCGCGCCTCCGAACGGGCATTCACCGACCGTTCGGTCAGCCGGTTGATGGCGCGCATGTAGATCTCGCGCGCCTTGGTGACCCGCGCCTCGCCGGTGTCGAAGATCGGGATGACGATGCCGAGATCGAGTCCGTAGCGGTTCTTCGAGGACTGCTCACCCGCGTCGTTGGTTTCGACCTCGTTGCGGAAGCCCAGCCCCAGCTCGAGGAAGGAGAGGTAGCGCGTCGCCTCGACGAAGCCGACCGACTTGGCCAAGGTCACGATCTCGTAGCGCAGGATGATGAGATCGACCCGCCGGCGCATGGCCTCGACCTCGACATCGGATTGATTGTCCGCTGCCGCGGGCAGGGCTGGCAGCCGCGCCGGCAGCTTGTAGTCGAGATCGCTGCCCCACAGGCCGAGAAGCCGGTTGAGCGCCTCGCGCTCGCGCTTCACGGCGAGCCGGGCCTGCGCCACCTGGGCGCTGAGCTCGGCATAGAAGGTCGTGACGCGGGCCTGGTCGAGCTTGTTGGCGGCCCCCGTTTCACCGAGCTGCTTCATCATGTTGGCGGAGGCGTCGGCGGTCTGCCGCGCCTGCTCGAGCAGCGTGAGCAGCTGGCCCGCCGCCACGGCGCGCACATAGGCCCGCCGCGCATCGACGGACAGGCTCAAGGTCGTAGCGACCGCGCGATAGCGGTCTTCCTCGAACTCTCTTTTGGCGATCTCGCGACGGCGCGGCAGCGTGGCGTAGGCCAGCAGGTTGCCGACGAGCTGGAAGCCCACCTCGGCGAAATTGCCGGTGCCGAAGACACGCGAGACGGTGATCGTCGGATTGGCCGGCAGGGTCGCCTGGACATAGTCCGCCTCGGAGATGCCGAGATCGTTGTAGGCGGCCTGCAGGCCGCGATTGTTGAGGAGCGTGATCTGCACCGCTGAGTCCTCGGTGAGCGGCTCCGACAGCAGCGCCTGCACCTGCTCGCGGGCGCGTCGCGCAGCTTCGGGGTCGGAAAGCCTGACGGCATCCTTGCCGATCTCGCGGCGTACGCCGTCGGTGACCGGGTCCATGCCGCCATTGCCCGTGAACTGGGCGCAACCGCCCGCCAGCAAGCCCACCAGGACGGTGGTCGCAACCTTGGAAAGGGCGGTCATGGCGTGCGCCCTCCCGCGGCACTGCCCCCGGGGGCGACGCTGTCGTTCAGCTCGCGCCAGGGCTTCAGGCCGACCGGCATATGCGGTGCCGTGCCGGCCATGACCGACCGGTCAGGCGTGGCGACGACGGGGGCCTCGGGGTTGGCTGGCCCGGTGGGCGACAGCTCCTCCAGAGGTGGAGAATTGCAGGCGGCAACGCCAACGGCAGCGCCGACGGCGAGCGCCAGAGAAGACAGGGATTTCATGGACGACGATCCGAACTAGGGACGATCTGAGCCGGGGGTGCCCGACAGGAGACAGTCGTGGTCCCACCGCTCACGCGGCACGGAACTCACCTCAGTTCGCGCAGTTCAGGTGTCTGGATGGACGCTTTTCGAGACTCGAATGGCCAGACACGCGCGTTCCGCGCGGACTTGGACGTCAGCCGAGTCTGGGAGGTCGTTCGGTGCGGCCGGTCAGATGGCCGACGAGCAGGTCGACGAGACCTGCAATTCGGTTGCCCTGCGGTTCGAGGGCCCCGACAGGATCCATCGGCGTCGCCGGCAAAGCGGCATGACAGGCGATGTTGCAGCAGTTCTTCGAGGGATGATCCGGCGCATGGTCGCGCGGACACGGTGCCGACTCGCCTTCACCGCCGGCGGTTTGATCGGTCGAGACAGGATGGCCTGCCGCCTCGTGCTGCACCGCCTGCTGATCGTGCGCGTGATGTGCCGCTGGCGTCGTAGACGTCGTTTCCGGACGGCTCTCGTGGCTGCCCCCATGGGCAAACGCCGCGCCCGCCGCAAAGACGAAGCCGAATCCCACCAGCACGAGCAACAGGGCTCGCTTCAGGACGCTCAAGGGATCGGCCGGTCGCATCGCGGGGAAAATGGCTCCGGTGTCGGAGGTTGTCAATCGGGGCAGTAGTTTGTCGGGCACCTAACCCCCGTGGGGTATGGGCGCGCGTTCATCTTTACCGCCTCCCCTATTTAAAAAGGAGGAGATCTTGATCAGCGCCTTCGGCTGTCGAGCACTTCCATCAGCTCGTCGATCTTGGTCTGGCGCTCCTTGCTCGACCCGGCATGGAAGGCATGGGCGACGCAGTGGCGCAGGTGATCGCCGAGCGTTTCCTGCTCGACCTTGTCGAGGGCGGCCCGCACCGCTCGGATCTGCGTGATCACGTCGATACAGTAGCGGTCTTCCTCGATCATGCGGGCGACGCCGCGCACCTGGCCTTCGATGCGGCTGAGCCGCGCGAGCTGGGATTTCTTGAGTTTCTCGTCCATAGCTTGAAATATACCCCCGTAGGGTATAGATCGCAAGTCATGACGCACGCCGGCCACCAGCACGATCATCACCATCATCATCACGGCCATTCGACCGCCGACACGGCGACGGACCCCGTCTGTGGCATGCAGGTGAAGATCGCCACCGCCAGGCACACAGCCGTGCAGGACGGCGCGACCTATTATTTCTGCAGCCCCAAATGCCTGCAGAAGTTCACCGCCGAACCGTTGCGCTACCTGAAGCCGGCCGCGGCGGAACCGGCGCCGCCGGCAGCCCCCGGGACGATCTTCACCTGCCCCATGCATCCGGAGATCCGTCAGGTCGGTCCCGGCAGTTGCCCGATCTGCGGCATGGCGCTGGAACCAGCGGAAGTCTCGCTCGACGACGGTCCCAGCGAAGAGTTCACCGACATGAAGGGGCGGCTGTGGGTGGGCCTCGTGCTCGCGATCCCCGTCGTGGTCCTGGAGATGGGCGGCCACCTCGCCGGGCTGCACATGCTGGTCGGCCAGAAGCTCTCGAGCTGGCTGCAGTTCGCGTTCGCCACGCCGGTGGTGCTGTGGGCGGGCTGGCCGTTCTTCGTACGCGGCTGGCAGTCGCTCAGGACGCGCAATCTCAACATGTTCACCCTGATCGCGATGGGCACCGGCGTCGCCTGGCTCTACAGCGTGGTCGCCATCGCGGTGCCTGACCTTTTCCCGCCCGCCTTCCGCGGCCCCGACGGGTCGGTCGCGGTCTATTTCGAGGCCGCCGCCGTGATCACTGTGCTGGTCCTGCTGGGCCAGGTGCTGGAGTTGCGCGCCCGCGAGCAGACCTCGGGCGCCATCAAGGCGCTGCTCAACCTCGCCCCCAAGACGGCCCGTCGATTGAAGGACGACGGCAGCGACGAGGAAGTCGCTCTCAACAGCGTCGCGGTCGGTGACCGACTGCGCGTGCGGCCGGGCGAGAAGGTGCCGGTCGACGGCGAGGTCGTCGAGGGCCGCTCGTCGCTCGACGAATCGATGGTCACCGGCGAGTCAATGCCCGTCACCAAGGAGACCGGCGCCAAGGTGATCGCCGGCACGCTCAACACGACCGGCAGCTTCGTACTCCGCGCCGAAAAGGTCGGCCGCGACACCATGCTGGCGCGCATCGTGCAGATGGTGGCCGAGGCGCAACGCAGCCGCGCCCCGATCCAGCGCCTGGCCGACCAGGTCGCAAGCTACTTCGTGCCGATCGTGATCCTGATTGCGGTGGCAGCTTTTGCCGCCTGGACAGCGTTCGGCCCCGAGCCACGACTCGCCTTCGGCCTGGTCGCAGCCGTCACCGTTCTGATCATCGCCTGCCCCTGTGCGCTCGGCCTCGCGACGCCGATGTCGATCATGGTCGGCGTCGGGCGCGGCGCTCAGGCCGGTGTCCTGATCAAGAACGCCGACGCGCTGGAACGGATGGAAAGGGTCGACACTTTGGTGGTCGACAAGACCGGCACCCTGACCGAAGGCAAGCCGCGGCTGGTCGCGATCATTCCGGCCAAGGGCATCACCGAAGACCACGGGCTGCGGCTGGCCGCCGCCGTCGAGACAGCGAGCGAGCATCCGCTGGCGCTGGCCATCGTCACCGCCGCCCGTGAACGCGGCCTCGCGCTGCCCGCCGTGACGGATTTCGATTCACCGACCGGCAAGGGCGCCCTGGGAACGGTCGAAGGCCACAAGGTGGTGCTGGGCAATCCGCGCTTCCTCCGCGAGCAAGGCGTCGATCCGGCAGGGATCGAGGAGGCGGCCGAACGGCAGCGTGGCGAGGGCGCCACCGCCGTGCTTCTCGGCGTCGACGGCCGCGCGGCCGCCGTGCTGGCGATCGCCGACCCCGTAAAGGGGACGACACCCGCCGCGCTCCAAGCGCTGGCGGCCGAGAAAGTGCGCGTGGTCATGCTGACCGGCGACAACCGCACCACCGCCGAGGCGGTGGCGCGGCGGCTCGGCATCACCGAGGTCGAGGCCGAGGTGCTGCCCGACCAGAAGAGCGCCGTGGTCGAAAGGCTGCGCCGCGAGGGCCGGGTCGTCGCCATGGCCGGCGACGGCGTCAACGATGCGCCCGCGCTGGCCGCCGCCGATGTCGGCATCGCCATGGGCACGGGCACCGACGTCGCCATCGAAAGCGCCGGCGTTACCCTCCTGAAAGGCGACCTGACGGGGATCGTGCGCGCCCGACGGCTCTCGGAGGCCACGATGGCGAATATTCGCCAGAACCTGTTCTTCGCCTTCGTCTACAACGCCGCCGGCGTGCCGATCGCCGCCGGCATCCTCTATCCGTTCCTGGGCATCCTGCTGTCGCCCATCATCGCGGCAGCGGCCATGGCGCTGAGTTCGGTCAGTGTTATTGCCAACGCCCTGCGACTTCGGCGCCTGAAGGTCTGAAGACGACAATGAAGAGCGGAAGGCGGCATTAAGGGTCGGAGTGCGACAATTCGGAACGGCCGTGTCGCTTTAGCCTTGATCTCCGGCGGTCGGGATCGGAAATTGACCGAACCATGCGCCTGATCCATCGATCGCCCCGCGCCGCCAACGCCGTTCGGACCGTATCTCCGAGCGGCGAGCTGTTCGTCGCGTCGGTGGTGATGTGCATGATCCTCGCCGCCTTCGGCGATGCCGTCGACCCGACGGTGTTCGGCGAACTCGGGCTCGAATACGCAATTTTCGATCTCGGCGGTGAGTTCTCGGTACTGGCGATGCGGCATTGGGATCTGCTGCAGCTGCTGCTAGCCGGCAGCGTGCTGGCGACCGGCATCATGGTCCTGCGCATCGTCGTTGGCGCCTTCTACCAGCCGCTCGAGCCGGCCCCGCCGCAGGGCGTCGAGAAAGTGCCCATCAAGCTCTGACAACGGACTTCTCGCGTCGCCGCCCCCTGGCTTTTCCACTGATGGTTTTTCCACTGGTGGATTTTCCGGACGGGCGCGGTGACTCGCACCTACTCGTTGTTGGAGATTCATCGTGGATATCGATTTCTTTTCGGCCGGCTTCCTGTCGGCGCTCCTTGCCATCGTCCTGATCGACCTCGTGCTGGCGGGTGACAATGCCCTCATCATCGGCCTGGTCGCGCGCAACCTCCCCAAGGAAAGCCAGAACAAGGTCATCTTCTGGGGCACCTTCGGCGCCATCGCCATTCGCGCCTTCATGGCGATCATCGTGGTCTACATCCTGGCCGTGCCGGGCTTCATGCTGGTGGGCGGCCTCGCCCTGGTCTGGATCGCCCGCAAGCTCTTGACCCCCGAGGGCGGCAACGAGGAAAGCCACCTCGCCAAGCCGGCCACCACCTTCGCCGGTGCCGTGCGCACCATCGTGATCGCCGACGCCGTGATGGGTGTCGACAACGTGCTGGCAATCGGCGGCGCCGCGCATGGCAGCGTCCTGCTGATCGTGCTGGGCCTCGCCATCAGCGTGCCGATCATCGTCTGGGGCAGCAAGCTGGTGATCAAGCTGGTCGACCGCTACCCCTCGGTCATCCTGCTGGGAGGCGCGGTGCTGGCCTGGACGGCCTACACCATGATCATCCGTGAGCCGTTCCTGGCCGCCTGGTTTGAAGCCCACCCCGCCACCAAGCTGGTGGTCGCGGTGCTGATCTTCTCGATCTCGCTCGCACCCTGGTACAGCGAACGTCTGTCGCCGCAATTGAAGCCACTGGTCGTCCTGCTGCCGGCGTTGCTGCTCTGGATGCTGGCGTTCGAGGTCGCGGCATCGGCGTGGAAGGTGCAGGTCGACTACCTGCTCGCCACGACCGAGGGCGAGTACATCCTCGAAGGGCTGCGCTGGATCGGCTGGGTGCCGCTGGCGGCCCTCTTCCTGTGGGTGCGCGAGCAGTTCCTGCTGCGTAACCGCCGGGCCGCGCGCGACACGCGCTAAGCTAGAGCAGCGCCCGGGAAGAAGGAGCCGCATGCGGCTCCCTCTTCCCGGGCATGAGCTGCTCTAGAAACGATAGAATCTAGAGCACGTACCGCTCGACTGATTACAGTCGAGCGGTACGTGCTCTAGGCACGATGCTTGCGGGGCTTTCCGTCGCGGCGTAGGACCGCGGCATGCCCCGCAAGCTTCTGCTGCTTCTCGCCCTTCTCACCGCGCCGTCGGCCGCCTTTGCCGACGACGCCTCCTACTGCGCCGAACTCTCCAGCCTCTATCGCCGCTACCTCAGCGGCTCGGGCGACGGCCAGCGCTGGCCCGACGTCACGGCGAGCGTCGCGATCGACGAATGCGCCAAAGGCAACTACGCCGCCGGCATTCCCGTCCTGGAAAAGAAGCTCACCGACGCCCGCTTCACCCTGCCGAAGCGGAACTGATTCGTCTTGGATCGCGGGCCTCAAAGCGCGGAGGTTACTCCGCGCGGAGCCCGCATTCAGATCTCATGAGCGGACCTGGAGGTCCGCGGTCCGATGAGCTGCACGCCTAGCGCTTCGTCGCCTGAAGAGAAAGCGCCAGCGGCAGCCAGGGCTTGTCGGGCCAGTACCAGTCGCCGTCCTCGCGCTCCACCAGCAGCTGGAACATCCGCCACGGCACGTGCGCGTGCTCGTGCAGCCTGTCGAGCGACAGACCGGCATCGATCAAGCCACTCACGATATCGGACAGCGAATGCATCCAGCTCACGCTGGTCGCGTTCGCGAGGTGAGCCTGTGGGTCGGCATAGTCGGTGGACTCGGTGAGGACCACTGCCTCGCGATGGAAATAGGGAACGAAATAGCCGGGCCGCCCGTCGGGGAGCTTCGTGCCGTCGTCGAACACGAAGGCCGTCGGATGGTGGTCGGCATAGTAGAGGCGACCGCCGGGCTTCAGGAACTGAGCGACGATCGCAGCCCAGCGGCGGATATCGGGCAACCAGCAGGTCGCGCCCCAGGTGACGTAGACGAGATCGAAAGCACCGGGCCGGCCGATCGCGGCCGGCGCATCGTAGAGATCGGCGCAGACGAAACGCGCCTGGTCGGCGAGCCTGAGCTCGCCCGCCAGCGCACGCGCCGCGGCAATGGCCGGCTCGGAGAAATCCAGACCCGTCACGCGAGCACCACGCTGGGCAAGACTAAGCGTGTCGGCACCGAAGTGGCACTGCAGATGCAGCACTTCGAGGCCAGCGACCTCACCCAGCTCGGCTTCCTCGATCGGGTTCAGCTTGCCGTGGCCGGCGCGCAGAGGGGCAAGGTCATAGCCCGGCGCCTTCAGATGAACGGCGACGCGTTCGTCCCAGTTGGCCCTGTTCAGCGCCCGCCAATCAGGGCCGGCCGTCACGATACGACGAGATCGGCGCCGGTCAGGCGTCGATAGGCTTCGAGGTAGCGCTTGCTGGTCGCCTCGACGACTTCGGGCGGCAGCTTGGGTGCCGGCGCCTCACCGTTCCAGCGGCCGGCATGCCGCTCGACGTCGAGCCAGTCGCGCAGCGGCTGCTTGTCGAAGCTGGGCTGCGGCCTGCCGGGGGCATAGCCGTCGGCCGGCCAGAAGCGCGAGCTGTCCGGCGTCATCACCTCGTCGATCAACAGGATCTCGCCCGATGCCGTGCGGCCGAACTCGAACTTGGTGTCGGCGATGATGATGCCGCGCTGAAGGGCGACGTCGCGGCCCTTGGTATAGACCAGCCGCGTCAGCCGCTCGAGCTCGGCCGTCACGTCGGCCCCCAGCACCTTCTTCATCTGCGTGATCGTGATGTTCTCGTCGTGGCCGCTTTCGGCCTTGGTGGCCGGGCTGAAGATCGGCGGGTCGAGCCGGCCGCTCTCCTGCAGGCCGGCCGGCAACGTCTCGCCGGCCAGAGTGCCGGTCTTGGCATATTCCCGCCAGGCGGAGCCGGTGATGTAGCCGCGCACGACGCACTCGATGGGAAAGACCGAACCGCGCCGGCAGAGCATCGCCCGGCCGGCGATCTCGGCGCGGTGCCCCTTGAGCTCGGGCACCGACGCCACGATCTCGTCAGCATCGGCCGAGATCATGTGATGGGAGACGACATCGCCCAGCTGGCGGAACCACCAGGCGCTGACCTGGGTCAGCACGGCGCCCTTCTGCGGGATGGGCTCGGCCATCACCACGTCGTAGGCACTCACCCGGTCGGTCGCAACCAGCAGCAGCCGATCTGAATTCACGGCATATACGTCACGTACCTTGCCGCGGGCGATCCGCTGCAGCGGCAGGTCGCTCGTCGTCATCAGGACCATGCAATCAGCCTTCCTTGCGCAGTTCCTCGAACACTTCCTTGGCGGTGAGCATCGCCTCGCGCACCGACGGCAGGCCGATATAGCCGCAAAGATGCATCAGCGCCTCCGACAATTCGTCCTCCGTCCAGCCCTGACGACGCGCCATGCGCAGATGGATGGCGAGTTCCGGCCAGCGCGCCTGGGCGGTGTCGGAAATGACGCAGATCAGCGCCCGAGTCTTGAGGTCGAGGCCGGGCCGCGACCACAGCATGCCGAACACCGCCTCGCGGGCATAGTCGCCGAACTTCTTCATGATCGGGTCGTCGTAGACCGACTTGGCCATGTCGGCGGCGTACTTTTCGCCCATCAACTGCGCCCGGATCTCACTGCCTTTCCGGTAGGTTTCGCTGTCCGCCATCGTTTCCTCCAATCGTTACAAATGGGGGCTGCAGCGTCCGGCAAATCGCGCGTAGGATCAAATGGCCCGCCGGCCCGGCCTCAGCTAATACCCGCGCCCCGGCCATGGCGAGCAACGAGGGGGACAGGATCAGCATGACGGCCATCGGCTCGGTGGAGCAGCCCGCCGCCAACAAGCGTACGGCCGCCCTCACCCTCGCCGCCCTCGGCGTGGTGTTCGGCGATATCGGCACCAGCCCGCTCTACACGGTCAAGGAGTGCTTCAGCGAATACACCGGCATCCGGCCGACGCCGGAGAACGTGATGGGCATCCTATCGCTGATCACCTGGGCGCTGATCATGATCGTCACGGTGAAGTACGTCGCCGTGGTGATGCGCGCCGACAACAAGGGCGAAGGCGGCGTGCTCGCCCTGATGGCTCTGGTGTCGCGCCAGACCAATATTCCCGAACGCCGACGTCGGATCTATCTCATGCTCGGCATCGCCGGTGCCGCCCTGTTTTACGGCGACTGCCTGCTGACGCCCGCGATCTCCGTGCTGAGCGCCGTCGAAGGGCTGAACGTCGCCGCGCCCGCCTTGCAGCCGCTGGTGCTGCCGATCGCGCTCGGAGTCCTGGTCGGATTGTTCGCCGTGCAGCGCTTCGGCACGGCCGGGGTCGGCCGCTGGTTCGGCCCGATCACGCTGCTCTGGTTCGTGGTACTGTTCGTGCTCGGCATCCGCCAGATCGTCGACCATCCCGGCATCCTGATGGCGCTGTCGCCGCATCATGCCGTTATCTTCACACGGGACAACGGTTTCATCGCCTTCCTGGCGCTGGGCGCTGTCACCCTGGCGGTGACCGGCGCGGAGGCGCTCTACGCCGACATGGGCCACTTCGGCGCCAAGCCGATCCGCAGGGCATGGCTCGGCCTCGTCCTGCCGGCGCTGCTGGTCAACTACTACGGCCAGGGCGCGCTGCTGCTGACCGATCCGACGGCGATCACCAATCCCTTCTTCAAGCTGGCGCCGGACTGGGCGCTCTATCCGCTGGTCGGGCTGGCGACAGCAGCCACGGTGATCGCCTCGCAGGCGACGATCTCCGGTGCCTTCTCCATGGCCACACAGGCCTCGCTGCTCGGCCTCAGCCCGCGCGTGCACATCCAACACACCTCGGCCAGCGAGTTCGGCCAAGTCTACCTGCCGGTCGTCAACTGGCTGCAGCTCGCGGGCATCGTCCTGCTGGTGCTGGCCTTCAAGTCCTCGAGCAACCTGGCCGCTGCCTACGGCATCGCCGTCACCGGCACCATGCTGGTGACCAGCGTGCTGGTCTTCGCGCTCGCCGTACGCGCCTGGAAGTGGCCGTGGCAGGTGTCGATCCCGGTGTTCGGCCTGTTCATCGTCATCGACTTCTCGCTGCTCTCGTCCAACATGCTGAAGTTCTTCGACGGCGGCTGGGTCCCCCTGGTCATCGCCGCGATGAGCTTCCTGATCATGTGGAGCTGGCTCAGGGGCCGCATAGCCGTGGCGGCACGCGAACGCGAGGAATCGCTGCCGCTCGAAGCGCTGCTCGACAGCATCAATCCCGGACGGGTCCATCGCCCGCAGGGCACGGCCGTCTATCTCACGGCGTTTTCGGGCAACGCACCGCGCTGCCTGCTGCACAACCTCAAGCACAACGAGGTGCTGCACGAGCATGTCGTCCTGCTTTCGGTGGAGGTGCCGGACGTGCCGTTCGTGTCGCCGGAGAATCGCAGCCAGATCAGCCATCTCGGCAAGGGCGTACACCGCATCCTGCTGCGCTACGGCTTCATGGAGCAGCCCGACGTGCCGCGCGATCTCGACCGGCTGGCCGACAAGGGCGTGCCGTTCGATCCGATGCGGACGTCCTATTTCGTCGGCCGCAACAGCTTCGCCGCGTCGAGCAAACCGCTGCTGCCGCTCTGGCAGCGCAAGCTGTTCCTGGTGCTGTCGCGGTTTGCCGCCAGTGCCGCTGACTTCTTCGGCCTGCCGGCCAATCGCGTGGTCGAGCTGGGTAGCCGCATCGAGATCTGATCCTTCACCATTCGCCGCAACCGAACTTCAGGAGGTTGCCGTGCGGGTCGTGGATGTAGAATTCCTTCATGTTCCAGGGCCGCACCTCGAAAGGCGAGAGGCGTGGCACGCCGCGCGCGGCGTACTCGGCATAGAGCGCCGCGACCTGGCCGCCGCGGATGTAACAGGACGTGTTCTCGGGGAAGCGGCGGTCGTCGGTCTTCCAGAAATGCAACTCCAGGTCGTCGCGCTTGACGATCAGGTAATTGGGAGCCTCGTAGTTGACCGTGAAACCCAGGCGCTCGACGTAGAAGGTACGGCTCTCGGCAATGTCGAGTGACGCCAGAATGGGAATGCAGCGGGCGCGGTCGATTGTCATGGGTCCACGGATTTCCGGAGAAGGGTGAGCAGGAGAAGCAATGTCGCGATGCCGAAGCCCATCGCGAACGGCGCGGCCGGCACGAGCTGATAGAGCACGGAGAAGAGCAGCGGGCCGATCAGGAAGCCACCAGCCTGGGCTGCTGCGATCAATCCCGCTGCCGCGCCTTGTTCATCGGGGCCGACGGCGATCGAGGCTGCCGCCGAAAAGCCGGTTGACGTGCAGGCAAAGGAAATACCGAGCGGCAAGGCCACGGCCAGGAACTGCCAAACATCACCCGCGACCAGCAAGCCTGCCTGCATGATGCCCGATGCCGCGAGCCCCAGGATCGCCAGCATGCCGGCCGACCATTTCGAGCGACGCACGACCAGCACCTGGAAGAGGACGGCGACCAGGCCGCCCGCCATGAAGATCCAGCTCGTGACGCGCGCCGTGGCTGTCGCGTCGAGCGCCAGCCGATCTTGAACGACAAAGCCCAGGACCTGCTGGGTGCCTGCAACCGAAACGAAGTGGACGCCGGCCATGGCAATCCAGATCGCGATGCGTGGATCGCGCGGGGAAAGCCGCGCGGCGCGACGGACCACCTGGAGCTGCCGGCGACTCATCGAGACCAGGCACCATTGCGCCACGGCCAACCCAAGCAGGCCGATGACGTAGAGCGGCAGGGTGAGCGAGATCTCGACCAGCAGTCCGGCCATCGCCGGACCGAGAATCGTGCCGAGCGCAAAGGCCGCCGTCACGGCCGAGAGCGCCACCGCACGCTTCTCGGGCGGCGTGGCGTCAGCGATGTAGGCTTGCGCGGCCGGATAGACGCCGCCAGAGAGGGCCGACTGGACGATGCGCGCGCCGATCGCCAACACCAGGAGCAGCATGGGCGTCAGCAAGCCGGCAAGACCAAAATCGAGCAGCGCCGCGAAGACGATGCCGCCCAGGCCATAACCCAGCATGCCGGCGACGACGACGAAGCGACGCCCCCTGAGGTCACTGGCGCGGCCCCACCATGCGGCAGAAATCATGAAGGCCACTGCCGAGAGGGCGACGATCAGGCCGATCTGCCACTCGACGAAGCCGAGATGGCGGCCGATCGGCGGCACCACGGAAAACAGGACGGAGTTGGCGCCGCCGATCAGCAGCAGCGACGCCAGTAGCGCCGGGTTGCTCGATTTCGACGGCGATGGAATCGCCGCCGCCGTCACGCGTCGAAACCGGAAAGCGAGATCGCGCCGGCGGCCGGCGGTTGCAGGCCGCGCGACAGGAGATCGGCAAGGCGCGCGAAGATGCGGCTGGCTTCGCTGCAGCCGACATCCTGCGCTACGGCTTCGGCGGCGATGTTGAGCAGGGCGTTGCCCGCGAGATCGCGGCACTCCGCGGGCAGGCCCTCGACGGCGTCGGTGATGACGCGCATGGCATGCTGCAGGTCGGCAAGCCGATCGGGCATCGGCGGGGCTTCAGGCGAACGCACGGTCAATTGAGCCTCCCGCCGGCATCGCCCGGTGCCGGGGCGAGCCTGAGGCCGGCTCCCCCCAGGGCCACGGCAAAAGCCTTAAGGCGCACGGCGGCGACCCGTGACGCAGTAGGCGCCATCAGGGCGTCGAGCGAGGCGAGCAGCGGACCGTCGAAGTTTCCCTGCGCCAGACCGCACAGCGCCACCAGCACGGCCTCGTCCCGGCTGACGCCGGAGCAGGTCGGCCTATGGATCTCCATGGCGCGGCGGGCGCCGAACAGGAAGGCATCCATGGCGATGGCAAAGTCAGGCAGCACCTCCAGCACGCCTGCGATCTTGAAGCCGCGATGAAGGATCGAGCCTTCGCGCGGCAGGGCGCGATCCTGCTGCCATTGGCGCAGCGCCCACAGGACGAAACGCTCGCTCACAGGCAGTGAACAGGCGCAACCGGCGCGGCCGCAGCCCGCTCTCGGCTCACTCTGCAGGCTGCTAACCCTCTGATCCTGCGGACTTTCCATGACCTCACCGGGAGTTGAAGAACCTTGACAGGGACCATAGTCTATGCAACTGAGAGTCAATCGCAACTCAAAAGGGGATGAGAGGCGTATGACACAGAGTCCGCGCCCTGTGCGGTCGGCGGAAAACGAGCGCGATAATCCGGCTTCGGGTGTGCCGGACCAGGGCTTGCCGATCGTGGAGAGTGCCGAGCTGATGGGTGGCCAGCGCGAGCTGATGATCCGCCACGGCCGCGAGACTTATCGCCTCCGGGTGACTGCCTCCAACAAGCTCATTCTCACCAAGTAACGAGACCCCGAGGGGCCATCCCTCCTCGGTCAAACTGCCCAGCCCGCCGATCCCGTCCGGGGATCAAGCCAGCCAGGCGTCCTTTTGTGTTTTTGGGGACCTGGCTATGACGATCCGTTCTCTCCTCTATGCATTGATGGCGACGACAGCCATCGGCGGCGCGCTCGCGCTGCCGGCGGCGGCGCAGACGACGCCGACGCCCTCGCCCCTCAATCCGAATCCGGCAGCAACGGCTCCGTCCGCCCAGATCCAGACTCCGGCCGACCCGCAGGCAGTCCCCACCCAGCTCGACGCCGTCACGACTGCCGCGATGCGCAGCCGGCGTCCGCTCTCCGACGTGCCGGCGACCGTCTCGGTGATCACCAGCGAGGACATCGACCGTGAGAACATGCAGGACGTTCGCGACCTGGTGCGCAACGAACCCGGCGTCACGGTCGGCAACAACCCGACGCGCGCCGGCTTCCAGAACTTCATCATCCGCGGCATCGGCGGCAACCGCGTGCTCCTGATGGTCGACGGCCAGCGCCAGACCGACTTCCCCGACAGCAACATGGGCGCCGGCACCTATTCGCGCGAGCAGCCCGACCTCGAGGACATCAAGCGGGTCGAGATCATCCGCGGTCCGGCCTCGGCACTCTACGGCTCCGACGCGATCGGCGGCGTGGTGGCCTACACCACCAAGGATCCCGGCGACTACATGAAGCCGGGCCGCAACACCTACGCCAGCGTCAAGGGTGCCTTCAGCGGCGCCAACAGCCAGTTCGCCGAGACCTTCACCGGTGCCGTCCGCGCCGGCGACGTCGAGATGATGGGCATCTACACCCGCCGCGACGGTCATCAGTACCAGCCGGCGCAGAGCTCGCTGCCGACCAATCCGACGAATTTCTTCAGCAACGATTTCTTCGCCAAGCTGGTGTACCGGCCGACCGAAGTCGACACGATCCGCATCACCGGCAGCTACCAGCAGAGCCAGCAGAGCACGCAGGTGCTGTCCGGCGTCGGCAATTTCCCCAGCCTGTTCGCCAAAGTGTTCGACGAATGGGGCCAGGACTACACCAACACCTACCGCATCAGCGCGCAGTGGCAGCACGACGCGCCGATCGGCTTCATCGATCGGCTGAGCGTGCTCGCCTACTTCAACTCGATCTACCAGCAGGCCGACACCTACCAGCTCCGCGGCGGCGTGAACGGTCTCTTCCCGACCAATGCCCGCACCTCGCAATTCTACTACACGCAGAACGTCTGGGGCGGCGAAATCCAGGCCCACACCGATGCCAAGATCTTCGGTGCCGACAACTTCCTCACCTATGGCCTGAGCTTCGCCTACACGACCACGACGCGTCCGCGCAACCGCTACCAGATCACGCTGGCAACGGGTGCCGCGACACCGGTGGTGGGCGGCGAGACCTATCCCAACAAGAATTTCCCCGATTCAACCACGATCCAGGCCGGCGTCTACATCCAGGACGAGATCAGCCTGTTGAATGGTCGGCTGAAGGTCACGCCGGGGGTCCGGCTCGACTACTACAACCTGACGCCCAACCCCGACCGCTACTTCTGGAATTCGACCGGCGCAGCGCTGAATATGGTTCCGTCGGCCAGCACCTACATCTCCGCGTCGCCCAAGCTCGGGCTGCTCTATCACTTCTCGGATATCTATTCGGCCTACTTCCAGTACGCCACCGGCTTCCGGGCGCCGCCCTACGACAACGCCAACTTCGGCTTCACCAACGCGGCGTCGTTCTACCAGATCCTGCCCAATCCCAATCTGAAGCCGGAGACGGCCAACAGCTTCGAGGTCGGCTATCGCGGCAAGTACGAGGACGGATCGAGCTGGCAGCTCACCGGCTTCGTGAACCTGTACAACAATTTCCTCGAATCGATCGCCGTCGGCATGAACGGACCGATCACGCTCTTCCAGTACAGGAACCTGACCAACGTCACGATCTGGGGCATCGAGGCGCGCGGCGAGTACCGCATCAGCCCGAATTGGGCGGTGCTGGGCTGGACGGCCTTCGCGCAAGGCACCGATACCAACACCGGTCTGCCTGTCGACTCGGTGGCGCCGTGGGCGACCCAGGCGCGCATCCGCTACAACAACGACAAGGGTTTCAACGCGCAGGTCATCGGGACGATGACGGCGCAACATACCCAGGTCAGCAATCCGACCTATTTCCAGACGCCGGCCTACTTCAACCTGGACATCACCTTCGGCTACGAGTTCGGCGAGCATTTCAAGGTCAATGCCGGCCTCTTCAACGTCACCAACGTGAAGGCCTGGAATTCCGCGGACGTGATCGGGCTGGCCTCGACCAATTCGCAGCTCGACCTCTACGCCCAGCCCGGCCGTTACTTCGGCATCAACCTCACGGCACGATGGTAGTCCCGGCAGCCCTCTCCGCCGAGCGACTGCCGGCGCCAGCGACTCGCGGTTCCCGCGGGTCGCTGGCGTTGTCGCTTGCGTTGCATGGGCTGATCCTCGTTCCCCTGCTGCTCGCCGGCATGGCCGGCAGCAATGCCAGCGACGAACCTGCGTTGATGGTCGAGCTGTCGTTCGCGGCACCGACCGCCGGTCCGGCGGCTGAAGCGACGACCGACCAGCCCGAGACCAAGGAACAACCGTCAGAGACACCGCGCGAAACGCCGCCCGACCCGCAGCTCCCCTCGGTGGAAGAGACGGCCGCCGCGCTGCCGCCTCCCGAACCGACGCCCGAGCTTTCCCTCGAACCAGAGATCAAGGTCGAGTTGCCGCCGCCGCAGGAGCCGCCACCGCTCAAGGCCGCCGACCTCAAGCCTGCCGACGTCAAGCCCCCCGACGTCAAGCCTGCGACTCCCCCGAAACCCAAGGCTGCCCCGCCGCCCAAGCCCGCCGCCGCGCGCCCCACCGGCGACGCCGCGACGACCAGCGCCCCCGATCCCAACGCCGGCGATGCCCGCGCGACCCAGCAGGCGTCGGCCGCGTCGGCGCCGCTGATCGTGTTCGAAGGCAGGCCTCGCTATCGCCACCCGCCGACGCCGCCGGTCTATCCGCAGCGCGCTATCGAGCTCAACCAGCAGGGCGAGGCGCTGGTGCGCGTGCGACTTGATCCGGACGGTTCGGCTGCCGAGATCCTGCTGTGGCGCGGCAGCGGCTTTGCCCTGCTCGATCGCGCTGCACTGACCGCGGTGCGCGGCTGGCACTTCCTTCCGGCCATGCGCGACGGCCGACCGGTCGCCGCGTGGGTCGAGATTCCCGTCAGGTTCCATCTACGTTGAAAGGAGAAATCATGCTCTCAACCCAGAACGCGGACCTCGCCGCCCGCTGGAGCCGCTTACGCGGTGAACAGCCGGCGATGCGGATCCGCGATGCCGCCGCGACGCTGGGCGTGAGCGAAGCCGAACTCGTGGCGCTCGGTGTCGGCCAGAGCGCCACGCCGCTCGTCAGCGACTGGAAGGGCATCCTGACCGACATGCCGTCGGTCGGCCGCGTGATGTGCCTGACGCGCAACGAGCACTGCGTGCACGAGCGTCACGGCCGTTTCGAGGACGTGCAGGTCACTGGGCCGCACGGCCTCGTGCTGGGTGCCGATATCGACCTGCGCCTGTTCCTCGGCTCCTGGAAGCACGGCTTTGCCGTCCGCGAGCCGCTGAAGCAGGGCGACCGGCAGAGCCTGCAGTTCTTCGACGCCGCGGGCGAGGCCGTTCACAAGATCTACGCGACCGACGAAACAGACCGGCCGGCCTTCGACGCCCTGATCGCGCGCTACACCGCTGCCGCGCCGCAGCCCCTCAAGGTCGCACCGCACGCGCCCGACGCGGCCGACCGGCCGGACTCCGAGATCGACCTCGATGGCCTGCGCAAGGCGTGGGCGGCGATGAAGGACACGCACGAGTTCTTCGGCATGCTGGGCAAGTTCAAGGTCGGCCGCGTGCAGGCGCTGCGGCTGATCGGCGAGGAATTCGCCCGCGAACTGCCGGTGCGGGCGCTGCGTGAAGCCGTGGAAGCGGCGCAGCAGACCGACCTGCCGATCATGATCTTCGTCGGCAGCCGCGGCTGCATCCAGATCCATACCGGACCGGTGAAGCGGCTGGTCGACACGCACGGCTGGTTCAACGTGCTCGATCCCGACTTCAACATGCATCTGCGCGATTCGGGCATGGCCCGCGTCTTCTCGGTGCGCAAGCCGACCGAAGACGGCATCGTCACTTCGATCGAAGCCTTCGATGCGAACAACCGCAACATCCTGCTGATGTTCGGCGCCCGCAAGCCCGGCAAGCCCGAGCTCGAGGATTGGCGGGCCATCGTCGCGCGCATCGAGAAACAGGCCGCCTCGTGATGTGGCGGCGCCACATCCTGGCGCTCGGTGCGGGGGTGGCTGCGGCCGCCGCCGTGCCGGCCGCCGCGCAGAAGCCGCCGCGCATCGTGGCGGTCGGCAGCTCGATCACCGAGATCATCTATGCGCTCGGCGCCGAGAAGCTGCTGGTCGGCGTCGACACGACCAGCCTCTATCCCGAGGTGGCGCGGTCGTTGCCGCAGGTCGGCTACATGCGCGCCCTCTCGGCCGAAGGCGTGCTGTCGCTGAAGCCGACCCTGATCATCGCCACTACGGCCGCCGGACCAGCCAGCGTACTGGACCAGCTCAAGGCCACGGGCATCGAGGTCATGGTCCTGCCGGACCACTACGACTACGACAGCGTGGTCACCAAGATCGCCGCGGTCGGCAAGGTGACCGGCAAGGTCGCGGAGGCCGATGCCTTGATCGCCAGCGGACGCGCCACCATGAAGGCGTTGTCCGAGAAGCTCGCCACGGCGACCAGCCATCCCCGCGTGCTGTTCCTGCTCGGCATGGGCAGCGGCGCACCCCAAGCGTCGGGCCGCGGCACCGCCGCCGACGGCATCATCAAGATGGCCGGTGGCATGAACGCGATCGACGGCTACAACGGCTATCGGCCGCTGACGCCCGAGGCGGTGATCGCGTCCAAGGCCGATTACATCCTCGTCACCCGCCAGACGGTCGAGGCGATGGGCAGCCTTCAGGCGATCCTCGATCAACCGGCGATCAACCGCACGCCGGCCGGCAAGGCGGGCAAGGTGCTGGAGTTCGATGCCCTGCTGCTGCTGGGCTTCGGCCCGCGCACGCCCCAGGCGGCCGAACAGCTCGCGCTCAAGCTTCATCCCGAACTGGCGCGCGCGCCATGACGGCTCTGACGCGGACGGCGTTCTCCGTGCGCCGCCCGATTCCGCTGTTCGCGCTCGCCGCGCTGGCGAGCGTGCTGAGCGGCCTTTGCATCGGCGCCTTTCCCGTGAGCTTCGGCCAGATCCTGTCGGCGATCGGCCTGTCGGATACGCCGCTGGACGACACCACGGCCGCAGTGCTCTACGCCATTCGCGCCCCGCGCGTGCTGGCGGCCTTCGCCGTCGGCGCGGCCCTGGCCGCCAGCGGCGCCGCCATGCAGAGCCTGTTCCGCAATCCGCTCGGTGACCCCGGCCTGGTCGGCGTGTCGAGTGGCGCCGCACTTGCCGCCGTCTCGGTGATCGTGCTGGGCGAGAAGGTGATGCATATCATCCCGACCGACCTCCGGCCGTGGCTTTTGCCGATCGCGGCCTTCCTGGGCGGCCTCGCCGCCACCGTTCTCGTCTATCGCATCGCCGCGCGCGACGGCATCACCCTGGTTGGCACTCTGCTGCTGGCGGGCATCGCGGTGAACGCCCTTACCTCGGCCGGCATCGGCGTGCTGGTCTTCGTTGCCGACGACCAGCAGCTGCGCACCTTGATCTTCTGGACCATGGGCGGCTTCGGCGCCGTGACCTGGACGGCGATCCTGCCGGCGCTGCTCGTGTTGGCGATCAGCGTGCCGACACTTTTGCCGACCGCCCATCTTCTCGACGCCCTGGCGCTCGGCGAACGCGAAGCCGGTCATGTCGGTGTCGATGTCGAGCGCCTGAAGATCCGCCTGGTCGCGCAAGTGGCGCTGGCCGTCGGCGCTGGCGTGGCAATCTCGGGCGTCGTGGGCTTCGTCGGCCTGCTGGCGCCGCACATCGTACGCCTGATGCTGGGGCCGGCGCACCGGACCTTGCTGCCCGCCGCCGCCTTGTTCGGGGGTGCCTTCCTGGTGCTGGCCGACGCGTTGGCCCGCACCCTGGTATCGCCGGCCGAACTGCCGATCGGCGTGCTGACGGCGCTGGTGGGCGGACCGTTCTTCCTGTGGCTGCTGGTCGGCCGTGCCGCAAGAGGTGGCCTGTGAAACGTCTTCAGGCCATCGGCATCGAGGTCCGGGTACGCACCAAGACCCTGCTGCAGGACGTCTCACTCGAGGTTGCCCCCGGCGAGTTCCTGGCGATCATCGGCCCCAACGGCGCAGGCAAGAGCACCTTACTGGGCGCGCTTTGCGGCGACCGCTCGATCAGCGCCGGCGAAGTGCTGCTCGACGGCCGGCCGCTTGTGCACTGGCGCAAGGCCGAGCTCGCCCTGCG
>MKRV01000052.1 GCA_001897995.1 Alphaproteobacteria bacterium 65-37 | reverse complement strand
CTCAACGCCCAGACGACCTACCAGAACGCCCGCATCAACCGCCTGCGCGCCCAGGCGGCGCGCTACAGCGACACCGCAGCGCTGTTCCAGGCGCTGGGCGGCGGCTGGTGGAACCGCAGCGACGTCGATCCCAAGTCGCTGGGCAAGCCCGACAGATTCAACCTTCCGCCCGTGCAGGACATCAAGCTGCCGCGGGCCGGTCACTAGGCGATTGGCGGCCCGCGTAGCTGGGGCCGCAACGGAGTAAGAGCGATGATCAAGCGAATGCTCATCATGCTGATCCTGGTCGGCGTCCTGCTGGGTGGGGTCTTCGGTTTCAAGTTCTTCGTCGACGGCAAGGTCGCGGCCTTCATGGCGAACATGGGCAACATGCCGCAGACCGTGTCGACGACCAAGGTGGCCTCGACCGACTGGCAGAAGGAACTCCAGGCGGTCGGCACCATGCGTGCCTTCAACGGCGCGGACCTCTCGCTGCAGCTGCCGGGTACTGTCGAGGAGATCAACTTCCAGTCCGGCGATGTGGTCGAGAAGGGCAAGGTCCTGCTTCGGCTGCGCAACGACGACGACGTCGCCAAGCTGAAGGCGCTGGAGGCGCAGGCCGAACTGGCCCAGATCACCTACGATCGCGACCTCAGGCAGTTCAAGGCGCAGGCCGTCAGCCAGCAGGTGGTCGATACCGACGCCGCCAACCTCAAGAATGCCCAGGCGCTGGCGGCGCAGCAGCGCGCCATCGTCGACCAGAAGACGCTCAAGGCACCGTTTGCGGGCCAGCTTGGCATCCGTCTGGTCGACCTCGGCCAGTATCTCGCGTCCGGCACGGCGGTGGTCACCCTGCAGGCCGTGACACCGATCTATGTCGACTTCCTCTTGCCGCAGCAGCAGGTGTCGCAGATCAAGGTCGGCCAGAAGGTGACGGCACGGGTCGACGCCTTTCCGGATCGGACTTTCGAGGGCGATATCTCGGCGATCAGCCCCCGGGTCGAACTCGGCACACGCAACGTGAGCGTGCGCGCCACGCTGGCCAACGAAGACCACACCTTGCTGCCGGGCATGTTCGCCAAAGTCGATATCGCGATCGGCGCGCCGCACAAGGAAATGACGCTGCCGCAAACGGCGATCGTCTACAACGCCTACGGCAACCTGGTCTATGTCGTCGACGAGAACAGCAAGGGTCCGCCGGGGCCGGACGGCAAGCCGACGCTTACCGTGCGCCAGGTCTTTGTCGAGACCGGCGCCACGCGCGGCGACCAGGTCGCCATCCTGAAGGGCGTCAAGGACGGCGACACGATCGTGAGCTCCGGTCAGATGAAGCTGCGCAACGGCGCGCCGGTTGTCGTGAACAATACCGTCGTGCCGAAGGACGACGCCAAGACCCCGCGCTCGATCGAGCCATAAGAGGCGACCGCCATGAAGAGCTTCACAGATATCTTCATCCGCCGGCCGGTGCTGGCGACGGTGGTCAGCCTGCTGATCCTGGTGCTGGGCGTGCGCTCGCTCGGCTCCATGCAGGTGCTGCAGTATCCGCAGACCCAGAACGCCATCGTGACCGTGACGACGACCTATTACGGCGCCGCGCCGGACATCATGGCGGGCTTCATCACCACGCCGCTGGAGCAGGCGATCGCCCAGGCCAACGGCATCGACTACATGACGTCGACCAGCGTCAGCGGCCTCTCGACCATCACCATCAATCTGCGCCTGAACTACGACGGCAACCGGGCGATGACCGAGATCAGCGCCAAGATCAACTCGGTGATCAACCAGTTGCCGCCCGGCACTCTGCAGCCGGTGCTGACGCTGAAGGTCGGCCAGACCATCGACGCCATGTATCTCGGCTTCAAGAGCGACGTGCTGGCCGCCAACCAGATCACCGACTACCTGGTGCGCGTCGTGCAGCCCCGCCTGCAGGCGGTCGAGGGCGTGCAGACGGCCGAGATTCTCGGCGCCAAGAACTTCGCACTGCGCGCCTGGCTCGATCCGGCCAAGCTCGCCGCCTACAACATGACCGCGGCCGATGTCTCCGCCGCGCTGAACAACAACGACTATATCGCGGGCGTCGGCACGACCAAGGGCCAGATGGTCCAGGTCACGCTGAATGCCTCGACCAACCTGATCGACTTGAAGGGCTTCAAGGATCTGGTGCTGAAGCAGCAGGGCGGCGCCATCGTGCGCCTCTCCGACGTCGCCAACGTCGTGCTGGGCTCCGACGACTACGAATCGTCGGTGAGCTTCGACGGCCAGAAGGCGGTCTATATCGGCATCCAGGTGGCCCCTTCGGCCAACCTGCTGACGGTGGCTAAGGGCGTCCGGGCCATCTTCCCGGAGCTCGTCTCGCAGTTTCCGCAGGGGCTGGTTGGGCAGGTCGTCTACGATTCGACGGAGTTCGTGAACAGCTCGATCAACGAGGTGGTCCATACCCTCGTCGAAGCGCTGCTCATCGTGACCTTCGTGGTTTTCATCTTCCTGGGCTCGCCGCGCTCGGTCTTCATTCCGACGATCGCGATTCCCCTGTCGCTGGTCGGCACCTTCGCGATGATGCTGGCCTTCGGCTTCTCCATCAATCTGCTGACCCTGCTCGCCCTGGTGCTGGCGATCGGCCTGGTGGTCGACGACGCCATCATCGTGGTCGAGAACGTCAACCGCCATCTCGAGGAGGGGATGAAGCCGATCCCGGCCTCGATCCAGGCGGCCCGTGAGCTCGGCGGGCCGATCATCGCCATGACCGTGGTGCTGGTCGCCGTCTACGTGCCGATCGGCTTCCAGGGCGGCCTGACCGGTGCGCTGTTCACCGAGTTCGCCTTCACGCTGGTCGGTGCCGTGACCGTGTCGGCCGTCGTCGCGCTGACTTTGTCGCCGATGATGTGCTCGCGCATGCTGAAGCCGCATGTGAAGGGCGATCGCGGCTGGGAGGCGCGGCTGATCGCCACCATCGACCGCATCTTCGATTGGTTCCATCGCCGCTACGTGAAGTGGCTGCATGGCAGCCTGAACTACGTGCCGGTGACGGCGACCTTCGCCGTGCTCATGCTGGGCAGCATCTACTTCCTCTATACGTCGACCAAGAGCGAGCTCGCGCCGCAGGAGGACATGGGAATCGTGCTGACCTTGTCGATCGCTTCGCCGACGGCGACGATCGACCAGCGCCTGATGTACTCGCGGCAGGTCTACGACATCTTCAAGAGCCATCCCGAGACGCAGAACGTCTTCCAGATCGACGTCCCCGGCCAGTCGATCGCCGGCATGGCCTTGAAGCCATGGGATCAGCGGACCACGACGTCCAACCAGCTGCAGCCGATCATCCAGCAGCAGACGGGAGCTATCGCGGGCGCCCAGGTCGTGGCCTTCCAGCTGCCGCCGTTGCCGGGCAGCACCGGCCTGCCGGTGCAGTTCGTGATCAAGACCACGGGTTCCTTCACGGCCTTGAACGAGGTTGCCCAGGCCTTCCTGGCGGAAGCGCTGAAGAGCGGCCGGTTCATGTTCCTGAACACCGACCTCAAGATCGACCAGCCGCTCGCCACCATCGTGATCGATCGCGACAAGACCTCGCAGCTCGGCCTCAACATGAACGATGTCGGCCGCGCCATGAGCTCGATGCTGGGCGGTGGCTACGTCAACTACTTCGCGCTGGACGGCCGTTCCTACAAGGTCATCCCGCAGGTGGAACGCCTGTCGCGCACTCAGGTCGAGCAGGTGCTGAACTATCACATCACCGCCGCCGACGGCACCTCGGTGCCGCTGTCGACCGTGGCCAAGATCGAGACCAAGGCGATTCCCGAGACCTACAACCACTTCCAGCAGCTCAACAGCGCCACCATCCAGGGCGTGGTCTTCCCGGGTGTCTCGCAGTCGGACGCCATGAACTATCTCAAGGACCTGGCGGAGCGCACCCTGCCGCAGGGCTACTCGGTCGACTATGGCGGACTGTCGCGGCAGTACATCCAGGAGTCGGGCGGTTTCATCGTCACCTTCGCCTTCGCCCTGATCATCATCTACCTGTCGCTGGCGGCACTGTTCGAGAGTTTCCGCGACCCGCTGATCATCTTGATCTCGGTGCCGATGTCGATCGCCGGGGCGCTGTTCTTCCTGATGGTGCTCAGCACCATGAACATGCCGGGCGCGACCTTGAACATCTATACCCAGGTCGGTCTCGTCACCCTGATGGGCCTGATCAGCAAGCACGGCATCCTGATCGTCGAGGTCGCCAACGAGCAGCAGCAGGCCGGCAAGTCCAAGCGCGAAGCCGTCGAGATCGCCGCCGGCATCCGACTGCGGCCGATCCTGATGACGACGGCCGCCATGGTGCTGGGCGTCATTCCGCTCGTCACCGCGGCGGGCGCCGGTGCGGTGTCGCGCTTCTCGATGGGTCTGGTGATCTCGACCGGCATCGCCATCGGCACGCTCTTCACCCTGTTCGTGGTGCCGGCCGTCTACGTCATGCTGGCCGCCGATCATCACAAGAAGGCGGACGAGGACGAGCTGCCGGAAACCTCACCCGCCCCCGCGGCGCACTGACGCCGGGGAGTGAGCGACGAGAAGAGGGGCCGCGAACCAGATCGCGGCCCCTTTTTCGTTGGCGGGAGTTGCGACGGCTGGCCTCGATACGAGACGATTCATTTTTCGCTCGCCACATGCACGCCGGTCCAATCGGACGGCGGATCGAGGAGGTAGGCGTTGATCCGCTCCTCCATCATTGCGTAGTAGCCCTGCTGCCAATCGATCCCGCCGGCGGCGGTCCGGCAGGCTCGCGCCAGCTCCAGAGCCTCGACGAACCGGCCGGCGCGATACGCCTCCAGAAACCTCGCTTGCCGCTCTCCAAGCGTCCGATAGCCGGCCTGCTCGGCGAGATCGGTGCCGCCCAGCAAGGCAAAGATGCGCTCGGGCTCGGTCTTGCCCTTGACCATGACATGGTCGAGCTCGACCGTCGCATAGCCGTCGATCTGGGCCTGTGTCGTTGCGCCGACGATGATGCCGACGCCATAAGCCTTGCATTGGCTCTCCAGGCGCGCCGCCAGGTTGACGGCGTCGCCGAGGCACGAATAGGTGAAGCGCTGCTCCGAGCCGAAGTTGCCGACCGAGGCCGGCCCCGTGTTCAGGCCGACCCCGATCGTCACGGCGATGTGCCGTCGTCCTTCCGTTGCGGCCTCGACCCGCCACTCGTCGTTCAGCTCCCGCAGGCGGGCCTGCATGGCCAGCGCGGCGTCACAGGCATGTGCGGCATGGCCGGGCACCGGAAGCGGCGCATTCCAGAACGCCATGATCGCGTCGCCCATGTACTTGTCGATCGTGCCGCGCCGCCCCAGGATCAGATCGGTCATGGGCGTGAGGAAGCGATTCATGAAGCGCGTCAGCCCGTGGGGGTCGAACTGCTCGGCAATGGTCGTGAAGCCCCGCACGTCGGTGAACATCACCGTGATTTCGCGCTGCTCGCCGCCGAGCTGCAGGAGACGCGGATTGCGCGCGAGCTGTTCGACGATGTCCGGTGACAGGTAGAGGCCGAAGGCGTTGCGAATGTCGGCGCGCTCGCGTTCGGTGCGCATGAAGGCGGTCACCGAGCCCGCGATGTAGATCGCCGCCAGGGTGACCGGCGGGTAGATCGGGTCGAACAGCAACTGGTAACGGGAATAGGCGAACCACGGCACCAGTATGCCGATCGCAATGAAGAGCAGGGCGACGACGGCCATGCGGCTGGCGCTGAGCCGCGGCAGCAGCCAGACGAACAGCAGGCCGATGGCGGCGAGGTAGAGGAATTCCGCACCGTCGGCGAAGTCGGGGCGTGCCAGGAATTTCTGCTCGATCATCTGCTCGGCGAGCTGGGCATGTACCTCGACCCCGGGCACCGCATCCTGCACCGGCGTATTGCGCAGATCCTTGAGGCCGATGGCGCTGGTGCCGACGAACACCACGTTGCCCTCGATCCGGTCGGCGGGGACCTCGCCCGCCAGCACCGATCGGGCCGATACGAAGCGCGCATCCTGATGGCCGGTATCGTAGAGCGTCACCCGGCCATGTGCGTCGGTCGGAATCTCCAGATTGCCCGTCTTGATGGCGACGATGCCGGTGCGCTGCCCGAACGCGAATTCCCCGCTCGCCCCCGATGACTTGACGACATAGGCGTTGGCGTCCTGCGCCACGCGCAGCGCCTCGAGCGAGAGCGCGGGGAACAGCCCCTCGAGGCCGGCGACGCGAAACAGCATCGGCACGCGGCGCACCACCACGCTCTCGATGTCGGTATTGACGCTGCCGCTGCCCTTGGCTGCTGCTTCCAGGATATCGAGCGGTTTCACGATCCCGGCCTGCAGCGGCAGGAACTGGCTGGGATCGTCGCCGGCGAAGGCGATGCCGTGGAACTTGCGTGGCGCTCGCTGCCCGCCCTTGAGATCGAAACCGAAGCCGAGCACGACTCGGGACTGCGCCTCGGCATCGGCCATCACCTGGTCGTTGTCCTGCAGCGCGGCGGCCAGCTTCTGTACGGTTTCGGGATCGGTATAGGCCACGAGGTCGCGTACCATGCGGCGGATCGACGAGCGGTCCGGCTCGGCGAAGACGGCGTCGAAGGCGATCACCGACGCGTTCATTTCGGTAAGCCGGTCGATCAGGCGGGCGACGATGGTTCGCGGCCATGGCCACTGGCCGAACTCGGCGAGCGCCGCCTCGTCGATATCGACGATCCGCACGGGCGTCGTCGGCGAATAGACGCGCGGCGCCAGGCGTTGATAGCTGTCGAACGCGAAGTCGCGCAGCCGCGTCAACGCCGCTGGGTCGATGCTGCGCAGCAGCAGGGCGCCCGCAAGCACGATCAGAGCGACAAGCAGGGGAGACCGCAGCATGTCGATGCGGTGAAGCAGGTTCTGGCGCCTCATACCCTGCCGAAGAGGATGCCGTGATACGGTTCGCTGGGCCGCAGTCTCACGGCCTCTGCCCGGCGAAGGTGCCGCCGGCCTTGTAGCCCGGCCCGTGGATGCCGAAGCTGCCGCCCTGGCCCTTGGCGGGGTCGGTTGGCGAGGCGAAGAAGGCGCCGCTCACCGAGCCGGTGCGTCCCGCGCCGGCGATCGGTCCGGTGAACTGCACGGTACCGGCCGTCAGCGCCGTCGTCCCGTTGTAGGTCGCCCCGTCGAAATTGCCGATCGTCACGGCACCGGTTTGCGACGCGAAGTTCCAGCTGTTGGTGTAGGTTCCGGCCGCGACGTAGCTCTGGGCGCCGTTGCGCACGTTGCCGAACGCATGGCCGCTATACGTCGCGCTGCCGGTATTGGGCAATTGCGAGAGCGGCGTCATCGTCCCGACCACGAAGCTCGCGAGGTTCAGACGATCACGGCCGTTGGGGTTGTAGACACTGTTGGCATTGTAGCGAATGTCGCCACCCCAGACGCCCCAGCTCATGAAGTTGCAAGCGCAGGGTGTCACGCCCGAAGCGGCGAAGAAGCTGGCCAGTGAGGCCGCGCCCGACGAGACCGCCACCGTCCGCGACTGCACATCGGCGCCTGTCGACGTATTGGCGCCGACCGTGACGCTGGTCGTGTTGTTCAACTGGTCCGCCGGGCGATCCGCCACCGCCCAGTTCTTGTCGTCGATGAAGGCGCTGGTCGCATAGCTCGCCCCTGTGTTGCCGCCCAGGCGGAACGTGGCGGAAGTGCCGGTATCCCAGTTGCCGACGGTGAAGGTCGCCGCTGCCCGGTTGGCGCTGGCGGAGGTCGATACCACGACATTGCTCGGCTCCGCGCCGGCGCCACCGATCCGCCGGATCGTGATGTTGCCGGCACTGTCCTGTTTCTCGACCAGGCCACCCACGAATCCGTTCATCGTGCGATCGGTCCGCGGCCCCGGCTGGGATGGGTTGTCGGACGAATCGATGCGCACCGCACCGTTGACCGCGTAGTAGGGCGAGCCGTTCAGGTTGGTGTAGGGCTGGTCGAACGAGGCCTGCGGCCTGCGCACCGTCGTCGCGCCGGTGACGGTCGTGCCGTTGTCGGTGTAGGTGGTCGTCACCGAGTCCGGCGTGAGAAACATTGCCGAGGCGTCGGCCCCATAGATCCCGTTCGACACGCCGGTGTCGATGGTCGACGCCGCCGACGTCAGACGGCCGATCGGCTGATCCGCGCCCAGGCGGTAGGTGCCGTTGTAGCGACCGGCCAGCGCGACCGACGAGGTCGTGGCGTCGCGGAAATACTGGCCGATGAACACGCCCATATAGGACTTCTGGCTCGATCCCTGGCCGGCGACCGAAACCGTCGCCTGCAGGGCGACGGCGCGTTGCGCATTGGGGAGCGGGTCGCCGACATTCAGCGCGACGTTGGGCGAGAAGGCCGACTTCAAGGTCGAGATCGCGGCATTGCCGGCGAGATCGGGATTGAGACCGATCGAATCGCTTGCGAAGGGCACGGTGCCGAAGCTGCTCAGGTTGAGCAGGACATGCTCGGCGAAGCCGGTCTTGGGGAACTGGGCGAAGGTGGTCGGCGTGCCGCCCACGAGGCCGATCCGGCGGTTGCTGGAATCGAACAGCAGGTAAGCGAAATACTCGCTGCGCGGGCTGACGAGGCCGACGCCCGCCAAGGGGCCGAACGCCGGATCGTTCACGGCCACCGGGAAGACGATGTTGGTCGGCTGCCAGGGAAGGGTGACGCTGCGTCCATCGTTCAGGGTGAACACCACCTGGCCATTGCTCGTCGGGCTGGGCGAGCGCAGGGCGACGTTGTTTTGTGGATTCGGCGTGACGGCCAAGGTCTGGTTGTTGAACGAGCCGACGACAAAGGGCTCCTCCCGCAGGAAGCGTCCGTAGGAGACCAGGACGGTGGTTGGCGGCGTGGGCGAGGGTGTGGGCGTGGGGCCAACGTCACCGCCGGTGGTCTGACGCGTGCCGACGGTGGCTTGCCGCGCATCGGCGATCGCCTGCTGCTGTTGCTGCACGTCGGTGGCGTTGCTGAGGGCGTTGGCGGTGCGGTCGGTCAGGTTGTCGGGGCCGCGCCCGAGGGTTGGCAGAGACCGTTGGTCGTTCGAGGTCGGTGGCGCCCCCGAGTTCTGCAGGCTGAGACCGGAGGTCTGCACGCGCTGCTCTGCGGCGGCGGCGATGTTCGCCGGGGCGCCGGTGCTGGAGGGTGTTCCCTGGCGCGTCCCGCTCCGGCCTTCGAGCTGAGCCAACTGACCGTTGAGTGCGCCGGGTGGCACCAGGATCGGCCGGCCCGGCATCGCCCCCAGGCTCGTCGTGACCTGTGAGCCCGGCCGGGTGACGGTTTCGGTTCGGCCGGCGCCGGTCACCGTCATGTTGGTCCCGAAGACGAAGGTCGCAATCGTGCGCTGGCCCTCGGCGTTGACCAGGGTGATGCCGCCGCGGATGCCGATGGTGCTCGAGGGCGTGGTGATGGTGATCGGATTGGTCTTGCTGATGCGGCCGCCGACCAGGCGGAACACGCCTTTGCTGGCGTTGACGGCGAGATCGCCGGTCTTGCTGTTGGGATCGTAGACGAACCGGTCGATCGTGAGCTGGGCGTTGGGCCCGACGGTGAGCGACGTGCCGTCGAGGAACATCAGGTGCGCTCGGTCGTTGGTCCGCGTCGTGATCAGCTCGTTGGCCTGAACGTCGATGCCGATTCGCAGCACGCGCTCGTTGGCGGCCGGCGGCTTGCCGAGCGGGTCGCCGTCGGTCGCCGAGGTGACGCCGACCCGGGTCTGGGCCAGGGCGAGGGCGGGCAACAGGCCGGCCGCTGTTGCCAGCAGGGCGGTGCGCAGGAGCGAAAGGCCGGTGGCGGTGGGTCTGGTCATGGGCGTCTCTCTTCTGGCCCCTTTGGGGGGAGGTCTCTCCGGGCTGGCGCTAGAAGCGCCAGCTCACACCGAACAGGACACTGTTGTCGGTGAACGCATAATTGGGCAGCGACGAGATGCGGTTGAAGCGGCCAGCCGAAACGCTGAAAGTGGTGCGCTCGTCGAACGGCACGGTCAATACCAGGTTGAGGATGGTGTCGCCCTGGGTGCGGACCGTGGCAGGATCGACCACCGGATCGGCGGCATCGTAGGTCCACCATTGCTGGTTGACCGACAGGTTGACGCCCCAGGCCATCTGCGAGTTGAACAGCGGATCGGTGAAGCGGAAGGCCAGGCCGGCGCCGACGCCCCACAGCGTGTAGTTCAACCAAGATGTCTGCTGCGTCTGGTAGCGCTGAGCGTTGCCGATGACATAGACGGCGACCAGGTCGTTCAGCTGGTACTGGAAGGTCGTGCTGCCTGACAATTGCAGACCGGTATACTGGCTGTTGGTCGGCAGGTAGCTGGTGTTGGGATAGTTCTGCTGGCGCCAGACGAAGATCGAGGTGTTGCGCAGGCGGTCGCTGAGCAGCACGCTTCCCTCCACCCCCGCACCGTAGCTGCCGTAGTAGGGCGTGTCGTTGACCCAGATGTAGCCCAGAGTCACGAACGGCTTCAGCGAGACGTCCTCGAACAGGCCTTGCAGGACCTGGAAACGCGGGCCGGTCGTGAAGTCGAGCAGGCTGACATTGGCCGTCTGCAGATTGAACTGTCGGTTGGCGTAGCCCGTGAGCTGGGTTTCGATGGTCGCCCGGTCCTGGGTGCCGAGATCGTAAGTGTGACGCAGCTGGATGGAGCCGACGGCCCCCCAGTCGGCCGTGCCGACGGCTGCCTGGTTGAGGTTCGCGACCTGGCCGAACAGCCGCACCGACGAGGTCGGGGGACCGAGGTTGGCGTTGGACTGGTAGCGCGTGCCGAGGAAGAACTCGCCGGAGAAGCGCGAGCGGCTTTGCCGTTTCTCGATCTCGGCGAGGAATTTCTCGGCGCGGCTGCGCACATCGGGCGGCATTGCCGCCGATTGCAGGGCTGTTTCCAGGTAGGTTCGCGCGACTTCGTAGGAGCCCAGGCGGTAGTAGAGCACGCCGAGTTCCAGTCGCACCCGCGGCAGGTCGGGATTGATCAGCAGCATGCGCTCGAGCGCCGAAATGGCGCCTTCCAGGTCGTTGTTCTGGCTGGCGAGCGTGGCGAAGGTGAAGAGAACGTCGAGGTCGGCCGGCTTCTTCACCATCTCCTGAAAGGCCGCGTCGTAGCGCGCCTGGATGTCAGGTGGACGGTCGGCGCCCTGGCTTGTTCCTTGACCGGCTCCCTGCGCCCAGGACTCGTTCAAGGGCACCAGGCAAGCAGCGATGCCGCAAAGCAAGCTGCCGATCGCACGAATGACCAAGGGGCCCGACGCACTGCCCCCGACGCAGCATAAGAAGTGCAAAAACAGGCGAAACCTCGCCTGAAAATCAGGACGTGCGGCCCCCTGATCCCGGTCTTCCCCCATCACTCGATTCATCCACTCTCAGCAGTCTCCCCGAGCACGATGCGCTAAAGTATTTGCTTGCATACAGCAAGAATATTGTGACCTCTTTCCTGCGGGTCGTCTCTAGATGTCACAGTTACGACACTGGACCATCTCTCAACGATAGGGTGCGAGACACCCACACAACCTGGCGAGATCATGAGGCGTTCAACCCGCAATTGAAGCCGCAAAGAGGCCGAGCGATGCGAGCCGGACGATGCCAGCCTCGCTTGGGGAAACGCAGTGCAGGATCGTATATCCTGCCGAGGGCTCATCCCGTGTGTCTGGTGTCTTGGAAAGTAATCCGGAGGTCGTCATGAAAGGCCGTTGCCTGTGCGGGTCGATCGAGGTCGTGGCAGCGGATCGCGACGAGATCGGCCTCTGCCATTGCGCCATGTGCCGGCGCTGGACCGGCGGTCCGATGTTCGCGGTCCATGCCGGGAAGGACGTCCAGTTCAGCGGCGACACACCGGCGGCCTATCGTTCGTCGGAATGGGCGGAGCGCGGCTTCTGCCCCAAGTGCGGCACGCATCTCTTCTATCGCCTGGTCCAGAACGGCGAGTACGCCTTGCCTGTGGGGCTCTTTCAGGATGCTCCGTTCAGGCTCGTCGAGGAGATCTTCGTCGACGAGAAGCCGGCCTTCTACGACCTTGCGAACCAAACCCGCAAGAAGACCGGGCAACAGGTGTTCGAAGAGTTCGCGCCCAAGGCCTGACGCGGCACGGCCCGCATGACGAGGCCCGCATGACAAGGGATGCGGAAGGCGCCGCCGACCAACGCCCGCCGATCGCCGTTGCGCATGTCGTGCTGGAGACGGATCGCATGGAAGCATCGGCCGCCTTCATGCAGGTGATCGGCATGCGCCCGGTCTTCCTCGGGCCGCAGGTCTCGGTGCTGGAGCTGCGCGGCGGCACGCATCTGCTTCTCATGCGGAAGGACGAGGTGTCGGGCGGCGGCGCGCCCTTCGACCTGATGGTCGACGACCTGCAGGCTGCCCACGCGCGCTTTACGGCTGCCGGCCTCGCACCGTCGGCCATCGGGGCGCGGCCGGCCATCGGCCATGAGGTCTTCACGCTCCGCGAGCCGGCCGGCCACGTGATCACCGTCTTTTCGAGCCACGCCTCCGGCAAGCCTGTATGAGGGGGCAGGGGCCTGTATGAGGAGGCGGCGGAACGTGTATCCTGCTGCGATGACGCCTCCCTCCAGGCCCACCCCGTCCAAGGACGAGCGCACCGAACGGCTGGCCGCGGCGCTTCGGGAAAATCTCAAGCGGCGCAAAGCCCAAAGCCGGTCGCAAGAGGCTCGTTCCTCGGAGAGCCGTTCCCAAGAGAGTCGATCGTCAGAGAAAAAGGCGTCCCCAGGATCGGGCGAGAAGTCCCAGGCCGGCGGTTGAGCCGTCCACCCCCCTCGTTTAGAAGCCCCCTCCATGAGCATTCTGTCGGACCGCTGGATTCGCCGCATGGCGCAGGAAAAGGGCATGATCGAGCCCTTCGTCGATGGCCAGAAGCGCGAAGGCGTCATTTCCTACGGCCTGTCCTCCTATGGCTACGACGCCCGGGTCGGGAATGACTTCAAGATCTTCACCAACGTCGATTCGGCGGTGGTCGACCCTAAGAACTTCGCCGCCAATTCCTTCGTCGACCGCAATACCGACGTCTGCATCATCCCGCCCAATTCCTTCGCCCTGGCGCGGACGGTGGAATATTTCCGCATCCCGCGCGACGTGCTGGTCATCTGCGTCGGCAAGTCGACCTATGCGCGCTGCGGCATCATCGTGAACGTCACGCCGCTGGAGCCGGAGTGGGAGGGCCACGTGACCCTGGAATTCTCCAACACCACGCCCCTGCCGGCCAAGATCTACGCCAACGAGGGCGCCTGCCAGTTCCTGTTCCTGCAGGGCAACGAGCCTTGCGAGGTCTCCTACCGCGACAAGGCCGGCAAGTATCAAGGCCAGCGCGGCGTCACGCTGCCCAAGATCTGAGGGGAACAGGCACGTTCATGGACCGTATTCGCATCCGGGGCGGCCGCCAGCTCAAGGGCGAGATCCGCATCTCCGGCTCCAAGAACGCTTCCTTGCCGCTGATGGTAGCGGCGCTGCTGACCGACCGGAAGCTCACGCTCCACAACGTGCCGCGGCTGGCCGACATCACGACCATGATCCAGCTCTTGCAGCAGCATGGCGTGACGGTCGATGCGGCGCCCGGCGAGAACGGCCACGCCCGCGGCACCACGCTCACCTTGCAGGCCGGCAAGATCGCGTCGACCACGGCGCCCTACGATATCGTGCGCAAGATGCGCGCGTCGGTGCTGGTGCTGGGACCGTTGCTGGCGCGCGAGGGCGAGGCGAGGGTCTCGCTGCCTGGCGGCTGCGCCATCGGCGCCCGGCCGGTCGATCTGCACATCGCCGGCCTCAAGGCGATGGGCGCCGAGATCGAGATCGACGGCGGCTACATGGTCGCGCGGGCGCCCCAGGGGCTGCGCGGCGCCCGCTACACCTTTCCCAAGGTATCGGTGGGGGCGACCGAGAATCTGATGATGGCGGCCGCGCTGGCCAAGGGCACGACCGTGCTCGACAACGCCGCGCGCGAACCGGAGATCGCCGACCTTGCCGAATGCCTGATCGCCATGGGCGTGCCGGTCGACGGGGCGGGCACCGAAACGCTCACCATCGAGGGGGTGTCGGCGCTGAAGGAGGCGACGCACAGCGTGATCGCCGACCGCATCGAGACCGGCACCTACGCCATGGCGGTGGCGATGACGGCGGGCGACGTCGAGCTGCTGGGCGGCCGCCTCGACCTGATGGAAAGCGCCGCGCAGTCGCTGCGCGCCGCCGGGGTCGGCCTCGAGCCGACGGCGCGCGGCCTGCGCGTTCATCGCACCAACGGCGCACTGCAGGGCGTCGACGTCATGACCGAGCCGTTCCCGGGCTTTCCGACCGACCTGCAGGCGCAGATGATGGCGTTGATGACCCGGGCCGAAGGCGCCTCGATGATCACCGAGACGGTGTTCGAGAGCCGCTTCATGCACGTCCCCGAACTGTCGCGCATGGGGGCCAACGTCACCATTCATCACGAATCGGCGCTGGTGCGCGGCGTCCCGAAGCTGCGCGGCGCCGAGGTGATGGCGACCGACCTCAGGGCCTCGGTATCGCTGGCGATCGCCGCCCTGGCGGCCGAGGGCGACACGACCCTGCATCGCGTTTATCATTTGGACCGTGGTTACGAACGTCTGGAAGAGAAGCTCAGCGCCTGCGGCGCCGACATCGAGCGTCTGAAGGGCTGAAGGCATGCTGGGAAAGCTCAAGCTGTCGGCGGTCGACGCCGAGGATCTGGCGGTGATCTCCGCGGCGATCCAGGACGCCCTGGTGGCGGTCCGCGACTGCGCCTTCCTCAAGGACGAGAAACGGTTCGTCCTGCTGCTGAACCGCTTTCGCTGGGAGGCCGATCCCGGCGTCGAAACGGCCTATTTTCGTACCCATTCCGCCCTCGTTTTCAACGAGGTGACCGCCGTGCGGCATCAGGACATTCCGCTGGGGGAACCCGACCGGATGCTGGAATTGCTGGCGGTTGCGCGGGAAGACGATCATTCATTGACCCTGCGCTTTTCTGCGGGCCGGGCCATCCGGCTGGAAATCGGCCGGCTCGCGTGCCATTTGGGGGATGTCGGGGAGCCTTGGCCCACCCCGTGGAAGCCCGCCCATCCGGTCGAATAGCCCCTTGCCCTTGAAGGCCGGGGTTTCCGGTCGGGGCGGGCATTCGTTACTGGAGCGGTTACGTGTCGATCAAGGCGAACGACAAGCTGAACGAGAAGCTGATCTTGGCGCTGCCCAAGGGTCGCATCCTGAAGGAGGCCGCCCCGCTATTTGCCGAGGCCGGCATCCAGCCCGAGCCGGCCTTTGCCGACCCGGACGCACGGCAACTGCGCTTCGCCACCAACCATCCCAACTTGGATATCATCCGCGTCCGCTCCTTCGACGTCGCGACGTTCGTGGCCTTCGGGGCGGCCCATCTCGGCATCGCCGGCGCCGATGTGCTGATGGAGTTCGACTATCCCGAGATCTATGCGCCGATCGATCTTGGCATTGGCAAGTGCCGTCTGGCCGTCGCCGAGCCGGTCGAAATGGCGGGCAGCGACGATCCGCGGCGGTGGAGCCACGTCCGCATCGCCACCAAGTACCCCGAAGTGACGCGCCGGCATTTCGCCGCGCGCGGCGTTCAGGCGGAATGCGTCAAGCTCTCCGGTGCGATGGAGCTCGCGCCCTCGCTCGGTCTCAGCCATCGCATCGTCGATCTGGTCGACAGCGGCCGCACCTTGAAGGAGAACGGCCTGGTCGAGATCGAGCATATCGCCGACGTCACCTCGCGCTTCATCGTCAACCGCGCCGCGCTGAAGACGCGGCCCGAGCAGATCGGCCGCTGGATCGACCGTTTCCGCGACGTCGCCAACGGAGCCGCCCGTGCCGCCTAGGAAGGGGCCGCTCAGGCTGGAGGCCGAGGCGCCAGGCTTTGAGAAAGAGTTCGAAGCCTTCCTGGGGCGCAACCGCGACACCGACGAGAATGTCGATCGAATCGCCGCCGACATCGTGGCCGACGTGCGCGCCCGCGGCGATGCCGCCGTGGTCGATTACACGCGCAAGTTCGACTGGCCGGATCTTGACGCTGGAAAATTACGCATAGCCGACGCCGAGCGCGACTCGGCGGCGGCCGAGGTCCCGGCGGCGCAGCGCGAGGCGTTGACCTTCGCGGCCAAGCGTATCGAAGCGTTCCATCGCGCCCTGCTGCCCCAGGATGTCGACTTCACCGACGCCACCGGCACGCGACTCGGTGCCCGCTACCGCCCCGTCGACGCCGCTGGCGTCTACGTGCCGGGCGGCACGGCGGCGTACCCGTCGTCGGTGCTGATGAACATCGTGCCGGCCAAGGTGGCGGGCGTACCGCGGGTCGTCATGGTCGTGCCGACGCCGGGCGGCGTGCTCAATCCGCTGGTGATGCTGGCCGCGAAGATTGCCGGCGCCGACGAACTCTGGCGGATCGGCGGCGCCCAGGCCGTGGCGGCGCTGGCCTATGGCACGCAGTCGATCCGGCCGGTCGACAAGATCACCGGTCCCGGCAATGCCTTCGTTGCCGCCGCCAAGCGCCGGGTGTTCGGTCAGGTCGGCATCGACCTGATCGCCGGCCCCTCGGAAATCCTGGTGGTGGCGGATGGCCGGAACGACCCGGCCTGGATCGCCGCCGATCTGCTGTCGCAGGCCGAGCACGATGCCTCCTCGCAGTCGGTGCTGGTGACCGACGATCGCGCTTTTGCCGATGCCGTGATCGCCGCCGTCGGGGCCGAGCTCGCGGTCCTGCCGCGCGCGGCCATCGCGGGGGCAAGCTGGCGCGACAATGGTGCGGTGATCCTGGTGCCGGACCTCGGGGCGTGTGCCCCGATCGTCGATGCCATCGCCGCCGAACATGTCGAGCTCGCGATGGAGGCGGCGCCCGCCGCGGCGCTGGCAGAGAAGATCCGCCATGCCGGCGCGATCTTCCTCGGCCGCCACACGCCGGAGGCGATCGGTGACTACGTCGCCGGCACCAACCACGTGTTGCCGACCTCGCGCGCGGCGCGTTTCTCGGGTGGGCTCGGCGTTGCCGATTTCCTGAAGCGGACCTCGATCGTGGCCTGCACGCCGGAGTCGCTGGCCGCGCTCGGCCCGTCGGCACTGGCCTTGGCCGAGGCCGAGGGCCTGGGCGCGCACGGTCGCTCGATCGCCATCCGGCTCAACCGTCGCTAGGCCGGCCGATGTCGCAAGCCCAGCCACAAGCCCGGCGGATCGTCGATATCGCCCTGGACGAGGAGTCGGTCGCGCGCCGGTCGGCGGAAGTCGAGCATGAACGGGCGGTCGCGCTGTTCGATCTCCTGGAGGATAACGACTTCGCCTTGGTCGGGGGCGAGAAGGGCCCCTATCGGCTGCGCATCGGCATCTTCGAGCAGCGGCTGGTGTTCGACGTGCGCAACGGCGAGGACGGCAAGCTGCGCGACATCGTCCTGTCGCTCACACCCTTCCGCAAGGTCGTGAAGGACTACTTCCTGATCTGCGAGAGCTACTACGCCGCGATCAAGAAGCTCGGCCCCTCGCAGATCGAGGCGCTCGATATGGGCCGCCGCGGCCTGCACAACGAAGGGTCCGAGCTGCTGCGCGAGCGTCTCGCCGGCAAGATCGAAGTCGATCACGACACGGCCCGCCGGCTGTTCACGCTGATCTGCGCTCTGCACATCAAATCGTGACCGCTGAGCGGTGATGAACGGACTGCCCTCCAGCCTGCTCTTCGCCTGCAGCGAGAACTCCGTCCGTTCGCCGATGGCCGAGGCGCTGGCCAAGCGGCTCTATGGCCGCTCGGTCTATGTCGATTCGGTAGGGGTGCGGGCGACCGACGTCGATGGTTTTGCCGTCTCGGTGCTCGACGAGATGGGCATCGACGTGCACCGCCATCACGCCAAGACCTTCGACGACATCGATCCCGCCTCGTTCGAGCTGATCGTCACGCTCTCGCCCGAGGCCCATCATCAGGCGCTCGAGGTCACGCGCGGCACCGCGACCGAAGTCGAGTACTGGCCGATGCCCGATCCCAGCGCCGTCGACGGCAATCGCGAGACACGGCTAGATGCCTACCGCCGCACCCGCGACCAGGTGCTGGGGCGGATCAAGATGCGCTTCGGTGCGCCGTCGGGCCCGACGGTCTGATCCTGCCGGGCCCGGCGCCCCACCTGCCACCGTCAGTGCTGCGCGACATGCCCGGCGCGGTCGAGCGTGATCTCGTAGTAGGCCTGGTTCTTGAAGGCCTGGGCGTGCCAGGTCCCGTCGGGCATGCGTTCGAGCATCGTGACGCCGCCATAGCCCGCGTCGTGGATTTCCTGGCGGGCGATGGCCTCTTCGGCCGTGGGGTTCCAGTTCGGGCCCTGGGCCGTCGGCAGCGGGCGGTCCGACGCGCCGACCTTGTCGGGAACCGCGGCGGTGCCGTCGGCCTCGGAGCGTTGCTGCGCCAGGGTCGGGCCAGCCGCCACGACCATGGCACCCAGCAGCGCGATGGCAATTGTCTTGATTTTCATGGTCATTCCTCCTCGGGACGAGGCGGACGCGTCGTTGCTCCGCTGCTCGTTCGGGAGGATTTCCGGCTTCGATTGTGCGTGAAATGCGGCTGGAACCGCGTCACCCCTGCAAGTGAGCCTGCGCACTTCGGCAGGCCACTGTAAGGACTTCGTCAGCGCCGAAGCGCTTGGACCGGATGGGTCGGGGCCAGCCTCAGTTGGCGCCTGCGTACCACGCGCCGCGATGCGAGGTGCGGCGCGGCGACGGCAGGTTGATGATGTCCATGAACACCGAGACGGCGCCGTCGGCACCGGCGAGATCACCCTCCAGCACGTCGACGTCGAAGATGAGCTTGTCGCCGTCGAGCTTGGGCGCGCGCAGCGTGACCACGGCATCGACGACGCTGGCCTTCGCCTTGTTCAGCACCGACACGGTGGCGTTGGGCGGCGTCTTGGCGAAGCTGTCCGGTGCGTTGGCGCTCCATTCCTCGATCACGTGCGTGGTGAGCGCGTGGCCGGCGGCGCGCACCGGCCGGTCGGCGAAGATGATGGCGTTGGGCGACACGCCGTCGAGGACCAGCTGCTTGCCCTGCAGCTTGGCGCCGCGCGCATTGAGCACGATCATCGACGGGATCAGGTGCGGCTTGCCGGCCTTGCCGACCGTCTTGGGGGCACCGAGCGTGGTCGCCGCCGGTGGAGCGGCCGGTGGCGTCTGGGCCGACGACGCGGCGATGCCGGCCAACAGGAAGGCGGTGACGAGGGCTGCCGAGAGGCGAAGGGAAGTCATGATCGTCTCCGTGCGTCTCAGTAGCAGGGCAGCAGGGGCGGGGCGCCGCAGGTCGGCGCGTTGTAGCGCTGCTGGTAGCGCGGATCGATGTCGGGCGGCGGCGGCGCGCCGGGATTGTTCACCTGCTGCGGCATCGAGCGGTAGCCCGAGCCGCTGGGCGCCGGGTTGGGCCAGCCGGTGAGCGTGCTGGTGTCGTCGGGGCTGCCGATCGCCGGTGTCTCGCCGCCGGTGGTCTGCGACTGGCCGAGATAGTTGGCGCCGTGCGAGCCGATGCCGAACCAGATCGTGTCGATGAATATCGAAGCCGGCCCATCGGCCGTGCCGAGGCTGCCCTCGAGGACATGGACGTCGAAGCTGAGCTTGTCGCCGTCGAGCTTGGCGGTGTTGAGGGTGACGACGACGTCCGAGACGCTCGAGCCGTCTTTGCTGAACACCGAGACCGTGGCGTTGGGCGGATCCTTGGCGAAGCTGCCGGTGCGCCAGATATCGACCATGTCCGGCGTCACCATGTGACCGACTGAACGGACCGGCCGGCTGGTGAACAGGGTTGCCGTCGGCTGGACACCGTCGAGGACCAGCTTCTGGCCGTCGAGCTTGGCACCGCGTGAATTGATCACGATCAGCGCCGAGGAATACTGCCTCGCGGAAGGGGTGCCGATCTTCTTCTGTGCAGGATGCGTGATGGCATTGGGAGCCGGCTTGGCGGCCGGCGGCTGAGCCTGAGCCCAGGCGAGGCCCGGCGCCAGAAGGAGGGCGGCCAGCAGGCCGTACTTACGCGTCATCTTCATTCGTGCTGGTCCTTCCATCCCCGGGGCGTTCGCAGCGCCGACTTGTATAGGGGAGGGCAGAGCCCGTGAGAAGACCGCTTTACCAGCTCGCCGCGTCGGCGGGTCTGTCCACTCCCGCTGCAGTTGACTTAGACGCGTCCGGAGCCCATTTTCCGGCCGCTTTCTTCACCTTCTCTCCAGCCGGGGGCCGGATGGCCAAAGAAGATCTGATCGAATTCACGGGCGTCGTGTCCGAGTTGCTGCCCAATGCGATGTTCCGGGTGAAGCTCGACAACGACCATACGATTCTGGCCCACACGTCGGGCAAGATGCGCAAGAACCGCATCCGCGTACTGGCAGGCGACCGCGTCACCGTCGAGATGACGCCCTATGACCTGACCAAGGGCCGTATCACTTTCCGTTTCAAGTAGGCGTTGCGCGCCTCGCCGCTTCCTGCGCTCGTCCTGGCCTCCGCCTCGCCGCGCCGGCTCGACCTGTTGCGACAGGTCGGACGAGAGCCTGCCGAGATAGATCCTGCCGACATCGACGAGAGCCCGCTGGCCCGCGAACTGCCGCGCGCCTATGCGCTGCGCATGGCGACGGCCAAGCTGGCGGCCGTGATGCCGCGCCATGCCGGCGCCATCGTGCTGGCGGCCGACAGCGTCGTCGTGTGCGGCCGCCGCATCCTGCCCAAGGCCGAGACGGTCGACGAGGCGCGCCACTGCCTCGGCCTGCTATCGGGGCGGCGCCACCGAGTTCTGGGCGGACTAGCGGTTGCCGGCGGTGACGGCCGCGTGCGCTCGCGGCTGGTCGAAACCATCGTGCGTTTCAAGCGGCTCGAGGCGGCGGAGGTCGATGCCTATCTCGCGAGCGGCGAATGGCAGGGCAAGGCCGGCGGTTATGCCATCCAGGGACGCGCCGCTGCCTTCGTCGCCTATATTTCCGGTTCCTACAGCAACGTCGTGGGCCTGCCGTTGTTCGAGACCGAGCAGCTCCTGAAGGCCGCCGCATCGTGACGACCGTCGATCGCCTGATTTGCCACGTCCTGCCCCAGGCCTATCTGATGGCGCTGGTCGCCGAAAGCCGTCTTGTCGAATTGCAGATCGTGCGCCGCGACAAGCCCTCGCGCGTCGAAGGGATCTTCCTCGGCAGGCTCGAACGGGTGATGCCCGATCTCGATGCGGCCTTTGTCGACATCGGCATCGGCCGCGCCGGTTTCCTGCGGGCGGAGGACCGTGCCGGCATCGACGGCTGGCCGCTGCCCGGCGCGCCGGTGCTGGTGCAGGTGCGCCACGACGGCGACGGCGACAAGGGGCCGCGGCTCGCCATGAACATCGCCGTGACCGGCCGTTATCTCGTCTATCACCCGGTCGGCTCCGGGGTGAACTTCTCGCGCCGCATCGAAGGCGAGTCGGAGCGCGATCGGCTGCGCGGGCACGTCGAGGGCCTGCTGGACGGCGGCATCGTGCTGCGCACTGCCGCGGCCGGCGCTTCGGCCGAGCTGTTGCAGGCCGACGCGACGCAGCTCACCGAGCGCTGGGAGAGGATCCGCCGCCTCGCGTTGGATATCGAGCCGCCGGCCGATCTCTCGGCGCGCATGCCGGGCGAGCAGGATCCCGTCGCGCGGCTGCTGCGCGACTTCGGCTCGACCCTGGAGGAGGTGATCCTCGACGACCGGATCATGGCGCGGAAGCTGCAGGACGAGATGGATCGTCGCGGCGAGAAGATCCGCGTGCGCTGGCACAACGGTGCCATGCCGGCCTTCGACATCGACGACGTCGCGGGCCAGATCGGCACGGCGCTGGCCGGCCGCATCGTGCTGGAAAGCGGCGTCGAGCTGCTGTTCGAGCCCGGCGAGACGCTGTGCGCCGTCGACGTCGACAGCGCTTCGGCCGGCGGCCGCCAGGGTCGTGCGCCGCGCCGGCCGATCGAGATCAATCTCGAAGCGGCGCCGGCGATCGCCCAGCAGCTGCGCCTGCGCAACATCGCGGGTGCCGTGGTGATTGATTTCGTCAACATGCGCAGCTCCTACGATCGCGACAAGGTGCAGGCCTGCCTGGCCGAGGCGCTGGCGGGCGACCCAGTGCCGACCCAGATCTACGGCTTCACGCGGCTCGGCCATTTCGAGCTGACCCGCGCGCGGCGCGGCCCGACCTTGGCCGCCCAGCTCGAAGCGCTGGAGAAGAGCGATGGCTGATCGTTCGAATGATCGCCCTCCTGATCGCCCTGGGCCGCCGTTGCGGGCGGTGCGGATCGCCGCCAAATGCCCGATCTGCTCGAAGCCTGCAGACGAGAAGCACCGGCCCTTCTGCTCCAAGCGCTGCGCCGATATCGATCTTGGGCGCTGGCTGAAGGAGGGATATCGCGTGGAAACGGAAGAAGGGCCGGGCGAGGATGAGCCCGGCGGCGGATCGCGGGGATAGAGCATCCCGGCCGACCGTCTGGACAGCGGCGCCGACGCGTCCTATAAGCCCGCCGCCAACTCGTACGGCGCGCCCAGGTAGCTCAGTTGGTAGAGCATGCGACTGAAAATCGCAGTGTCGGTGGTTCGATTCCGCCCCTGGGCACCATCACCCCTTCTCATAGCGTCTCATGGCGTCCCGACGATTGTTATAAATCAATGAATTAGCTGCTTCTTGCTGCTCATGGCCACCCTCCGCGTGCCATTGCAACGCATCAATTTGTGGGTAACGATCCGGGTATTACCCATTACCCGGGAGGCCCGTTACCCATGTCCCTCTCCGACCTTGCTTGCAAGAACGCCAAGCCTAAAGACAAGCCGTATCGTCTCGCCGACGGTGATGGACTCTATCTCCTCGTCCAAAAGAGCGGTTCCAAGCTCTGGCAATTACGCTATCGCTACCTTGAGAAGGAAAACATCCTCTCCTTCGGCAAGTACCCGTTGGTGTCGCTTCTCGACGCGAGGGAGAAGCGCGATGACGCCAAGAGATTGCTGATCGCCGGCATCAACCCCTCCGCAAAACGCAAGGAGGAGAAGATCGCGGCTCTGACGGAAGCACGCACTACCTTCGGCCTGATCGCCGAGGAATATGTGAGACGGATGGAGGAACGGAAGGCGGCGGCGTCCACCGTCACCAAAACCAAATGGCTCCTCGAAGACCTAGCCAGCCCACTCGCCAAGCGTTCGATCAAAGAGATCACCCCGGCAGAAATTCTCCAAATCCTCCAGAAGATCGAAAAGAGCGGCCGAAGAGAGACAGCGCGACGCTTGCGCGGCGTGATCGGCAGCGTCTTCCGATTGGCGATTGTTACTCTCCGAGCCGAGATTGACCCCACCCTGGCTCTCCAGGGCGCGCTCCAGCCACCGAAAGCCAACGGCCGTGCCGCGATCACCGACGAAAAAAAATTCGGCCAGCTCCTCGTAGCGATCGATGAGTACGATGGTTGGCCGACCCTGAAAGCTGCCCTCCAGTTCCTCGCCCTTACCTGTGTCCGTCCCGGCGAGGTACGAGGAGCGACCCGCGACGAGTTCGACCGGAAGAAGGCTGTCTGGCATATCCCAGCTGAGCGCATGAAGATGCGCGCTCCGCACGACGTGCCCCTATCCAAACAGGCGCTTCTGACTTTGGAAGAGGTCTGGCCGCTCTCCGAGCACAGCGGACTTGTCTTTCCTTCGATCCGTTCGACCCGGCGCCCCCTTTCCGAGAACGCCATGAATGCCGCGCTACGGCGTATGGGGTATAGCAAGGACGAAGTGACCGCGCACGGCTTTCGGGTGACCGCGAGTACCATCCTCAACGCCCGCGATTACGATCCAGATGTAATTGAGGCGGTTCTGGCACATCAGGACAAGAACACCATCCGGCGAACCTACAACCGCGCCACCTATTGGGAGCAGCGGGTGACGCTGATGCAGGAGTGGGGAGATTTGCTGAATGCGCTAAAGGCAAGCCGTTAGATTTACGAACGGTCCACGGCTGGCCGTCGCCCACGCCGCCGTCGTTATCCTGAGAGTCACAGTTTAGTTGATCGTGTATTCACGCCACGGAATTGCGTTTAGCGGTACGGAAGACATGAATCGCGCAATGTCCGGTCGCCCGTAAAAGGTCGGCCTTCCCCGCCCGTCCTGAGCCATGAGAATCACCGGCACGCCGAAGACTGGCGTGAAGCCGCGGATTGCTTCCGCAGCTTCAGAGTGGTTTTGGATGACATGAGGCTTCACCACCACGATGGCGAACGTCTGGCCTTGCTCTCGGATAACGGCCCCTTGAACACGCATCGCTGCCTCCCTACGCCGCCATCTTGGCGCTGCGGCTATTGATCCAGTCCCACGCCTCCTGCGGCAACCAGCCCTGATATTCGCGCGTGACGCCGATCACGAGGAAGAAGTCGTTCTTATCGACGTGTGGCGCGAGCCGGCCCCAGACGCCTTGAGCGTTCAGCGACGTATCGACCAGCCAAGTCGAACCCAAATGATGCCACCACACACCGCAGCTCTTGATGGCCTCGTACAGCGCCTCGTAATTCTGACCCGGACGCTTCAGGTCGTAGTTGATCGCATAAATCACGGCTGGTCTCCTTGAGCCCATTGTTGACCTTGAGCGGCGAGACCGGGAAAGCTCCCGGCCCGCCCCATATTGAACGTCGCCGCGTCCTACTTCTTATTCGGACGCTGCGTGAGAGCCGAGGCCGCCGCAGTCTTGGCCGCCTTGGTCGAGTTGGGGTTGCTGAGCACCTTCGCAGCCGCCGAAGCAGCCTTGGCGCTGGTAACCTCCTTGTTCGACTTCGCCATCAGAATCACCTCCTTCCGGACTTCTTGGGGTTGACGATGCGGCTCAACTCAGCCGCCGCTTCACTTCTGCGACAAGAGCCTCGGAGCCAGACACCTCGAACGAGAGATCATTCAGCCCGCGACCCTTCACGGTCACCTTCGGAGCCTCGCCCGTCTCGGGATCGCGAATGCCCCGCAATTTCTCGGCAATGTTGTCCTGCACTTGCTTCAGCATCGCCCGCTCCAATTCGTTGGCGATGTCATTGGGCCGGACCTTCCGGCCATTCAGCTTGAATTCGATGTCGATCATGGTCCTCGTTCCTTCCCGTTGGCCGCCACGCCCCTGTTGACGAGACTCGCCGTTAAGGATAGAAACTATACGGACCGTGAAACGCTGTCAATATAGTTTCTATCCGTATCCAGGAGAGGGCCAAATTTAATGGGCGAACCGGCACCAAGCCTGCGATGGGGCATCGAACAGCGGCTCGAATTCATCGAATTCCGGCTGTTCTGGGAGGGCGGGATCAACAGGTCGGATATCACCAGCTTCTTTGGCGTGTCCGTCCCGCAGGCTTCCAAGGATTTGAGCCACTATCAGGAGATCGCGCCGGAGAACATGCGCTATGACCGGAGCCTGAAGCGGTACTTCGCGAGCGACCGGTTCAATCCGCGTTTCCTACAGCCGGACGCGACCCGCTATCTGACGCAACTCAATTCCATCGCCCGTGGCGCGCTGACCGCCGCCGAAACCTGGCTTTCCGAAGTCCCGGATTTCGCCGCCGTCCCGCTTCCCCGCCGAAACATCGATCCGGCCATTCTGAAGCGTGTCCTGTCATGCGTCCGCGAAGGGCGCGCGCTGGAGATTCGCTATCAATCGTTGTCCGCGAGCCGACCGAAGCCGCAATGGCGCTGGATCACGCCCCATGCCTTCGGTTTCGACGGGATGCGCTGGCATACCCGCGCCTTTTGTCACATCGACTGGCAATTCAAGGATTTTCTTCTCCCTCGCATCCTCGACGTGAAGGAGGACGCTCCACCCGAGGCGAAGCCGACTGATGATCGCACTTGGATCGAAACGACCGAGGTTGTCCTGAAGCCGCATCCGGCACTGACGGAAGATCAACAGAAGGTTGTCGCCGCAGATTTTGGCATGAAGAAAGGGATGCTTCATGTCCGCGTGAAGCTCGCCATGCTCTACTATTTTCTCAAGCGGCTGGGACTCGATTTCGAAGAGCACGAGCAAGACCCGCAACATCAGCACATCGTGCTGGCCGATCCCGAATCCGTGCGCGTGTCGTTGGCTCGCGCCCAGTACAAGACCGAAAGTGTGAGCATTCAGCAATGAACGATAAAACCAAGATGATTTACGGGCCGAGCAACCCACACCCTCTGTCGCAAATGCGAGCAGAACTAGTTTGGGAAGGGAAATACGACGAGTTCGGCAATCGCCGTGAAGTCAATATTGCTCGGAGGGCGCTTCCGCTTCAGCGCATTGAAACAATCGATGAACCAAGATCACGGGCGGAAGCAACTGGTGATCTGTTTGATATCGGTACCGCGTATCGCGATGACTTCCGCAATCGTCTTATCTGGGGAGATAACCGGCTGGTCATGGCATCGCTCCTCGAAAATTTTCGAGGGGCCATCGATCTAATCTACATCGACCCGCCGTTCGATGTTGGCGCGGATTTCACAATGACGATTCCGATTGGGGACGAAGACGAAACAATAGAAAAGGATCAATCCGTCCTCGAAATGGTAGCCTACAGAGACATTTGGGGAAGGCACACAGATTCTTATCTTAGCATCCTCAGTGAGCAGCTTACGATGATGCGAGACATGCTCAGCGAAAGAGGAAGCATTTTCGTCCATTGCGACTGGCACATGGACAACTTTATCCGATGCCTCATGGACGAGATTTTTGGGAAGGAAAACTTCAAAAATCAGATCAATTGGTACTACTACAATAAGATGCCTGATCTGAGGAAGCCGTTCTTCACGCGCAGCACGGACAAAATTCTTTTCTACACAAAATCCAAGGATGGCACGCCAATATTTTCGGTCCAGAAAGAGCAGCGTGAGAAGCCAGAAAAGCAATTAGTCCGGAAGAAGGTTGGCGGGAGAATGGTCAATGCTCGCGATGAAGCAGGCAACGTCATGTACCGCCTTGCGACCGATAGAATCATCGATGACGTGTGGCGCATTCCTATGTTGCAGCCAGCGGATAAAACTCAGAATCTAGGATACGCGACGCAAAAGCCAGAAGCCCTCATCGAAAGGATTATTCGAGCCTGTTCTGACGAAAACAGCATAGTGGCGGACTTCTTTTGCGGTTCGGGAACTACATTGGCTGTTGCAGAAAAACTAGGACGGCGGTGGATCGGCTCTGACCTTGGCCGTTTCGCAATTCACACATCAAGAAAGCGATTGATCGGGGGACAGAGAGCACTTCATGACGCAGAGCAACCCTATCGATCATTCGACGTGTACAATCTCGGTCGCTACGAACGCCAGTGGTGGCAGAAGGAAGCGCTGAAGGGGGCAGAGGACGAGCACCGCGCGGTGGTGCTGAGGTTCTTTCGTGCTGAGAGCCTGCCCAATGCCCCGTCACCCTTAATCCATGCTCGCAAAGCCACGGCCTTTGTGCATGTCGACGGAATCGACAGCATATTTTCGCGAGAAGAAGCGAAGGAGGTTGCGCGCGCTGTCAAGGCAGCCGGAGGAAAGCAGGTACATTGTCTCGCGTGGGATTTCGAGATGGACCTCAGGCAGGCAATTGCGGGCATAGAAACCGAGCTTGATGTGAAGATCAGGCTTCACCGTATCCCGCGCGAGATCATGGAAAAGAACCGGACGGAAGTTCCGCCGTTCTTCGAAGTCGCGCTGCTTGAGGCGGAGCCTGTCATTCGAAAAGGTCCGAAGGCAAAGACTGTCGAAATCAAGCTCAAGAACTTTCTGCCGAGCTTGACGGAGGTGCCATCGAAAGAGTTGGAGGCGTTGCAGGAGCGCGCTGTCGAAAGTGGCTTCGACTTCATCGACTTCTGGGCCATCGATTTTGACTGGGCGCCGGACAGGCCGTTCAACCATCACTGGCAGGACTACCGCACGCGGAAGGATCGCAGCCTCAAGACGGTGAGCGATGCCGAGTTCTCCTACGACAAGCCCGGCAAGCACACGGCCTGCGTCAAGGTCGTTGATGTGTTCGGCTGCGACACCAGCATCACGGTGGAGATTGAGGTATGAGCGAGACCAGCGCACCCGATGGCCTCGCCATCAACGCGGCAGCGCTTGAACCGCTGTTCGCCCCGTGGGAAGAGCCGAACAAACATCGCGTTCGCGCGCAAAAAGGCTTGCCGCCCGAGATCAAGACCTATCGGCGGCAGTCGCCAATCCGCATGGTCAATCCACTTCGCGCGGCCGTGAAGGAGTGGCGGGAACTCAACTATTTCGGCGCGAGCGACACGACGCGCGAGCTACTGGCCCATTGGTTCGAGAGACCGCACCGGCTGATCGGCGGGACTGGCGAGGAGTTCGACTTTCGCTATTATTTCTGTCAGCGCGAGGCCATCGAGACCTTTATCTATTTGATCGAGGTCCGGGGGATGCACTCGCTGTCGTCCCTCATCTTCGAGTTCGGCGGACCGAACGCGGAAACAGAAGCGCTTGGAATCAAGCCCGAAGATGACGAGTGGGCGCGCTACGCCTTCAAGCTCGCCACGGGCGCGGGCAAGACCAAGTGCATGAGCCTCGCCATTGTGTGGAGCTACTTCCATGCGCTCAGGGAAAGTGGTTCGGAGATGGCGAAGCATTTCGTCATCATCGCGCCGAACCTGACTGTGTTCGAGCGTCTGAAGGAAGATTTCCGCCCCGAGGGGGGCGGCCCGGACATCTTCATGACGGACCCGCTCATTCCGACCGAATGGCGCGGCGATTGGAATTTTTCCGTCGTGCTTCAAGACGAGGCGAGCGGCGCGAGCACAGGCGGCGCGCTCTACCTCACAAATATTCACCGGCTGTTCGAGCCGCGCAGCGGAAGTCGCTCGGAAGCCGAGACTTACGATTGGGCAGGACCGGCGGTCTCCAAGTCGAAAGCGCTCGACACCGGCGCTGAACTGCGCGACCGGATCACGTCCCATCACCGCGTCATGCTTCTAAATGATGAGGCCCACCACGTTTGGGACCCCGGCTCGGCCTGGAATCAAGCGATTCGCTGGCTGCACGAGACGATCAGGAAGCGGTCCGGCAATGGCCTAGTAGCGCAGCTCGATTTCTCGGCCACGCCGAAGGACAATAAAGGCCGCATCTTTCCCCATGTCGTCTGCGACACGCCGCTCGGCGAAGCCGTCGATGCAGGCATAGTCAAGACGCCGATCATCGGGCGCACTAAGGAACTCGTCGAACAGGCGCACGACGACGCGGCCTACCGCTACGAGGCGCACTTGCGCCTTGGCTATGAGCGATGGAAGCGCAGTTGTCAGGAATGGGAAAAGAGCGGCAAGAGGCCGCTGCTTTTCGTCATGTGCACGGACACCGAGGCAGCGAATCAGATCGCCAGCCGCTTGAACGCGGACAGCGTTTTCTCCGATTTGAACGGCAAGACGATCAACCTTCACACCAATCTGAAAGGCTCGGTCAAAAGAAGGAATATCGGTGGGCAGACTATCGAGGTTTTCGAGGAGAGCGAGAAGGATATCAACGACGAGGATTTGAAGGCGATCCGGCGCATCAGCCGCGAGCTTGATCGCGGGGACAGTCCTTATTCCTGCATCGTGTCTGTTCTGATGCTGCGGGAGGGATGGGACGTTCGCAATGTGACGACCATCGTTCCCCTTCGCCCTTACAGTTCGAAAGCAAACATCCTCCCCGAACAGACGCTTGGGCGCGGCCTTCGGCGTATGACTCCGCCCGGTCAAGCCAACGAGCTTGTCACCGTCGTTGAGCACCCAGCATTTTCGAGCCTCTACGAGCAAGAGCTTGAGCAGGAAGGCTTGCCCATCGAGGTTCTCGATACCGAGAAGGTGCCCGCGACGACGGTCACCATCTTCCCCGACGAGAACAAGGACTTGACCGCGCTCGACATCGTGCTGCCGGCGCTATCGGCGGCACACGAGATACAGCCCAAGCTTGAGGGGATTTCGATTGAGGATGTGAAGGCCGCGTTCCGGCCGTACTCGCCGTTGCCTCTTGGAACCAAGGGCGACGTGGATGTGAAATATGAAGGGCGGCACCTCATCACCAATGAGGTTGTCGAGCAAATGAACATCAGCCTGCCGCTCCTACAGAACGGCATTACAGCGATTTCATTCTATGTCCGAGAGTTGGAGGCCGCGTGCAAGGTGCAATCGACCCATGCCGTTCTCGCACCGCTCTTGCAGACGTTCCTTTCGGAAATTCTTTTCAGCGAGAAGGTTTCGCTGGTCGATAAGCGTTTGACTGGCAGGCTCGCGGATCAAGACGTGCGGGAGCACATCCGCGCGGTGTTTATTCCGCTCATCCGAAGCCGGACCGTCAAGACGGAGAAGAGGCGTGCTCAGGGCACGGGCGCGCAGCTTCGCAATTGGAAGCCGTATCAGGCTACGCTCTCCGAACGAAAGCCGGTCGAGAGGGCGAGGAATACGCTGTTCAACCTCGTTCCGTGCGACCAGTCGCTTGAAGTGGCGATGACATCGTTTCTCGACAACGGCGTGGACGTAAAGGCTTTCGCCAAGAACGCGGGCCCACAGGCACTTCGCATTGACTACCTCACGGTAGACCAGCGCCTTGCCTTCTACCGGCCTGACTTTTTCGTCCGGATGGATACGGGCGAATACGCGCTCGTTGAGACCAAGGGGCGGCAGGACAGCGACGTTCCACGCAAGGCCGCTGCCGCCGTCGAATGGTGCAAGGCCGCGTCGAAAAGCGGGACTAAGTGGCAATATGTGTTTACGCCGCAGAACGTGATGGAGCGGCTGACCGGCAACAAGTTTGCCGATCTCGCAAGGGCGTGCGCTCCGGCCCTCCAGAACTTGCTCAGCGAGACGACCGCGCAGCCCGAACTGCCGTTGTTCGAGGCGCGGTCTGATAACGATGCCGAACAGTTCTTCACTAAGGAGGTGTTCGATAGTCTGCCCCTTCGCGCGAAGAAGGCTGCGAACGACGCCTTGGAGCTTTATCGGTTCTTCGAGAAAAAGGAGGAAGTTCCAAACTTCGCGCCCGTCTTCAGCGCTCTTCTTGGCCCTTACGACGAGGCTTGCAAGAGCACAATCATCAAGCGCTTGCAGGACAAGATGCCCGCGACCCCGGTGGACCAGCGCGATTGGTTCGAGCCTTATCTGGGCGACGCCGACAAAAAGAACCTGAAGCACTACGAAAACATGGCGAAGAACTTGAAGCGGGGACTGGTTTACGGCAATCCGCATTCCGTAATCGGTTTGCTGCGATCCTGTTTGGATTTCGCATTGAACGATAAGACCAAGATCGACGGGGTCTTCGAGGCGGTCCGCGTGGCATTCCGGTTTGATGGTGCTCGCGCATTCCTCGTTCAGGTGTCGGCGGTCAACGATTTTCGTAACACCTATGTCGCCCACGCCGAGAAGGAACTGAAGGACGCGGCGACCGCAGAGAAGAATTTGAAGTCTTGGATCGTCACCTTGTCAGGGATCGTCAGCAACTGATGCATGCTGGGCGTTAGCGAGGAGCCTGGGGCGCAATCATGCCTGTCAGGAAACGCTGGAACGCTCTTGAAAAATGGGAGATTGCTCTTATCAAGGCGATGGACGCGCGCGGCAATTGGCCGAATAACCAAGGCGTCCTCGCCTACTTCACGAGGCCTACCCGCTCGATCATACGCTGCAACGGCCTCTCGATCCGCATGGAGAAGGCGGACGAGGCCGTTCTCGGCGCGGTCAGCGAATAGGTCCTCGAACTCCAACGCCTATCCGAACTGATGGTCCGTATGGCAGCCAAATCGGCGGGGCAAGAAGGTGAGATCACTAAACAGGTTGCCCATCATCACAAGGCGCTGGAGAAAACCGCAAAACGGCTTAGCCGCATCTACGATTCCCTCGAAAATCGTCTTCCCTTATTGGAAACGCGAGCGGACGGCAACGCCACGGGTAATGCGAGGGTCATGAGCGGGGCTTTCCTGCCTCAAGCAGATGGCGCGGCAAGCCGAGCGATGGCGTGCGGCGCTGCGATATGTGCGGTCTCCGCGCCGCCCGCCATCGCTCAGGTCCGATCCTGCTGCAGCTGCTGCCTGGAATGCGCGCTGGCTGGGCGATCCGCTTCGAACGCCGTCTGCCCGAGTTTCGTCCAGACCTCGCGCGCCCGTTTGGCGTCCTCGCTTTTGAGTTTGTCGGCCATCCAGAGCATCGCGCCGTAGATCATGGCGCGGTCGTCGCCGGTGAGGTCCACGATCCCGGCCTTGACGACGAGGCCGCCGAGTTCGATCAGATGCCGTGTGCGCTTGCGGCGCTCGACCTGCCAGGTGCGCATGTCATGCCGCGTTAGCGCCGCCTGATGCCGGTAGCGCGCCGCCCGGTTGCGTCGAAGAGCCGTCAGTGTCGCGGTCAGGCGCCGATGCAGATCGCCGCGTCCGGCTCTGAAAGAACGCGGCGCCGCGCTTCGCCCATGCCTCCCTCTTTCCGGCGTCCTTGGTTTCGGCCAGCACGATCAGCGCGCCCGCCAGTTCGTCGGCGGTCAGCGCGTCGGCCCCGGTCGAGATGACCAGCTCGCCGAGCTGCTGCACCTTGCGGGCTTTCAAGTCCCGCGCCTTGTCTTCGAGCGACTTCAGTTCCGCGTCAAAGTCACGTGGCTTTCGCATCATCGTCTCCATAAGCTGTCGATGGAGCAATGATAGTTGAGCGCCTGCCCCAATGCTGTAGGGTTGCCGGGACGGGCTGAAACGGCGCGGGTCTTCCCGAGAAATTAGTTTCGAGGGCGCGCTTATACGTCGTTCCGACGTGCGCTTCGCCGTGGTGATGTTCGGATCGCGATGGCGATCTATCATCTTCACGTCAAGGTCATCGGCCGCAAGGCCGGCTCCAGCGCGGTGGCCTCCGCCGCCTATCGCTCGGCCTCGCGGCTGCGCGACGACCGGCTTGAGCGCAGCCATGACTTCTCCAACAAGCGCGGCGTCGTCCATTCCGAGGTCATGCTGCCGGAGGATGCGCCCGAACAATGGAGCGACCGCGAACGGCTCTGGAACGATGTCGAGGCGTTCGAGGTCAGGAAGGACGCACAGCTCGCCCGCGAGGTCGAGTTCGCCCTTCCGCGCGAGATGACGGAGCGCCAAGGCATCGAACTCGCCCGCGACTTCGTGCAGGCGGAGTTTGTCGATCAGGGCATGATCGCCGACCTCAATGTGCATTGGGACATGGCCGACGACGGGACGCCCAAGCCCCACGCCCATGTCATGCTCACCATGCGATCCGTGGACGAAAACGGCTTCGGCCAAAAGGTGCGGGACTGGAACCGCACCGAGATGGTCGAGCGTTGGCGCGAACGCTGGGCGGATCTGGCAAACGAGCGCCTGGCCGAACTCGACATCGACGCGCGCATCGACCATCGTAGCCTGGAGGCGCAGGGCATCGCGCTGGAGCCGCAAAGCCAGATCGGCGCGACCGCGCAGCGGATCGAGGGCGAAGGGATTGAGGCCGCCGACCGCGCGGAATTGCACCGCGAGATCGCGCGCAACAACGGCGCACGGATCATCGCCGATCCTTCGGTGGCGTTCGACGCGATCACCCACCAGCAATCGACCTTCACGCGGCGCGACATGGCGATGTTCGCGCACCGGCACAGCGACGGAATCGAGCAGTTCAACGCAGTCATGGGCGCGATGCGGAGCGCGCCCGAGCTGGTCGAACTCGGCGCGGACGGACGCGGCGAGGACCGCTTCACCACCCGCGAGATGATCGAGGCCGAGCAGCGCCTGCACCGCGCCTCCGAACTCATGGCCGAGACGGAACGCCATGGCGTGCGTGATGCAGATCGCGAATCGGCGCTGGCGCGCGCAGAAGCGCGCGGCCTTGTGCTTTCCGGGGAGCAGGCCGAGGCGCTGGCGCATGTCACGGACGGGCGCGATCTCGGCGTCGTCGTCGGCTATGCCGGGACGGGAAAGAGCGCGATGCTGGGCGTGGCACGCGAAGCCTGGGAAGCGGCGGGCTATGATGTCCGGGGCGTGGCGCTGTCCGGCATCGCGGCCGAGAATCTGGAAAGTGGATCGGGCATCGCGTCGCGCACCATTGCCAGCATGGAACACGGTTGGGGACAGGGCCGCGACGTGCTCACTTCCCGCGATGTGCTTGTCATCGACGAGGCGGGCATGGTCGGCACGCGCCAGTTGGAGCGCGTGCTGTCCCATGCCGCCGAGGCCGGGGCCAAGGTCGTGCTGGTCGGCGATCCGCAGCAGTTGCAATCCATCGAGGCGGGCGCGGCGTTCCGCTCCATTCACGAACGCCACGGCGGCGCGGAGATCGGCGAGGTGCGCCGCCAGCGGGAGGACTGGCAGCGCGACGCCACGCGCGATCTGGCGACCGGCCGGACGGGCGACGCGATCCATGCCTATGACACGCATGGCATGGTGCATACCGCCGCAACACGCGAGCAAGCGCGCGACGATCTGATCGGCCGCTGGGACCGCGAGCGGCAGGCGTCGCCCGACAAGAGCCGCATCATCCTCACCCATACCAATGACCAGGTGCGGGAACTTAACGAGGCGGCGCGCGAGCGGATGCGGGAAGCCGGCGATTTGAGAGATGACGTGCGCCTGACGGTCGAACGCGGCGCGCGCAGTTTCGCCAGCGGGGATCGCGTCATGTTCCTGCAAAACGAGTGCGGTCTTGGCGTGAAGAACGGCACGCTCGGGATCGTCGAGCGGGTCAGCGAACGATCCATGTCCGTGCGCACCGACGACGGGCGCAGCGTCTCGTTCGACCTCAAGGATTACGACCGCATCGACCACGGCTATGCCGCGACCATTCACAAGGCGCAGGGCATGACGGTGGACCGCACCCATGTTCTGGCGACGCCGGGCCTGGACGCCCATGGCAGCTATGTCGCCCTGTCGCGGCATCGCGACGGCATGGACCTGCATTACGGCCGCGACGACTTCGCCGATCAGGACCGGCTTGTCCGCACCCTGTCGCGCGACCGGGCCAAGGACATGGCGTCGGATTACGAGCGGCTTGACTCGGTACAGGGCTATGCCGAACGGCGCGGCATCACCTTCCGCGAGCGGGTGGAGCGGGTGGTCGAGATCGTCAGGCAGGTTCCCGAGAAGGTGCGCGGCATGTTCGACGGCCTGCGCCTGCCAGCCGATGGCGGGCAGGCGCCGGAACGGGCGGCGCCGGAAAGGGAGAAGGCGGTAGACCCGGAGGAGGCTTTGCGCCGCGCCCGTACCAGGGTGCTCGTTCGCCATGCCCGCGCCGTGGATGCGATCTTCGAGATGCAAGAGCAAAGCGGCAAAGCCAGCCCGGAGCAGGTGAAGGAATTGCAGGAGTCCCGCGCGGCCTTCGAGGAGGTGCGGCCCTACGGCCCGCACGACGCCGAAGCCGCCTACAAGAAGAATCCGGAGCTTGCCTCGGAAGCGGCGACGGAGCAGGTCAACCGCACCATCCGCGCCCTCCAGCTCGAAACCGAGCTGCGCACCGATCCGCAGATTCGTGCGGATCGCTTCGTGGAGCGTTGGCGGAGCCTCGACCGCGCCGGCCAGCACCAGTACCAAGCGGGCGACATGTCCGGCTACAAGTCCACACGGTCGGCGATGGGCGACATGGCGAAGAGCCTTGAACGCGATCCGCAGCTTGAATCCATCCTTGAAGGTCGCAGGCGAGACCTTGGTATCGGGATCGACTCGGGCCGCAGCCTCGGTCGGGAACTCGCGTTCAACCACGGCATCGACCTCGGCAGGGGCCGGGGCATCGGGATTTAACCCCGCCTATTTTTAACCTCCTCTACGCCACGGCGCTATGACGTCTAAATCACTCTTGCGCAACAACAGATCATCGCTCTGTCTGGTCTCTGTAATCGTCAGAAACACCCGGCAGGAGGCAGCGCAGCCATGCTCGCACCAGACCGTATCGTCCGCATGAAAACCGTTCTCGCCCGCACCGGCCTGTCCCGATCCACCATCTATCGCAAGATCGCCGAGGGCACGTTCCCGCCTCGGATCAAGATCAGCATCAACGGCGCAGGATGGAAGGAGTCCGACATCGACCGCTGGATCGAAGATCCCGTATCGTGGGGGCCAAGGCGAGAATACGACGAAGGCCGATAAGGCCGGATGCGCGAAGTGGCGGGACGACAGCGCAGATTGTATCATCCGGCCAATTTTCCGGTGGAAAATGGTATCGAACCGCCGGTATATTTTTTGATTGGGTAATTTTGCGGGTATTGGCCATTACCCGCACTGAATATTCATCAATAAATTCAAATATATAACATGTAAATTCGATTCCGCCCCTGGCACCATTCTTTTCAAGCCCTTAGAGTTTACGAACGAACGAGTTGTCCACTTTTGGACAGGGCGGTTGTCCAACCGCATGTTCTAGTGGCGTTCACCACTTGATGCGGCCGTTACCCTTCGGTCAGCAGGCGTACAGCGACGTGGCCGCGAAGGTCGGACCGGCGACGCTCACTGCGATGCCTCCACGATGACGCCGCGTTTCACGGCGCGCGACATGTTGTTGTCGGCGGTGAGCTCAGGGCCATACCAAAGAGAAGGGGCGCATACTCTCCTGGGTGTCCCGCGCCACACGGGAGACGCACGAGCAGCAGCCGTCGTCGGAAGTCTATATGGCGATCGACTCGAAGAAGGGCTGCCTGCGCCTCTTTGTCGGCGACCATCGCTGCCGACTGGAACGCGAAGCATCGTCTCCTTCACCGCGACGACCTCGGCGTCGCCAAGTCCTTCCATCGGGATCGTTTCGGAGAGAGCAACTCATCCCGCTAAGACGCGGCAGGCCTGAGCTGTAGCCGATTAGGAAAACTCGAATCGACTCCCATGGCCGACGTCGCCACGATCCGTCGGACTTGGGGGGCTAGAGAATGAGCACTAATCTGCAACCGATTGGCAATATTCTGGTCTTTCCCTCCGACGACCCGGACCAGCCGGCGGTGTCCTACGTAGTCGACGTGCCGATGACGACAGTCGGCACCGACGAGGGCGCCGATGAAGGCTCGGTATCGGTTTTCGTCCTCGAGCCGTTCACGTGGGGAGCGGTGATCTGGGCGATCGTCGCCGGTATCCTGGGCTGGCTCGGAGGCCAGGCGTTTCAGGCACTCATTGGCAAGAAGCCGATCGAAGAGGTCATCAGGTTGGCCGTCGAAGCGATCCAGGCTTACACGAACCAGCGGCTGGATCAGGAGACAGTCGACATCGTAAGTGGCCATGTGAACGCCGGTTTTGTCCATCTCAGCGACCTGGAGACCATGGACGATCAGGCCGTCATCAGGGCGAAAATCGTAGCCGCCGACGAGCGCGCGTTGGACGCGCTCAAGATCCTGGAGAAGAAGGGGGCTCAAGCGTTCGGAGCCTATGTGACGGCGGTCACGCTCCGCCTTCTATGCTTGGCGGCCTACCTGCGATTCGCGAATCAACGGGGCTTGGCGAAGGAAGCCTCGGCAAAGACAGTCAATGAAGCGCTACCCCGAGCAACGCGCCTGTTGGCCGAGATCGTTGCAGCGGCGGACCGAAAGATCACGTCGGTGAGCAAGGTCGAGGTGGAAAGCTACTGGACCTTGGCTGCGCCGTTTGCCGAGGGCGATGCGAACGCAGACGGACCGGGAGATCGCACGGGGCGCGAGGTGCGGTATCGATATGTGTTCAAGGACAACGGGATGGGCGTTTCTGTCGGCGGGTTCGATACGAGCGACGCGGCCGGCCAAGCGGGCAACGGAGATCGCCTCGCGCGCATCAACGGCTACAAGAAGTACAGGCAAGATCTCCAGGCAAATGTCGTGCTGCCCTCGCAGAAGACATTCGAGGAATGGCAGAAGATCGTGACCTACTTCGCCAACCCGCTCGCCTAGGCTCGGGCGTTGCGGTCGGCCGATCTTTCCGCAGGAATCGATATGACGGGGTTTCCAATCGTTCCAGTTTGAGCGTGGACTTCAGGCATTCTCGGGCCGCACAGCGCAAGAGTTGGAGCTGCCTTTCTTTTTGCCCAGAAGTCGAGACGACGCTGTAGAGGCCTGCGGAGCGTCTTCGACGATCCGCCGCCATGGACGCCCAACTCCACGACCGTCGAGAAGGCGACGACCTCGAACCTGGTCCCCGGCGTTGGTTGGAAGGAGACGAACGCCCGCACCTCTGCCGGCAAGTATCTGATGCCGTAGGTTCGTGGTGGCTTGCGCCGTCGCACCGCCCCCTTCGAGCAAGCCGCTGATCTCTGTCACCGAGAGCGCACTCGACAGGTCGCAGACTGGCTGCTTAGTCTTTGGGTGCCAGTCCAGGTTGCCTTAAGATGTCGAATCACTCGCTACCATTTTCGCTTCAGAGATGCGCCGAGTTTGGTGACTCCATGCGCCCCGACAGTGAGGTCAGATGGGCAAAGAACAGCCCAAATGCCTGTGTCATTTTCGTGCACGGTTTCAATGGCTCCGCGGTTGAAACGTGGGGGGACTTCGGGCGCCTGGCTGTTGCGGATCAGGAGTTCTCGCGAGCCGATCTGTACTTCTTGAGCTATGAGAGCCGCACGCGGCCAGCGGTCTTCAACGTTGCCGCGCTGTACCAAATCGTGAAGTGTGTTGCTGCGCAGTCAACGGTCATCCATCGGCACATTCGGGGCCGTGAGCGCTCAGAGCCGTTCTCCTATGATCTGATCGTGTTGGTGGGACACTCTCTCGGTGGCGCGCTGGTTCGCCAGCTCGCCATGCTTGCTAAGCGCGAAGAAAGAGAGTGGGCGGAGCGGCTCAGGCTGGTGCTCTTTGCGCCCGCTCATGTCGGGGCAAATATCATTGAACTCGCGCAGCAAGGATGGGGATTCCTCAAGTGGATGGGGCCATTGGAGGCGCTCGCTATCTATTTCTTTCCAGTCCTTCGCGATCTCAGGAAGGATTCTGATTTCCTAAAACAGCTAAAGAAAGCCGCCAAGAAGATTGGACTACACCGGACCAGTCGTGCGCACACAGTCGTGCATGCGTCTGATGACAAAGTTGTTTTCCAAGATCTGTTCTATAAGGATCCGCCTACGACGCCATACGAAGGCAAGGACCACGGCAGCTGCTGCAAGCCAAGCGTCGGTGGATTTGCCAAGCCATTGCGGGATCTTGCCGGAGCCTTGAAGTGACGGACGCGGTGGCCCCAGGAGGCGCCGAGACCGTAGAGGCGCTTCGGCACGAAAACCTTCTCGACGTTTGGCAAATTTACAAGGTTGACGAACTTATAGGCCGTTTGACCGCGTCCGACTTCACGGGCAAGTGTGCTGCACTGGTCGACGGGGCAACCTCGATTGTGTTGTCCGATGGGGGTGACTTTTATCGCTCTGCACTCGCGCTCGAGGACGCATGTGTCGTTCTCGAAGTGGGCGCGACTATGGGCGCTCTGGATATTCCGGAGGGAAAGTTCGCGAGTGACCTCGCACCATTTCTACTCCTGCGATGGATGCTTGAGCGCACTAGATCGGCACACACGCTGGAGCACCTAAATCTCAGCTTTGAGAGTATTGGCAAGGATTTAGGACCGCGCGCGTATGGCTATGACTGGTTTAGCGAGTTTCTGAATCTGGATCGAATCGGACAGGAGCTTAGGGCTTGGATACGGGATTTCGACTCAGACGATGAGACGACCAATCAACAGCTGCTATCGCGCATTGCGGATAAGGATTTCGTACTTGAAGCGATAGCGTTGCCGCCAGAAGAGATGACCGTCGCGGCCGGCACCGTCTTGAAGATTGAAATGTTGCTCGAGTTCGTCCATCGGCTTCGACCGTTGCTCGATTCGGCACCTCACGATGTGCATCGGTACGTCTTGCAGTTTTATCGCCGAATATTCGAGTCGGAGGGGGCGATGCGGCTCCTCAGCGCCGCCTACCGAACAGTAGTGGGAAGTGATACGCCCAGGAGCGAGGCCCTCGAATTCCATGCGGCATTTTCAACGTTCTGGGTGCTGAAAAGCGAGCTAACCGAGCCAGGCTCTCAACAAGAGCCGGCAACTGACGCGACATTTTCCGCGCCCGAGCTCGCGGAGCTTTGGAACGAAAGCGAGGCCGAAGCCAGTGCCGAGAGTCCGGCTGCAGAAGCCTTTGATGAGCACGAACAGGAGGGCTAGTCATCGGCATGATGCGTGAGCTGTCTTTCGGGTAGCTCTTTCACCTCTTACGTTATCCCATCCTCGCCAGGACGGCCCTTCACGAGTCCTCCTAGCCCGCCCCCTTCTTGCGGGTAATTTGACCCGTGGCGCGCCGTACAGCAGATGCGCCTGGCGCGTGGTCCTGCCTATCTGCTGCCCGAAACCGTAAAGAACACTTCACCTTGAACGATGTCGGCGCCATCCAGTGCTTTGACAGACCAGTGCAAGGCATATTCGCCTGCCGGCAGGGTCGGTGCCCGAGCGAAAAGCAGGTTGGGCTCCGTGTTGTACCGCGGCTGAAAGTTTGCCACGACCTGGCTGCCCCGTGTCACGACAAGTCGAGAGCGGATGTGATCGACGGGCTTGTCGAAGCGCACGAAGAAGGCCGTCGAGGTGCCCGAAATCGTCGCGTGATCGACCGGGCTGGTCTCCAGGACCTTGATGGTCTGCGCCCGGGCACCGGGAGCCATCGTGAGACTGGTCAGCAGTCCCAATAGGACGAGCAGACGGAGAGCCATCGGTTGGACCTCCACGTAGAGCCGCCGATCGATCGCGGTCGGCGCCATGCCTTGGATTCCCTGCCAGTGAAAATCTTGGCTGGCTATGCAGTTTCAGCAAATCGGTCGCCGGTTGGTGCGCGTGAATATGCGCGGCGGCATGTGGTTGTCACTTGCTTCCGAAGATTGTGGTTCCCATGCTTGTCGTAAGGCAGGCGCCTGCTGGGCGCCGGGGGGACCGCGCCTTGCCATCCAGCTGGGTCACCACTTTCGACGATCCGGACCGCTATCAAGCGATGCTTCGCGGCGCCGACTGCGAGGTGTTGCTCCATCATGGCGGCAGCTTCAAGGTCGAGCTGACGCGCGTCGATCTCGATCGGCTGTGGATGCAGCGCGGTCGCTGTTATGCGGCCCCGCCCATTGTCCGTGCCGCACTGGATCCAAGTCGTGTCGCCGTGTTGTTCGCGTCCGATACCGATCATGGTCCGATGCATCACAACGGCATCGACCTGTCCTCGTCCGAGATCGTGCTGCACCGTCGCGGCGACACGATCTACAACTGGGCACAGGGGCCAACTCATTGGGCGGCCATGTCGTTGACGCACGACGACTTCGCCAAGGCGAGCCAGGCGTTGCTCGGCCATGCCCTGGAGGCGCCCTCGAGAACCTACGTGGCGCATCCTGCCAGCGAGGCGATGAGGCAATTGCGTACGCTGCACAATGCGACGTGCCAACTCGCCGGGACCACCCCCTCGGCCTTCTCTTGCCCGGCGACGGTCACGGCGCTCGAGCAGGAACTCGTTCGGGCGTTGGTGGCGTGTGTGGCCGGCCCCGGCCTGGCGACGGCGAAAATCGAAAAGGGACGGCGCAGCAGCATTGTCGGCCGCTTCCATGATTTCCTGGCATCCCGGCCATACGAGCCGGTCTATGTCGGCGAGATCTGTGCGGCGATCGGCGTATCGGAGGGCACGCTGCGCAACTGTTGCCATGAACGGCT
>MKRV01000051.1 GCA_001897995.1 Alphaproteobacteria bacterium 65-37 | reverse complement strand
ATGGCATCTCCCTCCTACGACGTAGTCGTCATCGGCGCCGGCCCCGCAGGGCTCACCGCCGCCACCGAAGCCGCGCGCAGCGGCCTCAAGGCTTTCTGCCTCGATAAGCTCGCTCCCGGCGGCGAGCTGGTTAACCTGGGCGAGCTCCACGAATTCGAGGAGATCTTCAGCGGCACCGACATGGCCGCCCGCCTGACCGACGATGCCGTGGTCGCCGGCGTCGAGATCGGCTTCGGTGAGGTCGCTTCGCTTTCCGGTAATGGCCCCTTCGTCGTCACCACGACGGACGGCGAGAGCTACCAAGGACGTGCGGTGGTCGTGGCGACCGGGTTGCACAAGGGCAAGCTCGGCATCGCCGGTGAAGAAAACTACGAAGGCCGCGGCCTGTCGCATTGCGCGACCTGCGACGGCCCGCTCTATGCCGGCCAATCGGTGATCGTCGCCGGCGCCACCGGCTGGGGCCCCTACGAGGCGGCCGCGCTCGTCGGCATTGCCAGCGACGTGACCTTGCTCGGTGATCCGGAAGGCCCCGTGGCCGAGGGCATCGACGTCAAGCCGGGCCGGATCGTGGGCCTCGCCGGTGACGGCGGCCTGCAGTCGGTGACGATCGAAGCCGGCGGCGCGCGAAACGACATTCCGACCAACGCGGTGTTCATCTATGTCGGCCGGTCTCCCGCTGCGGAATTCCTGCCGGATTCGCTTGCGCGCGATGATACCGGGCATATCGTTGTCGACGAACAGGGTCGGACGTCGACACCGCTGGTCTTTGCGGTCGGTGATGTCCGGACCCGGGCAAGGCACTACATCGCCGACGCGATCGCCGACGGCCAGAAAGTGGCCAAGGAGATCGTGGCGGCATTGAAGCAATAGCGTTGAGGAGAACGGGCATGCGTATCGTCAACCCGAGCTTTGGACTGGCTGCGGCCGGCGGCGAGAAGATCGCCTTGAAACCCGTCAACTGGGCCAGTGACGCCATCGCGCTGGTCTCCAATTCCAAGCCGAATGCCCGGGAGCTGCTGGCCGGCATTCGCGACAAACTTGGCGCGTTTCGCACCGTCGACAATATCGAGTTTCTGGCCAAGGACAGCGCCAGCCAGCCGGCGCCGAAAGACCTGATCGAGGCGATCGCCGGCAAGTACCGAGGCGCGCTCCTTGCCATAGCGGATTGAGGAAGCTGTTCATCGTGGAGTTTCCACGACAGCATCGAACTCGAGAAACGCGGCATCACGGCCTACGTGATCGCCACCGAGACTTTCAAGCCGCTGGTGCTCGCCCAGGCGAAGGCCCGCAAGGTCGAACCACGGCTCATCGTCGTGAAGCACCCGATCGGCGGCCTCAACGCCGACGAGCTGCGTGAGCGGATCGAAGCGGCAACCAAGGGACTGACCGAGGCGACCACGAAATGAAGGACATCGCCGATCAGGAAGTGATCGACCTCGAAGACATGGACATCGAGGCGTTCAACGCGTTCGCGACCGACCAGGGCTGGAGCGACGGCATGCCGCTCTACGTGCCCACCGAGGACAAGGTCGCACGGTTCGTCGAGACGGTGCGGGGCGACAACCGCCCCTACCCGCCCGTGCCGCCGCGCCAGGTCATTCCGACCGTGCAGGCGCTGGCTGCCAACGCTGTCATGGCAGGCTGCAAGCCCGAGTACTTTCCGGTCGTGACCGCGGCGCTGCGGGGCGTGCTCGATCCCGACTACAATCTCCACGGCACCCTGGCGACCACCCACTCCTGTGCCCCGATGGTCATGGTGAGCGGTCCGATTCGGCACGAGCTCAAGATCAACTGCGGCTCCAACTGCTTCGGGCAAGGCTGGCAGGCCAATGCCACGATCGGCCGGGCGTTGGGATTGATGCTGCTGAACGTCGCCGGCGCCAAGCCGGGCGAGATGGATCGCTCGACCCAGGGCAATCCAGCCAAGTTCACGTTCTGCTTCGGCGAGAACGAAGAGGAAAATCCCTGGACGCCCTATCACGTCCAGCGAGGCTTCGCGGCCACCGACAGCGTGGTCACGGTGATGTCGGGCGAAGGCCCACACAACCTCAACGACCATGGCAGCACCACCGGCGACGGCTTGCTGACGACCTTTGCCGGCGGCATGGCAACGCCGGGCGCCAACACGATCTACGGCAAGGGCCCGATGTTCGTCATCATCGGCCCCGAGCATGCCGCGACCCTGAAGCGTGACGGCTTCACCATCGAAAGCATCCGCCAGGAGCTGTACAGGCGGTCGCGCGTGCACGCGTCGCGGATCTCGGTCGAGAACCAGGACACCTACATCAGCACCGGCCACAAGCCCGACGGCGACTGGTTCACCATCGCGCGCTCTCCGGACGACATCCACATCACGGTGGCCGGCGGCCCGGGCAAGCACTCGGCCTTCATTCCGTCATTCGGCGGCACCACGGTGGCCAGCACGCGCATCGCGCGATGAACGGCGGGTGAGTGTTCGATGAATGATTGGTGCGGCTGGCCGGTCGTCGGCGAGCAGACCACCTGGGAGGACGCACAGCGAATCCTCGCCGAGGCCGAGCTATCGGACGGCCTGCCGATGGTGCCGCCGACCCGGCGGCGCCTCGACGCCATGGTGGCCACGGAGTCCGCGCGCGATACGTCTCGCGGGCAGATGCCGCCGATGTTCGGCGATGTCAGCCCAGCTGCCGTCGCCTATCAATGCGTGCTCGCCGGCTGTCGGCCAGCCGAGCTGCCGGTCGTTCTGGCGGCCGCGGAAGCGACGCTCGAGCCTGGCTTCAACCTGCTGGGCATCGCGACCACGACAGGCACGGCCTGCGTGGCGCTCTGCCTGCACGGCCCCATCGCTCGCAAGCTCGAGGTGAATGCCGGCACGAACTGCCTCGGGCCTGGCAACCGCGCCAATGCGAGCATCGGCCGCGCGCTGCAGCTCGTCATCCGCAACATCGGCGGCGCACGCGCCGATGTCGGCGACATGGCGACCATGGGCCAACCGGGCAAGTACACCTTCTGCTTTGCCGAACGAAACGACGGCCCCTTCCCGACATTGCCCACGCGCCGCGGCTTCGGCCGCGATGCCAGCGCGCTCACCGTCATGGGTGTCTCGGGCACGGCCGAAATCCTGCCCGGCGACGGCGAGGGCGCGACCCCCGAAGCCATCTTGTCGCCGATTGCCACGGCGATGCGGGCCGAGATCGTGATGTCGGGCATCGCCCGCAAGAACGAGCGCGGCGAGCAAGTCGTCCTGCTACCCCTGGAAATGGCGGAGAAGATCGTGCGGCACGACGGCTGGGATCTCGGCCGCGTCCAACGCCATCTCTTCGACGAAGGCCAAGGCGTTGCACGCGCCCCCGACGCCATCCATGTCATCGTGACGGGCGGTGCCGGCTACAAGATGAGCTATCTCCCGATCTGGGGCGGCGGCTCGGAAACGATCACGAAACCGCTCTGACGGCGAGTTTTAGCTCTCGGCAAATCGGCCGAGCTTTCGGCTTTCAGCCACGACCCGGCCTCTTGTCCGGGCAACTTTGATGGCTTTTGCGACGGTCCGCGAACTGGCGGCGACGCTCTTGGCCCCTGCGGCTGCCAGCGACTGCTGCACAGGCAAAATCTGTGGTCGGCGCTGCTTCCACAACGGTACGCTGCGCTTGTTCCCAAGCATCACATCCTCCATCCGATCCACTCGCATACGCCGCGGCCCATGACCCATTCGAGATCCTGGCCTTTGAGCCAAGGCAGCTCTTCCGCGAACATGGTGATGCCCTGGCGGTAGGTACAAGGCAGACGCGACCAATCGGTTCCCCAGAAAGTTCTTTTTGGCCCGAACGCGTCGAAGACGCGCCGGATTTGCGCGTGGAGCGATCGAAAAGGATAGGTCTTGTCATCGGCATAACAGGGCAACGCCGAAACCTTGGCCGCCACATTGGGCCGCTTGGCGAGCGCCAGGACATTGTCGAGGGTCGCAAAGTTCGCCGCCTCGCCGACACCCTTGCCGCTCTTCAGCCCGAGATGGTCGAGCACCAGCCGCAGCCCGGGATACCGCTCGGCAATGCGGTCGGCCAACGACATGTACTCGTGATGGAACAGGACCATGGCGGGAATACCCGCCTTCTCCATGTCACCCCAGACCCAGTCGAAGCGTCCGTCGAGCAGCGGTTGGCGAAGGAGTTCCGTATGGAACGTGAAGCGCATGCCGAGCATGCCCCTCTGCTCTTTCCAGCCGGCGAGCCGATCCCGCGCGCCTTCCATCTCGGGATCGAAACGGCCCATGACGGCAAATCGCTCGGGATGCGCGGCCGCGGCCTCCAGCGCCAGATCGTTTCGATCGCCTTCCCAGGAGGGCGGCACCAGGATCGCGCGATCGACGCCGGCCGCGTCCATTTCCTTCAGCAGCTCTTCCTTGCCGAGGGGCGCGCGATGCGGCTCCGCGCGCGCCGGCCACGGCCGCTCGGGCGTATTGGCGGCCCAGACATGGACCTGGGCATCGACGATCGGCATCGGTCTCCTCAGTGCCAGTGGAAGGCCCGCTTCACTGGGCCGATGATCAACCACATGCCGAGTCCCCAGAAGGCATAGACGACAGGCACGACGACCAGCCCCGGCATACGGAATCCATTGCCCATGGGCGCCCCTTTGATCGGCAGCACGATGAACCAGTTGACCAAGGTCACGATGATCGCGGCGAACAGCATCCACCCCACCGGACCCTCGATCGATCGCGGCAACCGGGGAACGACATGGGCGCCGACAATGCCCCACAGCCCGCCCCAGAAAGCGGCCGAAAGGATCCAGGGAACACCGAACGGCGCCACCGGCTGCATGCTGTAGATCGGCGCTCGGCTGAGGCCGAGTTCATTCGCGATGTAAAAGCCAAGCTGATGAAAAGCGAGCACACTCAGAAATCCCGCGACAAATCCCGCGATGATCGTGCGCATCTCATCTGTCTCCCAGTCACGCCAACAGGGGTGGTCTCCGCTCACGCCAGGGTCGGGCCTGCTCGAGCTGAGCCGCAAGCGAGAATAGCATCTCCTCGGCGCCCAGGCGGCTGACGAAATGCATACCTAGCGGCAGGCCGTCGCCCGTCCAGGCAAGCGGCACCGACATCGCCGGAACGCCCGTCATGTTGCACAACGAGGTAAAGGGCACCAATGCCGCGAGCCCTTCTTCGTAATCGGCGAGGCTGCCGTCCATGCGCACCGTTCCGAGGGGCAAATGTGTTCGCGCCACGGTCGGCGACAGGAGGACGTCGTAGCGCTCGAAGAAGCTGCCGAGCTGACGTGCAGTACGATGGAAGGTCTGCACCGCTCGAATGTAGGCTTCGGCGGAAATCTTGCTGCCCTGTTCGGCCGTCAGCCGTGTCACCGGCTCGAGGTCACCGGCCCCGGGCACGCGGCCGTTGGCACGCACCTGAAGCGTGGTGAAGGTATTGGCGGCCATCACCGTGCCAAAGGCCGTGCCCATCGCCGCGCCGTCGAGCGCGGGCTCGGCCTGCTCGACCTGATGGCCGAGATCTTCCAGCAGCTTGGCCGTCTCTTCCACGGCACCAACCAGGACCGGATCGAGTGCCGGCCTGCCCTTCAGCGAATGGCTGAAGGCGATGCGCAGGCGCCCGGGCGAGCGTTGCGTGGCGGCCAGAAAGCTGTCGCTTGCGGGAGGGATGCCGTAAGGATCACCGGGTGCACTGCCGGCGATGGCATCGAGCAGCGCGGCGCTGTCGCGCACGGAAATCGACACGCCGAGTTGGGCGCCTGCGCCGGCCAGCGTTTCACCCAGCGGCGCGAAGCTGACCCGGCCGCGCGACGGCTTCAGGCCGAAGAGACCGCTCAATGCCGCGGGAATGCGGATCGACCCACCGCCGTCCGTCGCATGAGCGATCGGCAGAGCACGCGCCGCCACCACTGCCGCCGAACCGCCCGACGAGCCGCCGGGAGAAAGGTCGCCCCGCCACGGATTGATCGTGGCGCCTCCGAAGGCAGGCTCGGTGGTCGGTGCAAGACCAAACTCGCTGGTGTTGCTGCGCCCGACGATCACCAGCCCCGCGCGGCGCATGCGCGCGACGGCGATGCTGTCGGCCGCGGCGACGGGCTCCCGGGCAAAGAACCGCGACCCCGCTGTGGTCGGTGTGCCGGCGCAGTCGGCCACCAGTTGCTTGACCACGAAGGGCACGCCCTGGAACGGCCCTTCCCCGGCTGCCGCCACCGATCGTTCGAGCAGATCGCCTTCATAGAAGTCGGTGATCGCGTTGAGCTTCCCATTGATCCGCCGCAAGCGGGCCAACGTGGCGTCCAGCACTTCCTGCGCACCGACCTTCCGGGCCTTGATCAGTCCTGCGACGGCCAGGGCATCGTGTGTCGCGAAAAGATTTTCCACCGTCTCAGTTCCGCCAGCGGTCGAGATTGGCGGCGACGAAACCGTCGTCGCTCAGTTCGGGATAGGTGGCATAGAGCCGATCGATGCCGGCGCTCTGTCCCTCGCTGAGCTTTTCGTGCGGATCGAGACATTCGATGGATGTCATCAGGCCCTGGCGGTGCAGGATCTCATGGCAGCCGGGAATGCAACCCGCGAAATCGTGGTCGACATCGAACACGACGCTGTTGCAGTCGGTCACAAAGGAATCGAGTGCCAGCACCTCGGGCGGAATGGCCCCGGCCGATACCGAGAGCTTCAGGCGTTCCAGCATCTCCACGGCGCCACGGGTCCAGACGCTCCAATGACCGAGCAGGCCGCCCTGGAAGCGCAAGGTGACCTCGCGATTGCCGCTGCGCACGACCATGGGCGTGACGAGGTCGGCGACGATGTGGTCGTCATTGCCGGTATAGAGCGTGATGCGATCCTCGGCCTCGGCGGCCACGATGCCGAAACAGACATCGAGCGTCCGGTAACGGTTGAAGGGAGCAACCTTGATGGCGACGACGTTGTCGATGGCCGCGAAACGGGCCCAGAAACCGCGCGACAGCGGAATGCCGCCCACGGCGGTCTGCAGATAGAAGCCCACCAGCGGCATTTCCCGGGCGACTGCCGTGCAGTGCTCGATCAGCTCATCCTCGCTCGTGCCCTTCATGGCCGCCAGCGACAGGAGTACGGCGTGATAGCCCAGCCCCCGCGCCGTGCGTGCTTCCTCGACGGCCTGCGCCGTCTTGCCGACGGCGCCCGCGATCATCACCAGCGGCCGGTCGGTCCAATCCCGCACCGTCTCGATGGCCAGTTCGAGCACGGGCCGATAGAGCCCGACTTCGCGGATGGCGAATTGCGTCGAATGGACTCCGACCGCCAACCCGCCGGAGCCGGCATCCAGGTAATAACGGCTGATGGCGCGTTGCGATTGCCGATCGAACTTGCGTCCGGGGTCGAGCGCCAAGGGATGCGCGGGAATGACCGTCCCCTGTCGCAGCAGGGACAGAACCGGCGCGGGCAGATCGCGCCAATGCAATGCCTTGTCGGTCGTCATGATCATATCCTAGCCCAGTTCCGGTCCAGCCAGAGCAAAGACGTAGCGGGGATCGTCGAGCCCTTTCGCCCTGCCCAAAGTCATGCGCATGTAACCCCGCGGCGACGTCGCGCCCTGCCGCTCCAGCCAGCTGCGCAACACGCCGTGCGCTCGCGGCACATCGACGATGAATGGCCCTGGCTTCGCAGTCGCGGCCCGAGCCATCAGCGCCACGGCAATCGCCTCACTGTCGGCGACGACGGGCCCCAGCGACGTTGCTGTCCTGCCCTCTCGTCCCAGTACGAATCCCGCGATCTTTCCCCCGACATCCTCGGCGATCCATGCGCGTGCCGGCTGCCGAAGCGCCAGATGAGCGAGAATGGATGGCCGCTCCATGCCCGTGAGCGGCCGATCGTAGACCGCGAGCCGCGGCAGATCGGCTGGCACTATCGGGCGCACGGTGATGCCTGCCGGCGGGGCTGGCGCATCTCCAGCAGTCTCGTCGAAATGCCAGCGATCGATACGGTAGAGATCCTGGAAGCCCAGGCCGAGATAGATCGGGCGTCCCTGGTCGGTCGCGTCCAGTCCGGCAACGGCATCGGCCGAGCGGACCTCCTCGATGCAGCGCTTCAGCAGGCCCGTACCGAGGCCGCCGCGCCGGCTGCCCTTGGTCACCAGGACCATGCTGATCCAGGCGAGGTTCTGGCCGAGCGGCAGGACCAGCGAACTCGCCAGCCATCTGCCGTCCGGCCCCGTGCACCCGAAGCCGCGCCCCGCCCCCAGCATGAAGCGCCAGTCGGCGACGTTCTGGTTCCATCCTGCTTCGATCGACAACGGCCAGACCGCGTCGCTCTGGTCCGGATCGATCGGCCGGACGTCGAGCACGTCAGTACTTGCCATCGCGCACCTCGTAATGCGTCGGCTTGTTGAGCGTGACCATGTCGCGCTCCAGCCAATCCGCCGTCCATTCGATCATCTTCGAAAGCGGCACGCTAGGCGGGCCGAATTCCCTGGCCATGCGGCTCGCATCATTCAGCCAGCCGGTCGGCGACTCCTTGCCGGTGACCTTCGGCGTCCTACCGAGCAGCTTGCCGAACTCGGCCGCCAGCCAGCGGATCTCGATGGTTTCCAGGCCCGTGACATTGATCGGCGTGGTCGGCGTCGTGGCGCGTGCCAGGCAGCGCAGCGCCACGCTGTTGGCGTCCCCTTGCCAGATTACGTTGACGTGGCCCATCGACAGGTCGATCGCTTCGCCGTCCCTTACCTTGCGCCCGACGTCGTGCAGCACGCCGTAGCGCATGTCGATCGCATAGTTCAGCCGGAACAGGCGGCCCGGCGTGCCGTGCTCAGCCGAGAAATACTCGAACATGCGCTCGCGGCCGACGCAGGAGTTGGCGTAGTCGCCCGGCGGCGGCACTGGCGCCACGTCCTCGGTCGCGCCCCCACTACCGACAGGTACGAAGGGATAGACGCAGCCCGTGGAGAACGCGACGATCCGCGAGTCCTTGAAGACTTCGGCGACCATGGCCGGCACCTGGACGTTCATTGCCCAGGTAAGCGGAACGTTTCCGGTCGCGCCGAACTTTCGGCCGGCCATGAAGACGACGTTCGAGACCTTGGGCAGGCTCTCGAGCGCCGCGCGATCCAACAAGTCGGCCGGCACCGCCTCCACACCTGCCCTCTCCAGAGCTTCGCGGACACCGGGTTCGCTGAACCGAGCCACCCCCATGACACGCTTGGTCGGCGCCGCTCGCTTGGCCATACGGGCCAGCGTCGGCCCCATCTTGCCACCAACGCCCAGCACCAGGATGTCGCCGGGCGTTGCCGCGAGATCGGCCATCAACTCGGCAGAAGGCGCCGTCATGAAGTCTTCGACGGCCTCGACGCTCTCGAAACGGGCAGGAAGATTGGCGCTCATTTCTTGCCTCCCGGGTGGGCCGGTTGCAGCCGCGCGCCTGGTGCGGCAGGCATCGTCCGAAGCGGGGTGACGTCGAGATCGACACCGACGGCGAAGCCGGGGCAATCGAGCGATCCGAGCGCGAGCTTGCCGCCGTTCACCCGCAGCCGCGCCGGTCTGCCGGGCTGCTTGTCGTACAGGGCCGGATGGGCCTTCACGAAGGCCTCCTGCTCGGCTTCGGAAGCGGCCGACATGCCGTCGATGAAATGGTGCGCGTTGCGTTCGACATGGGTGAGCCCCAGCAGCGAGACGAGGGCAAGATCCTGTTGCACGCTGACCCCGGGCTGGGTCGTCAGGTCTTCAGCGGACATGAAATAGCCGGGCCCGAGTTTGGCAACACGCGCGGCATTCAGGATAGATTTGTAGAAGCCCTTGCAGTTCTTGCTGGAGACGCCGGCATAGCCGAGTGCCAGTGCCTGCGGAAAGGTCGCGAGCTCGCCATCCGACTCGTCGATGATCACCGGCCGATGCTTGGCCAAGGCGGTAACGGGCCGACTGAGCGCGGCCTGCCGCTTGATCGGCTGCTCGATGAACAATGTCGCCTTCGCCATCCTGGCGAGAGCCGGCGTTTCTTCGACCTTGCGCCAGAGCTCAACGATGCCGTCGACATCGTCGTATTGCTCGTTGCCGTCGAGCGTGACCCGGTAGTCGCCGGCGCCGGCATCGAGCACGGCGGCGATGCGGCCAAGCCGGTCGAGATCGGCCGCGATGTCACCTCCCACCTTCAGCTTGTAATAGCGGCCACGGTAGTAGGAGACGACCTCTTCGAGCGTTTCCGGCAGTCCGTCATTGACCCTCTCCGAGTCGGGTCGTTCGGCATTGGTCAGCGGGTCGACCAGGCCGACCGTGTGGCGGAGCTCGATCGACGACGCCGGCTGCAAGCCGCCGAGAAAGGACGACAGGTGCGCCGCTTCGATGTCGGGCGTGAGGTCGGTGGCCGCGATCCCCGGCGCGTTCGCCGTGATCATGCGGGCAAAGGACTGCCCGGTGAGCTTGCCCAAGGCATCGATGATGGCGCGGTCGAGCAGTGCCGGACCGTACGAGGCAACCAGCGGATTGAGGCCGAGCTCGGCGCCGCGGGCGAGTTGTTGGCGATAGGTATTGGCGTACAAGCCGAAGGGCGTATCGAGACCGCGCGCGGTGTAGTGCTCGGTGGCGAGCTGCAGCGCCTGACGCAGCTGATCGAGATTCTGCGCGTCCGAAAACTCCGGACTCTTCTCGAACCACTTTGCACCCAAGGCTTCAGCCGCGACACCCTCCCCGCGTCGACCGTCCTCCAGTGCGATCCGGACGCGCACGATCGCCTGCGTGCCCTGCGTGACCGTGATCACGCCGAAGCGGAACGGCAGGCGCAGGCGATGATCGCGCTCGAACCGGTCGACAGCCTCCAGCTTCACCTTCATGCGTCTTGCTCCAGCAGACCCTGCACGTAGCCGATCATGCGCGCGGCGCAGGTCGGACCGTCGGGCTCATAGATGAAAGGCTCCATCGCCAGCCAGCCCGAATAGCCGGTCTGGCGCAGCGCGTGAACGACAGGCGCGAACTTGTCACCGCCCTGCCCCGGACCGCGCTTGTTGCGGTCGTTGAGCTGTACATGGGCCAGCAGGCCCGACGGCATCCAGCGTCGAACGACGTCGGCGACCGGCTCCTGCTCCTCGAGACCAGCGGCCAGGGTGTCGATCATCAGCCGCAGGGACGGATTGCCGATCCGTCGGATCACGGCGTCGGCTTCGGCCAGGGTGTTGACGAAATTGCAGTCGGGCCGGGCCAACGCCTCCAGGCAATAGACGACACCTGCCTTGGCTGCGGCTTCCGCGGCCGCCGCCCATGCCATCTCCGCCCGTTTACCGTCTTCCGCCGTTTCCACGCGTCGTTGCGCCGGCGAACCATGGACGAGATAGCTTGCGCCCAGTTCGGCGCAGAGGTCGATCGAGCCGACCAGCACATCGACACTCTTCTGCCAGACCGCCTTGTCGCCGCTGGTGATCGACAGGCCGGCCGGCGCCGCCAGCAGCCAGTGCAGGCCGCTGACCTCGATGCCGGCGTCGCTGCAGGCGCGGCGGATCTGCCCGCGCTGGCTCGCTGGCATCCGCCAGGCATCGTCGCCGAAAGTGAACGGTGCAATTTCCAGGCCGCGATAGCCAAGCGCCGCCGCCAACGCGCATTGCCGCTCGAAAGGAAGTTCGCGGATCACTTCGTTGCAAAGAGAGAGCTTCACTGACGATCCTCGCCTTGACGGGCAAATCCGCGTTCGCCAGTCTCACACCATGTGTGCGCATACTAACAGCGACAGAAAACCGGTGAAGCGATTCATCGCTGCAAGCGCATGACGAAATTCGCGAGCCTCAGTCGGCAATACTGGCCGACCGTCGCCTTGTTCGCCTTCCTGCTTGCCTGCTGGCAGCTCGCCGTGAGCCTGGGCGGCATCCGCGAGTATCTGCTGCCGTCGCCACTCGCGGTCTGGAATGCCCTGTGGCATGGCGAGATCGGCTGGAGCCAGCATCTCTGGGCAACCACCCTGGAGATCATCGGTGCGTTCGTGCTGGCCGCTGTCGTCGGCGTGGCGCTGGGTGTCGCCATCGCCTGGTCGCCGTTGATCGCCAACGCTCTGGTGCCGTTCCTGGTCTTCGTGAACACGCTTCCCAAGGTGGCAATTGCCCCCCTGTTCCTGATCTGGATGGGTTACGGGATCTTTCCCAACATGCTGATGGGAGCGTTGATTGGCTTCTTTCCCGTGGTCATCAACACCGCCGTCGGGTTGAGCCAGGTCGAAGCCGACATGCTCGACCTCGGCCGCGTCTTCAATGCGCCGAAATGGAAGATCTTCGCCAAGATCCGCATCCCGAACGCCCTGCCCTACATTCTGAGTGCCCTCAAGATCACCGCGACGGCCGCCGTCGTTGGCGCCATCGTCGGCGAGTTCGTCGCCTCCCAGAAGGGCCTGGGCTACGTCATCACCACGACCCAGAGCAGCATGAACACGGCCGTCGCCTTCGCCGCGCTGATCTGGATCTCGATCGTCGGCCTGCTGCTTTACGGTGCCGTCGTCCTGCTGGCGCAGCTCTGGGCGCCCTGGGCGGAGGGCGTCGACTGAATTCGGGGAAGGGACAAGGGAGGAAAACGTGAGGAAGAGGACATTGTCATTGGCGCTGGCGGCACTGATCGCCGGCCCGCTGGGCCTGCATGGGGGCAGCGCCGCAGCACAGGAAAAGTTCACCTTCGCCTTGAACTGGTTCGCCGTCGGCGACCATGCCGCCTACTGGGTGGCGCTCGACAAGGGTTACTACAAGGCCAAGGGCCTCGACGTGACCCTGGAGAACTCCAAGGGTTCCGGCGACTCGATCGCGAAGGTCGACACCGGACGCGCGGATGCCGGCCTCGCCGATGCCGCCGTGGTGATCGCCTCGATCGGCCGCGGCACCACGATCAAGACGGTCGGCATGGTCTTCGACAAGACCCCGCTCAACATCTTCAGCCTGAAAGACAAGCCCCTCACCAAGCCGAAGGATCTGGAGGGCAAGACCCTCGGCGCCCCTCCGGGCGACAGCCAGCGTCAGATGTTCCCGGCCTTCGCCAAGGTGAACGGGATCGATGTCAGCAAGGTCTCCTGGGTGAATATCGAGCCTGCCGCCAAGATCGCCGCCGTCGCCGAAAAGCGCATGGACGGCGTCGGCGACTACTCGACCGGCCTGCCGCTCTACGAGAAAGCCGCCGGCAAGGGCAATGTGGTCATGATGCCCTGGGCCGATTTCGGCTTCGACATGTACTCCATGTCGATCATGGCCAGTGCCAAGACCATGAAAGAGCGCCCGGCCGTGCTGAAGGCCTTTCTCGAAGCCTCCTACATGGGCTGGCGCGACGTCATGGCAGATCCCAAAGCCGCCATGGAGATCTTCAAGAAGCGCGTGCCCGAGGTCGATGTCGAGGTGATGACGCCCAACATGATGATCGGCCTTGGCCTGATGAAGACCGAACGCTATGCCAAGAACGGCATCGGCTGGATCGACGAGAAGAAAATGTGCGACTCGGTCGACCTCGTGAACACCTATATGGGCCTGCCGAAGAAGGTCGAGTGCAAGGACACCTACTCGACCGAGTTCTTCACCCGGGTCGCGATGCCCTCCAACTGACTCCACGAACTGACAGGGCATACGCGTCGCGTGAACAAGCAACTGATCGACCTCGACAAGGTCGGCATGACGTACGAGGCGGCGAGCGGCCCTGTCGAGGCGCTCGCCGGCATCACCTCTTCCATCGGGGCCGGCGAGTTCGTCTCGCTGGTCGGCCCGAGTGGCTGCGGCAAGTCGACTTTGCTCCGCATCGTCGCCGGGTTGCGGCCGGCGACATCAGGCCGGGTCACCGTATCCGGCCGGCCGGTCACCCGGCCGATCCCGGACATCGGCATGGTCTTCCAGGCACCGATCCTCCTGAAATGGCGCTCGATCCTGGAGAACGTGCTGTTGCCGGCGGAACTCGCCGGCAAGGATCCCAGAACGCTGCGGCCAAGGGCTGAACAGCTCCTCGACATGGCAGGCCTGGGCGGCTTCGGCCCCAAGCTGCCGCGCGAGCTCTCCGGCGGCATGCAGCAGCGCGCCGCCCTCTGCCGCGCCCTGCTGCTCGACCCGCCGCTCCTGCTGATGGACGAACCCTTCGGCGCGCTGGACGCCATGACCCGGGACGACATGGCGCTCGAGCTGCTGCGCATCTGGGGCGAGAAGGATCTGGCGCAGGACGCCCGCAAGACGGTGCTGTTCGTCACCCATTCGATCCCCGAGGCCGTCTTCCTCTCCGACCGTGTCCTGGTCATGTCCGCCCGGCCGGGGCGGATCGCGGCCGATCTGCGCATCGACCTGCCGCGCCCGCGCACTGTCGAGCTCCGGGCATCGGAGGCTTTCGGCAAGCTCAGCCTCGAGATCTTCCGGGCGCTCACCGGCCGAACCGTCGGCGCCGCCGGGACGGCCTGAAGGCGGCCGCGCGTCCCGAGCCCCTTCAGAGGTCG
>MKRV01000050.1 GCA_001897995.1 Alphaproteobacteria bacterium 65-37 | reverse complement strand
CAGTTCGCCTACACGTTTCGCGCCTACACGGCAGTGATCATTGCTTCGGCCTCGAGCGCGATCGCCATGGAACTCGTGGGCGGCACGGCACCGCAGCTGAAACTCGAAAATGCCGAGATGCCGCTCTCCATGCTGCCCGCCTTTCTCGTGCTCGGCGTCGTGCTGGGAGGTGTCGGGCGACTGTTCAATCGAACGATCCTGTTCATGCTCGACTGGACGGCCAAGACGTTCCGCAAGGCGCCGTTCGTGCCCGCCCTGGTCGTGGGGCTCGTGGTGGGCGCGCTGGCCCTCGTCCTGCCCCAGGCTGTCACGGGCGGCGAACTGCTGATCCCGGGGCTGGTCACCGGCAACCTGCCCCTCATGACCCTGCTGGTGCTGGTCGTGCTGCGCTTCGTGGGGGCGATGGTGAGCTACCCGGTCGGCGTGCCGGGCGGCATCTTCTCACCGATGCTGACGCTTGCGACGGCTCTGGGCTTGATCTTCGGCCTGGCGGTCGAGGCTTTGCTGCCGACGCCGCCGCTTACCGGCGCGGCCTTCGCCATCGCGGCCATGGGGGGCTTGTTCTCGGCAACGGTTCGCGCGCCCCTGGTCGGTGTCGTGCTGGCGGCCGAACTGACGGGCGGCTATGCGCTGATCCTGCCGCTGATCGTGACCTGCATGACGTCGAATGCCGTGGCACAGGCCCTGGGCGGACGCCCGATCTACGAGCTTCTGCTTGAGCGTACATTGCGATTGTCGGGGCAGGCGGTACCGCCCTCGCGCGGCGGCGTTTCGGCACCGATCGGCGCCGACGACGGGCCGCGGCCTTAAGTCCTGTCTGCCAGGAACCAGTCGAGGATCCGCGCATTCTCGTCGCGCGGATAGGTGTGCGAGAGGTCGGCGATCTCGCGATAGACCACCGACGCGCCGGCCTCGGTCAATGCGCGCTCCGCGCCACGCGCCATCTCCGGCGGGAACATCCAGTCCTGCACGCCATGGACGATATGGATGGGCAGGCCCTCGAGGCGCGAGGCATCGGCAAAAGTCATCAGCATCGGATGGAAGCTGGCGGCAATCGGAGCGAGATGGGTGAATCGGCAGTCGCGTCGCACCCCCAGCACGTAGGTGAACGTGCCGCCGTCGCTCATGCCGGTGAGCAGCTGTCGGGAGGCGTCGACGTTCCAGTCGTTGGCGACGTCCTCGACCATGCGGTCGATGCGCGGCCCGTCGACGTCCGGTTCCATCAGTGACCAGGTCGAGCCGAAGGCGGTGGGGGCGATCAGGATGAAGCCGCGGGTGCGGGCTTCGCGCAGCCAGCTCCAGAGGAAGGCGCCGCCATTGCCGCTGCCGCCATGCATTGCCACGACCAGCGGCCAGGGCTGCGCGGCGTCGTAATACTCCGGCACGTAGAGCGAGAAGGCGCCGCGCGTGCCGGCCGGTCCGGCGATATGCATGAAGCCCACGCCGTCGCGCGTCGGATCGGCGGCCGCCAGGCGGCTTGCCAGATCGGGGTCGGTTCTCGCCGCCTGTTCCAGGAAGAAATGGCTGACCGAGCGCAGGTGCGGCGCCAAAGGATAGAGCGCCTCGCAGGCGCGCGCGTAGCCGCGCAGCGCACGATAGGCCGCAACGATGGGCTGCGGCGCGTCGGGGGCCGCCATGATGCCGGCCAGCGTCTCGCCGGCGGCTTCGGCCGCGCGCTCGAGATGGTCGCGCACCGGGGCCAGCCGGTCGGGCCACTCCACCGCGCGCGACAGGGCCAGCGCCGGGGCAAGGTCGTCGTTGCGGCCGACGATGGCGTCGATCAGCTGCGGCAGGGCATAGGGGGAGATGTGGCGGCTCGCGAACTCGACGGCATGCAACGCGCGCAAGGTCGCCGGCACCAGCGCGGAGATGGCGTCGATGGCGGGATCGTTGGCGGCGTCGGCCATCAGTCCTTCAACGACACGGCGTCGAGGGCGGGGCGGCCCCGGATCATGTCGGATGCCTTTTCGGCGATCATGAGGACCGAAGCGTTGAGATTGGCGGACGGCATGGTCGGCATGACCGACGCGTCGACCACGCGCAGCCCCTCCAGTCCGCGCACGCGCAACTGATCGTCCACCACGGCGGTGGGATCGCTGTCGGGTGCCATGCGGCAGGTCCCCATGAGATGGAAGGTGGTCGTGCCGCGTTCCTTGGCGGCGGCCATCAGATCGTCGTCCGATTGCGCCTGTGAGCCGGGGAATTCCTCGCGATCGTAGTACTTGCTGAGCGGCCGCGAACCCAGGAGGCGGCGCGCGAGCTTCATGCCGGCCAGCAGGACCTGCCGGTCGCTTTCGGCGGCCAGGTAATTCGGCTGGATGATCGGGTGCACGAAGGGATCGGCCGAACGCGCCCGGACAAAGCCGATGCTGTCGGGGCGCTGCTGCCAGGAGGCGATGGTCATGCCGGGGAAGTCGTCGAGGGTCGACTGCACGCCTTCCTTGTAGCTCGCCGGCGTGAAAGTGAGCTGCAGGTCGTAATTGTCGACCCGCTCGTCGGATTTCCAGAAGACGTAGATCAGGGTGGGATTGAGCGAGAGGATGCCGCGCCGGGTGGCGGCGTATTTCAGCACTTCGCCCACCAGGCGCAGGCCCTTGGACCGCTCGTTGATGCTGATCGCGTTCTTGACGCGCGCCACGAAGCGCGGCGCGTAGTGGTCGCGCAGGTTCTCGCCGACGCCGGCCAGCTCATGCCGGACCTCGATGCCGAGCGACTTCAGCAGCGGCGCCGGACCGATGCCCGAGACCTGCAAGAGCTGCGGCGAGTTCACGGTGCCGCCGGACAGGATCACCTCCTTGCGGGCGCGGACCTCCACCGGCGTGCCGCCGCGGCCGCCCTTGAGGTAGCGCACGCCGACGGCGCGCTTGCCGTCGAGCAGGATCGACGTGGCATGCGCATGGGTGCGCACGGTGAGATTGCCCCGCTTGATCGCCGGATGAAGGTAGCCGCGGGCGGCGCTGACGCGGCGGCCGTTATTCACGATGCGTTGCACGTAGCTCACGCCCGCCTGCGTCGTGCCGTTGTAGTCGGCGTTGCGCGGGATCCCCATCTCGACCGCGCCCTCGATGAAGGCCTCGCAGAGGGGGTCGCGCCATTCCAGATCGGTGATCGGCAGATTGCCGTCGCGGCCGCGGAACGTCGGGTCGGCTTCGCCCATGCGCCGTTCGCTGCGACGGAAGTAGGGGAGCACGTCGGCATAGCCCCAGCCGCGGTTGCCGCGCTGCGCCCAGCCGTCGAAGTCGAGGCGCTGGCCGCGATTGTAGATGTGGCCGTTGATCGAGCTCGATCCGCCCAAGGTCTTGCCGCGCGGGGCGGAGATGCTGCGGCCGCCGGTCCATTCGGTCGGCTCGGACTTGTAGAGCCAGTTCACCTTGGGATCGACCAGGGTGTACATGAAGCCGGCCGGGATATGGATGAAGGGATGCCAGTCCCGGGGACCCGCTTCCAGCACGCAGACCGTTACGTTGGGATCCTCGCTCAGCCGACCGGCCAGCACACTGCCGGCCGACCCGGCGCCGACGATCACATAATCGAACGTTTCCATTCCCACTCGTTCCCGCCCCCGGTCGGTTCCTCGGTCCGTTTCTCGGTCCTTTCCCGGGACCACTTCTTATGAGCGTGATTGACCACCGGATTTGGGCAGGAAGCAATGCTCCAGTGCGGGAAATCGACGGGCGCGCACATCGGCTGCATAGCTGGCCGCCGCTTCGGAGATCTGGTTGCCGAGTTCGGCGTAGCGCTTCACGAACTTCGGGGTGAAGTCGCTGAACAGGCCGAGCACGTCGTCGATCACCAGGATCTGGCCGTCGCAGGCCGGCGAGGCGCCGATCCCGATAGTGGGGATGGGCAGGGCCGCCGTGATGGCTTTCGCGACCGGTTCGAGCGTGCCTTCGAGGACGATGGCGAAGGCGCCGGCCTCGGCCATTGCTTCGGCGTCGCGCGTTACCTGTCTCGCCTCTTCCTCGGAGCGACCCGTGGCCTTGAAGCCGCCGGCGACATTCACCGCCTGCGGCATCAGGCCGACATGGGCGCAGACCGGCACGCCGCGCTGGGTGAGGAAACGCACGGTGTCGGCCAGCGCTTCGCCGCCTTCGAGCTTGACGCCGCTCGCCCCGGTCTCGGCCATGACGCGGGCAGCGCTGTGAAACGCCTGTTCCGGACTCGCCTGATAGCTGCCGAAGGGCAGATCGACGATCACGCAGGCGCGCGAGGCGCCGCGGACCACGGCCGCCCCATGGGCGATCATCATGTCCAGGGTGACGGGTAGGGTGCTGTCGAAACCGTAGATCACCATGCCGAGCGAATCGCCAACCAGCAGCAGGTCGACATGGGGGTCCAGCCGGCGCGCCATCTCGGTGGTGTAGGCCGTGAGGCAGACGATCGGCTCCTGGCCCTTGCGGGCACGGATCTGCGGCGTGCTGATTCGTTTAGCGGCTTTGACGGCGCTCATTTTGACCTGCGGGTTGAAGGGACTCTGGTTTCCCATGTCCGCCCGTCGGCCAAAAGGTCAAATCACTCCGAATGCCGCCAGTCGAAGCCTCAGGTCGGCAAGCGAACCGTCGGAGCTCGGTCAGCGAACGCTCAGCGGATCAGGGCGCGGCGCCAGCGCAGCGCATCCTCGATCTGGGTTTCCAGGCCCCGCTGCGGCACCCAGCCCAGCTGCTCCTGGGCCTTGGCAATGGCGCCCACCAGGCGGGGCGAATCACCGGGCCGCCGGGCGCCGAAGACATGCGGCACCTGCTGTCCGGCGAGCCTGCCAACGGAATCGACGACCTGCTTGACGCTGTAGCCGACCCCGGAGCCGAGGTTGAAGGCATCGTGCCGGCCGGTCCGGCTGCTCTGCGTCAGCAACCAGCGCACGGCGCGCAAATGCGCGTCAGCGAGATCGCTCACATGCACATAGTCGCGCACGCACGATCCGTCTTCGGTCGCATAGTCCGACCCGTGGATGATGAGGCAGGGCCTGAGGCCCAGCACCGCATCGATCGCGAGCGGGATGAGATGGGTTTCCGGATCGTGCGCCTCGCCGATCATGGCGCTGGCGTCGGCCCCGGCCGCGTTGAAGTAGCGCAGCGAAGCGGCGCGCAGGCCGCGCCATGCCGCCGCTGCCAGGGCGCGCTCGACGCTGGCCTTCGACGAGGCGTAGGGATTGATCGGCGCAATGCGATGGGTTTCCGCCAGCTGCTCGGTCTGGGGAAGGCCATAGACGGCGCAGGTGCTGGAGAAGACGAAGGCCTCGACGCCATGGCGTACCGCGGCGCCGATCAGAACATGGCTCTTGCCGGCATTGTTGTGCAGGTAGCGTTGCGGCTGGGACACCGATTCGCCCACCTCGATATATCCGGCGAGATGGATCACCACACGCGGCTTGTGGCGCAGGAACACCTCTTCGACGAAGCGGCCGTCGCCGATGTCGCCCTGTTCGAGCGGTCCCCAGCGGACCGCCCAGTCGTGGCCCTTCTCGAGCGTGTCGAGGCATACGGGCTGGACGCCGGCTTCGGCCAGGGCCTTGCAGACATGGCTGCCGATGTAACCGGCGCCGCCGGTCACCAGGACCGGTCCAGGGATGGGATGCTCGAACACGTTTTACTAATCCGTTTACTGGGGCGGGGTTGCTACAAGCGAGCACCGAGGCGAAGCATCACGACGTTCTGCGAATAATCCAGGCCGGGCTGATTGGAGGCCCGGTGCACGAACTGATAGCTCGGTCCGATGAAGAACTGCCGAACGGGGGTATACATGAGGCCCGCGCCGAACGTGACGTACTGGTCATATTGGCTGGGCGTCGTCGAGGTCGTGAAACCCTGATAGTCGGCGATGGTGTAGTCGAAGCCGCCGTTGAGCTGGATGTCGGGGCGCAGATCATAGGTCGCGCCGAAGCCCATTGACGTGGCGAGATAGCCCGATTGACCGACATACGCCGCTTCATTCACCGTGCGGCGGACATAGGGTCTGACCCAGAGCGGCTTGATCGGGTTCCAGTTGGCAAGGAAGCCGAACATCGCGCCCTGCAGGGGGATGGTCCCCTGATTCACGTAATTCTGCTGCAGGTAGCCGCCGAAGGCTTCGGCATTGATCAGCCCGCCGAGATTGAGGGTGATGCCGCCGACGACATCCCAGCCGGTGGAATTGCGGGCAAACCCGCTGATGTCGATGTAGGTGTTGTACAGGCGCTGGTTCAGGCTGCCGCGGACCCAGAACTCGTAGCCGTCGAGGAATTCATAGCCGAACCGAAGCGATTCGCGCATTTCCGTGCGATTGCGATCGTTATTGGGCACGACGCCTTGGTTGATGCCCAGGCCGTTGTCGAAATAGGTGTAGTTGTCGACGTTGAATTCCGCCCGGCCGCTGAATCGGTTGATCTTCTGATAGTAGCCGGCGTTTCCCGAAATCTGGTTGTAGATTGTGGCGTTCGTCGGTCCCGTCACCGTATTGGGAAGACCGGGGACCTCATGCTTGCGGTTGAACGAGAAGCCGCCATAGACGTTCCAGTTGCGCTGAATGTCGACCCGACCGTCGAAGCCGGCGGAGACGTCCTGATAGTTCTGGGTCGACGCCGCCGTATAGAAGCCGATGGCGCTTCGGACATAGAGGTTAAGCATGTGACTCGTCCAGTTCGAGCGGAGCTCGGCGGCTGGCTTGATCACCTGCAAAAAGCTCGCTGTCGGCCCGGCCGACGACGTCTGGGCGTAGACGTTGTCGTTGAACGCCTCGTTCAGCTCAAGGCTGGGAAACAGCATGAAACTGCCAACCCGGACCCCTTTGGGGTCGAAGTTTTCGGCCTCCCGCTGGGACTCCGTCCTGTCGTCCGGCCGCTCGAGACGCGGCGGTGGCAGGCCCGGACTGCCCGGGGCCGTCTGTGCCTGGGCACCCATCGTCAGGGCGCCAATTGTGACGATCGAACTCAGTGCAGCCGCCCCCCAAGGGGCTGCGGTGCCACGCCTTGTGGTCATACCGTCTCCATTATTCGCCAGGGCGTAGCATTCAACCATTACTGCAGCAGGGTCTCAACATGATACCCGGATCTTGATGAACTTGTCCGCTCCGGCGCTCAACGTGGGAATCCGACGATCACAGACTGGTCACTGATATTTTGCCGGAAATGCAAAGACTTAGGGGCCGGGCCGAACGTTACCAGGCGCGCCGCCGTCGACCGGAGATCGACGGCTGTCGTCGCAGTCGGCTTGTCAAATCTTCTGCATTCCCAAGGGTCGAGTTGGAGATCGTCATGCTCAAGATCGTCAAGGATTCGGTGCTCAAGGTCAGCCGCTCGCTGGGGTACGACATCGTGCCGTTGCGCGAGATGCGCGAGCGCGACTTTGCGCTGCATCTGCGTGAGCTTCTGATACGCCTCGAGATCGACTGCGTGCTCGATGTCGGCGCCAATGTCGGCCAGTATCACGACTTCCTGCGCGACCGCGTGCTCTATGACGGCAAGATCGTCTCGTTCGAACCGGTGGCGCGCCATGTCGAGTTGTTGCGCGCACGGGCCCGCGAGGACGCCGACTGGCACGTCGAGGGCTACGCCCTGGGGGCGCACGACGAGCAGAAGGCCATCAATGTGATGGTGTCCGATCAGTTCAGCTCCTTTCTCGAGCCGGATCATCGCCAGGTGAAGGAATACGAGGCCCTCAACGTCGCCAGTGCCCAGGAGGCCGTGGCGGTGCGGTCTCTCGATGTCGTGCTGCCGGCCTTGCAGGAGCGGTTGGGCTTCCGCCGTCCCTACCTCAAGCTCGACACCCAGGGGTACGACCTCGAGGTGTTGCGCGGCGCGGGCCAAAGCCTGCAGGCCGTGCGGGCCCTGCAAACCGAGGCATCCGTGCTCGGCATCTACAAGGGAATGCCGGGCTATATGGATACGCTGCGACGCCTCGACGAACTCGGCTTCGATATCACCGGCATGTACGCCGTGAGCCGCGATACTGCCTTGCGCCTGGTCGAGTTCGACTGCGTCATGATCAATCGCCGGGCCGTCGCTTCCTGAGGGACAGCCGCTTCAATCATGTACCTCTCCCCCCATTGGGGGGGGAGAGGCTAGGTGAGGGGGCGAGCGCGAGCACACGCTCCTTTGACCTAAGTATCCGTCATTTCCCCCTCACCCTACCTCTCCCCCAAAGCGGGGGAGAGGAGAATGAAGGGCGTGCGAATACGACGAATTTCTCCCCTTAAGAAGGAGAGGAACGTGAAAGCTGAGAGCCGGTGGCGCCAATCAGCTCAGAGTGAAGATGTCCAGAGCAAAACGCCTAGACCAGCATCTCGCAAAGCTGGCGGACATCGTCGCCGGCCACAAACATGTTACGCGGTGCAGCGCGCAAGCGGCCGCGAATGCGGATATATTCGTCCGGCGTTAGTTCTTCGAAGAAACGAACCAGCGACTCTTCCAGCGGCTCGTCGAATGTCCAGCCGATTCGATGTCGTTCGAGCATGGAGCCGACCTCGAAGCCTTGAACGCCGAGGCAGGGCACGCCGAAGTAGCCCGCCTCGTAGAAACGACAGGGCATGAGCCAGCGCGAATTGTGGTCGGTGTGCTCGAGGTCGAGCGCCCAGGCGAAGTCGACCTCGCCATAGATGTCCTCGAGATCGTTGTGGGGAAGATACGGGCCGCCATAGACGATGTTGGGGTGACGTGCCAGGGCGTCGTCGAAACGCGCCTGGTCCACCGTCGTCAGCACCCCGCGGAACTTGAAGATGACGCGACCCCGCAGGCGCTCGGCGAGCCGGGTTATGAGATCGAATGTCTCCTGGCCGCGGATCAGGCCGACATATCCGACAACCCAGGGGCGCTGCCCTTGACCCTCGCGCGTGGGGAGAGTGCGGCGTCGCGTGATTGAGGGATGAAGCTTGTTCTCCAGCAGGAACCAGTCACCACGATATTTCTGGACAGCATCGTAAAATGCGCGGTGGAATCCCGGCGACGATAGGACCAGCAGGCGCGTACTGCGCAGGCACATCCGCTCGACGGCGCGAATCAGACGCGATGCAAATCCATCGCCGATCAGGATCTGGGGGATGTCGAGCACCTCGTAGATCAACGGCGCCTTCGAAAAAGAGATGAAGCGCGCCAGGATCGCCAGGACGAGCTGGTCGATGTTGCGCGCATAGTAGGCCGACGCCTCCTTCAGCAGCCGGCGACGCGCAATGATCGTCGGAATGGCCCGCAGCAAGGCGCCGAGGCGTTGGCCGTAGCGGCCATCGCTGGTGAAGCCGAGCGGCACGTGGGGCCAGGTCGGCTGATATTCGCTGTTGTAACGATGCCGACGAAAGCCGAACACCGTCACGCGATAGCCGTGATCGGTGAACTGCTGCACACGTTTCAGCGTGCTCGCATCGGTGACATCAGGACAGAAGAACACCAGCTCACGTCCGTCGGCATTGGTGGCGCGCGCATAATCGCTGCCGCTGCCCGCGCGATCGATGGCAATCCCTTCGTCCTTGAAGCGGACAGATCCCTGCATGTTTGCGCCTCCGACGCGGAGTATCGGAGAAGCGAGGTGACTGCAGCGTGACCAATCTGTGGTGTCGCATTTCTCGCATCCTCTCGGTCACAGGTTGGTCACTTGTCGCCGGTTGCATTTCTCGCGCGCGGGAAGCCGCTTTTTTCGCTTCCAGGCAGTCACATCTTGATCACTTGTCGCAACGTGATGTGCGGTGTTTCGATGCGAGCACATGAACACCGTCGTTACTCAGCTGCGCGAGCCCCCCGTCGCCGATCGTTCACCACGCTTTGAGCGGGTGGCGGTGAGCTGCGTGTTCGGCGATCCACGCAATCCGCGTTCGTGGTCGGGCGCGCCGGCCAACGTGTCGAACGCGCTGGAGCGTCTCGGCGTGGTCGTCGAGGCCATCTATCCGAAGATCGGCAAGCTGGCCAAGTTCGGCGTTGCGTTGCAGGACATGCTGACCGGTCATGGCCGGCCGGTATCGACCGAGCAGGTCCTGCGCAGCCTGCGCACCCGCCGCCTCGTGGCGCGCGAAGTGGCCCGGCAGGCCGAGGAGCTCGGCGTCCGTCACGTGCTGCATACCGGGACGCTCGATCTGCCGGCCAGCGATCTGGTCCGCGGCACCCGGCACTACCTCTACTGCGATCACAGCTGGGCGCTGGCGCGCCTCCATCACGTCCATGCCGACCGCTACAGCCGCAAGGCGCTGCAGGCTTTCGAGGCCACGGAGCGCGAAGCGCTGGCGGGCCTCAGCCACGTCTTCACGTTCGGCGCCTTCGTGCGCGACAACATCATCTCGCATTACGGCCTGCCGGCCGACAGGGTGACGGCGGTCGGGTCGGGCATGGGCGCGATCGAGCCGTGGTTCGGCACCAAGGATTTCTCGCAACCCTCGCTGCTCTTCGTCGCCAAGCATCTGTTCCAGGCCAAGGGCGGCCTGCTGCTGCTGGAGGCATTCGACCTGGCGCGCCGCCGTCGGCCGGATCTCAAGCTCACGATCGTGGGTGACGAGCGCAGCCGGCCCTTCGTCGGCGATCGGCCGGGCGTCGAACTGCGCGCCCATCTGCCGTGGGCCGAGCTTCAGCGGCTCTACCGCGAGTCGACCCTGCTCGTGCAGCCGATGCTCAACGACCCCTGGGGGCAGGTCTATCTCGAGGCCATGATATCGCGGACGCCGGTGGTCGGCCTGCGGCGTAACGGTCTTCCCGAGCTGGTCGGCGAGGGGCGTCACGGCTTCCTGGTCGATCGTGCGGACCCCTCGGAACTCGCCGAAACCATCCTGAATGCCCTTTCCGATCCGCAGCGGTTGGAAGGCATGGCCGTCGCTGCGCAGCGGCATGTGATCGGATCCTATTCATGGGACCGGGTCGCTGAACAGATCGTCTTCTCCTGAACGGAAGGTCGCCAATATGTCCAAGGACAAAGTTGCCCTTATCACCGGAATCACCGGGCAGGATGGCGCCTATCTCGCCGACCTGCTGCTGGGCAAGGGATATGTGGTGCACGGCATCAAGCGTCGGTCGTCGTCGCTCAATACCGATCGCATCGACTACCTCTATCGCGACCGGCACGAGAGGGACGTGCGCCTGTTCCTGCATTACGGCGACATGACCGACTCGACCAATCTGCTGCGGTTGATGAACGAAGTGCAGCCGACCGAGGTCTACAACCTGGCGGCGCAGAGCCACGTGCAGGTGAGCTTCGAGACGCCGGAATACACGGCCAATACCGACGCGCTCGGAACGCTGCGCGTGCTGGAGGCGATCCGTATCCTGAAGATGCAGGACCGCGTGCGCTTCTATCAGGCGTCGACCTCCGAGCTGTTCGGCAAGGTGCGCGAGACGCCGCAGCGCGAGCTGACGCCGTTCTATCCGCGCAGCCCCTACGCCGTCGCCAAGCTCTATGCCTACTGGATCACGGTGAACTACCGCGAGGCCTACGGCATGCATGCCTCCAACGGCATCCTGTTCAATCACGAATCGCCGATCCGCGGCGAGACCTTCGTGACGCGCAAGATCACGCGCGCCGTCGCGGCCATCGAGCGCGGCTATCAGGACCGGCTCTATCTCGGCAATCTCGATGCCAAGCGCGACTGGGGCCATGCACGCGACTATGTCGAGGGCATGTGGCGCATCCTCCAGCAGGAAGAGGCCGACGATTACGTGCTGGCGACGGGTGAGACTCACACGGTGCGCGAGTTCGTCGAGCTCGCCTTCGGGCAGATCGGCCGCGACATCGAATGGCAGGGTTCCGGCGACGACGAGCGCGGTTGCTGCAAGCGCACCGGCCAGATATTGGTAGCGCTGGATCCGGCCTATCGCAGGCCCACCGAGGTCGATCTTCTCCTCGGCGATCCTGCGAAGGCCATTACCAAGCTCGGCTGGCGGCATCGCACCAGCTTCCCGCAACTCGTCGCCGAGATGGTCGAAGCCGACCGTGTCATCCTGAAAGGAATGGGAGAGCGTTATGCCCAGCAACCCACCCTACACGCTGCGCAATAAGCGGATCTGGGTCGCGGGCCATCGCGGCCTGGTCGGCAGCGCTCTGGTCCGTCGCCTGCAAAGCGAGGGCTGCGAGGTCGTCGTGGCACCGCGCGAGTCGGTGGATCTGCGCCATCCCGATCAGGTCGAGCGCTGGATGCGCGAAGCCAAGCCGCAGGCGGTGTTCCTCGCGGCAGCCCGGGTCGGCGGCATCTATGCCAACGACACGCGGCCGGCCGAGTTCATCTACGACAACCTGATGATCCAGTCGAACATCGTCGAGGCGTCGCGCCGTGTCGGCGTCGAAAAGCTGATGCTGCTCGGCTCGTCCTGCATCTATCCGCGGCTGGCGCCGCAGCCGATCCCGGAGTCGGCGCTGCTCACCGGTGCGTTGGAACCGACCAACCAGTGGTATGCCGTTGCCAAGATCGCCGGCATCAAGCTCGGGCAGGCCTATCGCAAGCAGTATGGTTGCGACTTCATCTCGGTGATGCCGACCAATCTCTACGGCCCGGGCGACAACTTCGATCTCCTGCAGAGCCACGTCGTGCCCGCCCTGCTCGTCAAGGCGCATCAGGCCAAGCTCGCGCAGGCGCCGGCCATGGAGGTCTGGGGGACCGGCGCGGTCCGCCGCGAGTTCCTGTTCGTCGACGATGCCGCCGACGGCATGGTCTATTTCATGCAGCATTACTCCGACGAGGGGATCGTCAACCTGGGCTGCGGCTCGGATGTGCCGATCCGCGATCTGGTCGAGCTGATCTGCAAGGTCGTGGGCTACAAGGGCGGGATCCGCTTCGACACCTCGCGGCCGGACGGCACGCCCCGCAAGATGATCGACACGTCCTTCGCGGCCTCGCTGGGCTGGCGTGCCCGAACCTCTCTGCAGGCCGGGCTCGAGGAAACCTATCGCTGGTACATCGACAATGTCGCGTCCGAAAAACGGCGCGCCGTCGCCTGACGCGGAGCTAGCGACAGGACATCTCGACGCCGATCTTGGCCGGCGCTCGCGACGTGGCGGCGTGTTGCTCATGGGCGCGCAGGCCGTGCGTGTCCTCGGGCAGCTCGTGACCCTGGTGATCCTGGCGCGGATCCTGCCGCCGGCGGCGTTCGGCCTGCTGGCGATGGTCGCTTCGCTCAACCTGGTCCTCGACCTTCTCAAGGAACTCGGCCTCTCGTCGGCGACCATCCAGAGGAACGATCTCACCCAGGCACAGGTCTCGGCGCTGTTCTGGATCAACGCAGGGGCTGGCTTCCTGCTCGCGGCGTTGCTGGCCTTGGTGGCCCCCTTGCTGGCGGATTTCTACGATCAGCCCGACCTGACGGCGGTTGCCCGCTGGCTGGCGCTGGGGTTCGCCATGAGTGGCCTCACGGTGCAGCATTGGGCCCTGCTGCGCCGCCAGATGCGATTTGGCGCCATCGCCGGCCTGGAAACGGTGGCCGACTATGCGGGCTATGCCGCGGCGATCGGACTGGCGGTGGCAGGCGAGGGCTACTGGGCGCTCGTCGCCCAGCGCCTGATCACGCCGGCCGTGCTGATGGTCGGAAGCTGGCTGGTCTGTCGCTGGCGGCCGGCGCGGCCGGCGGCCGCGCCGGGCCTGCGCGAGCTGCTGAATTTCGGCGCCTCCGTCACCGTCAGCGGCTTTGCCACGGCGCTGTCCCGCAGCTTCGACCAGATCATGATCGGCTGGCTCTGGGGCGCGGCGACGCTCGGCCTGTACGAACGCACGGCGCGCCTGTTGATGCTGCCCGTCAATGCCATCAACGCGCCGGTCTATTCGGCGGGCATGCCGGCGCTCAGCCGCCTCGTCGAGCAGCCGGACCGCTATCGGGTGATGTTCCGGCAGATGGTTCAGAAGCTTGGCCTGCTCACCATGCCCGTCTTCGCCGTTGCCGCCCTCACCGCCGACTGGATGGTGGAGATCCTGCTCGGCCGCTCCTGGGAGGCGGCGGTTCCCCTGGTGTCGCTGTTCA
>MKRV01000049.1 GCA_001897995.1 Alphaproteobacteria bacterium 65-37 | reverse complement strand
TGTCCTGCCTTCCCGAACGTGTCGAGCAGTTCTGGCTGGCCAGCTACGCACCCCGCATGGCGGCCATCGAAGCGAGCCGTTATCCGAAACTGGATCAGCTCGCCGCAGCGTTGGGCAACGTCGAGGTGCAGACCGTGTCCATACCGCTGCACTGCACCGACGGCTTCAACGAAGCCTACTACGGACGGCCGGAAAGATTGCTCGAAGACGGCGCTCGATTGGCGAACTCCGCCTGGAGCTTCGTCGATCTGTCGACGAGCGAGGCTTATGTCGCTCATCTGCGTCGCGACTTGGCGGACGGTAGATGGGATGCGCAGTACGGTCACCTGCGCGACCAACCGGCCTACGAAGGAGCCCTTCATCTGTTCGTGTCGCGGGGCTAAGAAGAAGGAAGCTGATCGTCCATTGATGTAGAGATGGACCAGGAGGATCGCCATGAGCGAGGTCTGCAGGAAGATCGCCGTCGTGCAAGGTGCGCCGAGTGCCCTTGTGCAGGAACTTTTCCGCAGCCTGACGGCGCACTGGCGCTCCACGGCAAATCTGGCCGGCGTCCTCGCCGAAGATCATGGGCTGCCGGATCGGGCCTGCAGCGCCGGATATCTCCGTAGTCTGCGTGATGATGCGATGTATCCGATCTTCCAGGATCTCGGGGCGGGCTCGACGACCTGCCATCTGGCCGGCAGCGATGCGCTCGCGGCGGCAGCGGCGGTGCGGCGAGACATTGCACAAGGCTGCGATCTGGTGGTGCTGAGCAAGTTCGGCAAGCTCGAAGCCGCGGGAGGTGGGTTGCGCGAAGCCTTCGTGGCGGCCGTCGAGGCTGACGTGCCGCTGCTGACCTCCGTCTCTACACCCTTCAAGGAGGCCTGGGAGAGCTTCGCCACGTCTCTCTTCGTCACCGTTCCCGCGGAGTTCGAGCAGATCGACGCCTGGTGGCAGACGATGCAGGCGGCGGGGCAGCCGCCGTTCGATCGGCTCGCCGAATTCAAGCCTCCGACAGGGTGAAGACGGCGCACGGCGTTGCGATGCCGCGCAACGCGTGCTCGCCAAGAGGCACCAAGGGTCGCCTCGACGGTGCCGTCAATTCGCTAGCGACGGCACCGGAGATCAGGACCGATCGGCCAAGCGTGCGGCACAGGCCTTCCAGCCGGCTGACGAGATTGACGGCGGGGCCGATGGCCGTGAAGTCCAGCCGGTCAGCCGCGCCGATATTGCCCCACAGGATCTCTCCGAGATGCAGCGCAGCGCCGAAGACGAGGGGCGGCAGGCCCTGGGTGCGTCGGGCAGCATCCAGATGCGCCATCCCGGCGCGTGCGGCGACGATCGACTCCAGCGCAGCGGTGCAGGCTTCGGCTGAAGTGCCGGTGACCGGAAAGATCGCCAGCACACCGTCTCCGATGAATTTCAGGACTTCGCCGCCGAAGGCATGCACGGCCCCCGTGACCCGGTCGAACCAGGCATCCAGGGCGGCGATCACCGCTGCCGGTTCCGTCGCTTCGGAGAGCGCGGTGAAGCCGCGCAGGTCGGCGTAGAGCAGGGCGGCGCGGATGGTCTCGCCGGTTCCGCGACGCAGGGCACCGGCCTGCACACGCGCCGCGCTGCGCCGGCCGAGGTAGGCCTCGAGCAATGCGGTCAGCGCGGCGCGCGCGGCGAGTGCCGCCAAGGGCGCCGCAGCGAAGCGGGCGATCCGATGCAGTTTTTCGACCTCGACCGCGTCGAACGGCCGGCTTCCTGCCCAGCTGAGGACCGGCCGGTCGGGTGCGGACGCATGAAAAGCTGCGCCGATCGCATTCGTCTGCACCGGACCGAGCTCGGCCAGCCAGTCGCGACCGTCCTCGCTTTGCGGGCCGTCGACGAAGCTCAGCGCCTCGATCACGGCGCCGGTTTCGGCGCGCCACAACCAGGTTCGGCGAGAGATGATCGGATGCGGCACTGCGAGCGTGAGCGCACCGCCGGCCAAGGGCAGGCCGTCGGCCTGCAGGCGTTGGCCGAGTTCGGCCAGGAACCGGTCGGCACCCGCCGAACCGCCGGCCTCGTCGATCAGCCAGGCGAGGGGCGCGGACAGATCCATGCGGCGATCATGCCGTCAGGACCACCAGCCTGTCATGGGCGGCTGCGTCCGAATGCCGTCAGTTCGGACCGACGCGACCGCGCCAAGGGTCCGGGCCCGGGTCGCGTCCGGAAGCGACCTCGACCAGCCGCCCGAGATAGTGCGTCCAGCCGTCGCGATGTGCGGCGCATTGCGCTTCGTCGGGCAGGCCTGTCTGGGTGAAGCGCAGCAGCGTTCCGGTCGACTGCTCGATCAGGTCAATCTCGATCAGGCTCGATCCCGCCGGCACGCTCTCACTGCCGTCCCAGCCGAAGCTGTAAGCCAGGCGATGAACCGGGACGACTTCGCGGAAAGCCCCGCGGGCAAAACGAGCACCGGTGACATTCACGAGATAGAGACCACCTGGACGCGGATCGATCTCCGCTTCTGTTCCCATCCAGCGCAGGATCTTCTCGGGATCTGTGAGGAGGGCGAACACCGCGGCAGGTGGCGCCGCAACGTGCGTTTCGCGACGGACGACGAGAGAGTCCGGGAGAGCTTCGGGCATGGCATTCCCCTGGGTTCGCTTGGAACGGCGGTAGGATTGTGCCGTCATCCTAGTCCGCCGGAAGAGGCGCCGGGAGCAACAAGCCTGTCGTGACCGCGGGCGCACGACCCGCGGGCAAGGCGAGTCGTTCAGCCGGTACGGTTGCGAACGAGCTCGAGCAGCTTTGGTCCGTCGATCGCCCGGCAGATCTTCCCCGCGGGTTTCAGGCAGGGCGTGTCCTCGGCGGCCAGCATGGCATTCACGATCGATTCGTCGACGGCACGGATGGTCGCCAGGTAGACCGGATCGAGCCATTCGTCGGGAATGCACTCCATCGAACGCGGGCGGGCTATCGCTTCGGCGCGCGGGATCGAGTTGGCGGTGCTGAGAGCGAGGAAGATGTCGCCGGAACTGTTGCCGCCCGGCGTGCCGCCCTTGCCGATGCCGAGCGACGCGCGCTGCGCCACGCGCTGGAGCTGATGGGGCAGCATCGGGATATCGGTGGCGATCACGACGATGATCGAGCCCTGTTCCGTGGCGACCAACCGGTCGTCGCGCATGTACTTGCCGACCGGCACGCCGAGGACGGTGAGCCAGTCGCGGATCCCGTGATTGGCCTGGACCAGCACGCCGACCGTGTAGTCCTTGTCGCCGAGCGCCACCTTCTGGGACGCCGTGCCGGTGCCGCCCTTGAACTCGTAAGCGATCATGCCGGTGCCACCGCCGACATTGCCTTCGGCCACCGGACCGTCCGTCGCGCCGTCGATCGCCGCCAGGACATGCTCTTCACGCACATGCTGGCCGTTGATGTCGTTCAGCTTGCCGTCATAGGTCTCGGCGATGACGGGCAGGGCCCAGACATGCTGGTTCCGGAAATCGTCGCGGTGATGGTCGATCATCCATCTGGTCGCAGCGGCGTGAGCCGTGCCAACGCTATGGGTGTTGGTGATACAGATCGGGCCGTAGAAATGTCCGGCATGGTTGATCCAGTGCACGCCGGTCATTTCGCCGTTGCCGTTCAGGGCATGAAAGCCCGCCCAGATCGGGCGCATCTCCTTTGAATGGCCACGCGGCAGGATCGCCGTGACTCCCGTCCGGACCGGCCCCTTTCCAACCTCCAGCGGGCCGTGTCCTTCCACGATCGTCGAGTAGCCGACCAGGACGCCCTCGACGTCGGTGATGGCGTTGTTTTTTCCAGTGCGGCCTTCGAAAGGAAGACCGAGGGGACGGGCACGTAGTTTCTTGGTTCTGTTCGACATGGCGCCATGTGTATAGCGCGTTGTGCACACCTTGTGCACCACCGCCTGTACTGGCGACTAGGCGAATGGGGCGCCCGTCTCCTATTCAGCCGCCTGCGCCTTGGCCGCGGTGGGGGCGATGTTCTTCATCGTGCCACCATAACGATCGGTGAAGGCGGAAGTATCGATCTCCTCGAGCTCGATCTCGCGGTTCAGGACCTGCTCCTTCCACTTCAGGAGCTGCGGATGGGCGGCATGGAACTCGGGCATGACTTCGCTGGCGAAGAGCTCGAGCGACTCGCAGATATGTTCATGGGAGTTACGGCCGGCCTGGTTCAGCAGCACGACCTGGTCGATGTTTGAGGCCTGGAACTTGCGCAATTTGCGCCGGATGGTCTCGGGCGAGCCGATCAGGCCGCCGCGCAGCGCCGCGGCATGCGCCTCGGGATTGGCCTTCTTCCACTTGTTGTACTCGTCCCACATGTTGACCGTGCCGGCCGGCGGCCGGGCGCGGTTGGCGGACTGGCCGTAGAAGCGCAGGGCGAACTGGAAGAAGGTGCAGCCGTCGGCGCGTTCGCGCGCTTCCTCGTCGGTCTTGGCGCACATGAAGAACGAGACCAGGGCGATGTTGGGATTGGTGCGATAGTCGGCCAGCTTCTTCTGCCGCTTCACGAAGGCGTTGTAGTAGGCATGCACCCAGGCATGGGCGGCATCGGCCGACACGAACTGGAAGCCCAGGGCGCCAAAGCCCCATTCACCGCACTTAGCCAGGGTCTCGAGCTGGGAGCAGGCGACCCAGAGGGGCGGATGCGGCTTCTGCAACGGCTTGGGCAGCACGTGGCGCAGCGGCATGTTGAAGTACTTGCCGTGATGCTCGCTGGCGCCGTCCTTGAACATCGGCAGGATCGCGCGCACGGCTTCCTCGAAGACCTCGCGCTTGTTCTCCATGTTCACGCCGAACGGCTCGAGCTCGGTGATCGAGGCGCTTTCACCCATGCCGAACTCGCAGCGGCCGCTCGACAGCAGGTCGAGTGTGGCGACCCGTTCAGCGACACGGGCAGGGTGGTTGGTCGTGAGCTGGTAGATGCCGTGGCCGAGGCGGATCTTCCTGGTGCGCTGGCTGGCGGCAGCCAGGAAGGACTCGGGCGCCGGCGAATGGGAATATTCCTCGAGGAAGTGGTGCTCGACCTGCCAGGCGTGGTCGTAGCCCAGGCGGTCGGCCAGTTCGAGCTGGTCCAGAGCGTTGAGATAAAGCCTGTGTTCGTCGCCGTCGTTCCAGGGCCGCGGCAACTGCAGTTCATAGAAGATGCCGAACTTCATGAAGGCGTTCCTCCGATTTGCCGACAGCATGAGGCCTGAGCGCGCCGGGGCAAGGGGGCCGGGCGCCTGCTTTTCGCAGCCAGAAATTGGCGAGGAGCATCCGGGCAGGGTGAGGATTGACCTACCAAGGGAGGTCTGTAGGGATGGCCGGGCAACCCTGCGAACAGAGGAAATCCCCCATGCGACCCAAGCCCGCCGCGGCGCCCCGTCCCGATCTCGATGCCGAGCTGAACAATCTCGCCATGTCCAAAGCGGCGCAGCCGCTGTTCGACGCCGTCAAGAAGCACATAGACGAGAATGTCGCCCCGATGTCGGAGGAGTTCTTCCGCCTGGGCGAAGGCCGCAAGGATCCGTGGAGCTGGGCACCGGGCCAGCTCGAGCTGCTGGAAGTCGCCAAGAACAAGGCGAAGGCGTCGGGCCTGTGGAACTTCTTCCTGCCCAACTCGGAGATCGGGCAGGGGCTCACCAACCTCGACTATGCCTATATCGCCGCGGAACTCGGCAAGCAGCCGTTGGCTTCGGAAACGCTGAACTGCTCGGCCCCCGACACGGGCAACATGGAGGTGCTGGAGCGGGTGGGCACGCCCGAGCAGAAGGAGAAGTGGCTGAAGCCGCTGCTGAACGGCGAGATCCGTTCGGCCTACGCCATGACCGAGCCGAATGTCGCCTCATCGGATGCCAAGAACATCACGACGCGCGCCGAGCTGGTTGGCGGCGAATGGGTGATCAACGGCGAGAAGTACTACATCTCCGGCGCCGGCGATCCGCGCTGCAAGATCATGATCGTCATGGTCAAGACCAGCCCCGACGCGTCACCGCAGTTCCAGCAGTCGCAGATCCTGGTGCCCATGGATACTCCGGGCGTGCGCATCCTGGGGCCGATGCAGGTTTTCGGGCACGACCATGCACCGCGTGGTCACATGCATCTCAAGTTCGAGAATGTCCGCGTGCCGGAGTCGAACATCCTGCTGGGCGAAGGCCGCGGTTTCGAGATCTCGCAGGTGCGCCTCGGTCCGGGCCGTATCCATCACTGCATGCGCTCGATCGGCCAGGCCGAGAAGGCACTCGATCTGCTGGTCAAGCGCGGCGCCAACCGCACGGCGTTCGGCAAGCAGATCATCCAGCTCGGCAAGAATCTGGAGACCGTGTCGCGGGCGCGTATCGAGATCGAGGCGATGCGCCTCATGGTGCTGAAGGCGGCCAAGGCGATGGACGTGCTGGGCAACCGCGAAGCCCGCGTGTGGGTCAGCATGGTCAAGGCCATGGTGCCGGAGAAGGTGTGCCAGATCATCGACCAGGCCATCCAGATCCACGGCGCCACCGGCATCTCGCAATGGACGCCGCTCGCCGACATGTACACCAACCAGCGTCATCTGCGCTTCGCCGACGGTCCGGACGAAGTGCATCACATGGTGGTCGGTCGCGCCGAACTCAGCCGGCACTAAAACCGGACGCGACGTCCCCCTTGCCTCAGGCAAGGGGGACGTTTGCTTTTCAGCTACGACGAACGGGCCGGCGCACGGCGCGGACCTTGCCGCTGTCGCCGCCACCGCAATAGAAGCGATCGGCGCCGTCGGCTTCGAGCCCGGTCACGCCGGTGCCTGCAGGCATGTCGAGCTGCTCCAGGACCTCCCCCGTCTGCGGGTCGATGCGCCTCACGTCGCTCTCTTGGCCCTCCCACGTCCCGTGCCACAGCTCGTTGTCGACCCATGTGACGCCGGTCACGATGCGGTTGGACTCGATGGTGCGCAGGATCTTGCCGGTCGCCGGGTCGACCTGGTGGATCCGACGGCCGCGATGCTGGCCGATCCAGAGCATGCCTTCGGCCCAGGCCATGCCCGAGTTGCCGTCATCGCTGCTGGGGGCCGGAATGGTCGACAGCACCTTGCCGGTAGCGGGATCAATCTTCTGGATTCGTCCATCGGCGATCTGAAATAGGTACTGGCCGTCGAAGGCCGTTCCGGCGCGGGCCGGAACGTCGATCGAGCGCTCAACCTTGCCGTTTGCCGGATCGAAGGCAGCCAGCGTCTCGCCACCGGCAAACCAGACATGGTGTCCATCGAACGTGACGCCATGAACGCTATCGATGCCCGGGAAGGGGCCGTATTCACGGAGAATCTCGGCGGGGGATCGTTTCATGGGGCCTCGTTCCTCACCAGGGTGAGCGCGCTGTGAAGGATATTTTTCCGTCCTACATCAACAGAATGAAGCGCAAGACGTTCCGGCGGCAAGACCGGGATGGCTCTCAGGATCGACCGGCCGCAGATCGCCGCGGCCGGCGGACCGCGCGGACTTTTCCGGTTTCACCGCCGCCGCAGTAGAAGCGGTCGCTGCCGTCGGACTCGAGGCCGGATATGTTGGTACCAGGCGGCAAGTCGAGCCGCTCCAGCACGTCGCCCGATTGCGAATCGATCCGTCGCAGCTCGCTGTCGTCGCCCTCCCAGGTCGCGTGCCAGAGCTCGCCGTCCACCCAGGTCACGCCGGTGACGAAGCGGTCGGAGGTGATGGTGCGCAGGATCGTTCCAGTCTCGGGATCGACCTGATGGATCTTGCGTTCGCGATACACGCCGACCCAGAGCGTGCCTTCGGCCCACGCCATGCCCGAGTCGCCGCCATTGCCGGGCGCCGGGATGGTGCCGAGCACCTTGCCGGTCTTGGGATCGATCTTCTGGATGCGTTTCTCGGCGATCTGAAACAGGTGGCGGCCGTCGAAGGCCGTTCCCGCGTGAGCGAGGACGTCGATCGAGCGAACCGGCTTGCCACTGGCCGGATCCAGCGCGGCGAGCTTGTCGCCGGCGGCAAGCCAGACATGCTGGCCATCGAAGGTGACGCCCCCTACGCGGTCGATGCCTGGAAACGGGCCATACTCTTGCAGGACTTCAGCGGGAGATCGGGACATGGTTCGAACCTCGGCGTGGATTTCGGGGCGGTCTCCCCGTCGACGGTCACGCGACGCCCGAGGAGACGTGCCTACCTAGCCGCCTGGAACAGGTGCGGGGAGTAACAAGGTCGTCGTGAATCCAGGCATCGGCGGCGTGAGCCAGCGGCGGGCGCGGCCACGGCCGAACGACTGCACCTTGCCGGTGGCCGCGAGCGAATCGAGGGCGCGCTGAACGGTACGCTGGCTGGCGTCGAGCGCCAGGGCCAAGGCCGAACTCGACCAGGATTCACCGTCGGCCAGAAAGGCGAGCACGTCGGCGTGTTCTTCCTCGACGGGACGGGCCAGCACGACGACGTCGCGGGTCGGCCGCGGCACGAGCACGAAGCCGCGGGGCGTCGCCGTCACGCCTGCCAGGGGCCGCAACATGGCGCGCAGGCGGCCGACCTCGACCCTGAGCCGGGCACGGTGCGAGTCGTCGGCCTGCCTGGCCCGGAAAGCCCGGGCGACAAGAGCGTCTCGCGACACGTCATGGGGCCAGGCTTCACCCAGAGCGCGGGCCAGCGCGAACAACACCGGGCGCGTGGCAAGCGAAACCACGGTCTTCGTGTCGCGCACCAGGTGCCGGCAGGCATCGACGACCAGCACCTGCGAGGCCAGCAACGCCTCGACCTCTGCGAGCTTGAGAGGCCGCTCCTCGCCCAGCGCCAGCAGGCGTGCTGCCGGTGTATCGAGAATTCGGGCAGCGCTCTTGACCTCCGCCGTCAGGGCCGGAATGCCGGCACGCTGCGCCGCTCGATCTGCCCGGCCAAGTGCGGTCCGTGCCGGCCTGGTCCGCAAGCGCCGCATCGCGATGCCGGCGACGACCAGCTCGTGGGCGGCTCGGGAGGCCGGCGGAAAGGGCGCGGGGTCGAGCTCTGCGAGCTTGCGTTCGGCCTCGTCGAGGCGGCCGATCAAGAGAAGGCGGCGGACCTCGAGGTGCAGGGCGTGCGCGGCGTTCAGCCTGTCGCCATGGGCGTCGAGCGTCAGCCGGGCCGCATCCAGCGCTTTCGCGGGCCAGCCCAGATCGCGTGAGACCAGTGCGATCTCGGCTTCGGCGACGACGCACCGGGCACGCGACACCGCCTCTTTCGGACCGAAGGCGCGTGCGGCCCGCCGCAGCAGGGACTTGGCGCGATCGAAGTCACCGAGCTGAGCCATGGCGATGCCGCGCAGCGCCAGAGCCGGTGCGTCGTCGCGCAGGGCGACCCGGTTCAGGGCGCCGAGAGGATCGCCTGCGGCGAGGGCCCGCGCGGCCGCGATGATCAGCGAGTCCATGCGATTCCCGCCAAACTTGTCACTCCCATCCGTCGAACGCCGATCCTTAGTCTACTCCATATCGATCAACCAGAAGGAGTGGCGTGCGATGACCAAACACAAGATCGGAACCCGCGAAGAATGGCTGGCCGCACGGCTCGACCTGCTCAAGGCGGAGAAAGAGCATACCCGGAAGGGCGACGAGCTGGCCGCACGACGACAGGCACTGCCCTGGGTCCGCGTCGACAAGAAATATCTGTTCGAGACGGAAGCCGGTGCGGCTTCTCTGGAAGATCTCTTCGACGGACGCTCGCAGCTCCTCGTCTATCATTTCATGTTCGGGCCCGACTACAAGGCGGGCTGTATCTCCTGCTCGGCGATCGCCGACGGATTCAACGGCTTTGCCGTGCATCTGTTGAACCACGACGTCGCGCTGACGGCGGTGTCGCGGGCGCCGCTGCCCAAGCTGCTGGCCTACCGGCAGCGGATGGGCTGGACATTTCCCTGGGCATCGTCGCTCGGCGGCGAGTTCAACTTCGATTTCAACGTGTCGTTCACCGAGCAGCAGCAGCGCGACGGCACCATCGACTACAACTACGCGCGCGGCGAGCACGCCCTGGACGCCACCACGCAGGTGCCATTGCCCGTCACTCAGAATGCCGTGACCTGCGGCGTCGACGTGCCCACCTTCGCGCGCGACCGGCCGGGGCTCAGTGCCTTCGTGCTGGAGGATGGTGCGGTCTATCACACCTATTCCTCCTACGCGCGCGGCATGGACGGCATCTGGGGCATGTACCAGTGGCTAGACCGCGCCCCGAAGGGGCGCAACGAACCGGGCGGTGTGTGGTGGCGTCGTCACGACGAGTACGCCGCGTCGTCGACTGTGAAGCGCTGACGGTCTCTATCCCATGTCGGTTCTCCCGCACACCGGGCCTCGCAGCCCCTCCGAGCGCCTCTATGTCGGTGTCTCGGGTCTGATCTTCGCCGCCAGCGTGGCGGCGACGATCGGCTGGGGCCTGTCCATGGCGACGATGGGCGGGATGCCGATGGCCGGCGGCTGGACGATGTCGATGGGCTGGATGCCGATGTGCGGCCAGACCTGGCTCGAAACCGCAGGATCGTTCCTCGGCATGTGGGGCGTGATGATGATCGCGATGATGATGCCGGCCCTGATGCCGATGCTGGAACGTTATCGCCGAAGCATCGCCGGGCCCCCCATGGCCAGTCTTGACTGGCTCACGATGCTCGCCGGGCTGGGCTATTTCTTCATTTGGAGCCTGCTCGGGGCGATCCTCTTTCTGGCAGGGGCGGGACTGGCGACGGCGGCGATGGCCTCCCCTGAAGTCAGCCAGGCGGCGCCGTTGGCGGGCGGCTTGGTCGTATTGGCGGCGGGCGCTTTGCAGTTCACGGCATGGAAGACACGCCGGCTCGATCGCTGCCGCGAAATGCCTGGAAGAGAAAGCGACAGGATCGGCACGACCAGCTCTGCCTGGAACCACGGCCTGCATATCGGCCTGCAGTGCTGCCTCTCCTGTGCCGGTCCCATGGCCATTCTGATCGTTCTCGGCGTCATGGACTTGCGGGCGATGGCCGTCGTGACGATGGCCATCACGGGCGAGCGGCTGGCGCCGGACGGTTCGCCCATTGCCCGTGCCACCGGCGCCGCTGCCATCGGGACCGGGCTTTTCCTGATCATGCGAGCCGCCCTGGGCGCCGCCTGATGCTTGTGCTTTGGCAACCAAATCCCGAAGGAGGGAAGCGATGAGTGACGTCTATACCGGCGGATGCGCCTGCGGAGCGATTCGTTACACGATATCTGGCGAGCCGATGTTCATGAACCACTGCCGCTGCCGCGACTGCCAATATAAGAGCGGGACCGGTCACGGCTCCTACCTGACATTCCCCAGCAAGGGCGTGAAGCTCACCGGCAAGGCGACGCAGTGGAACATCACCGCGGACAACGGCAAGACCAAGACCCGTAGCTTCTGCCCGACCTGCGGTTCGCCGGTCTTTCTGACCTTCCCAGCCAATCCGGACATCTTCGTGGTGCACGCCGCGACTCTGGATGATCCCGGCCGCTTCAAGCCGCAGGTCGTGATCTACGAGGCGCGCCGCCACGCCTGGGACCTGATCGATCCCGCGCTGCCGACCTTTGAGCGGATGCCCCCGGGGTGACCTAGTTCGGTAGCTGATCGGTCCTCCGCTCGACAAGTCCTTCCGAACGGACGAGAATCAAGCTCGTAGCGTCCGTTCGAAGGACAACCATGCATCCTGTGCTGATCGAAAATCGTCTGAACCGGCGGCGCGTCCTTCAATTGGTGGTGGGCGGCGCCATCGTGGTCACGAGCGTGCCGGCTGTGGCGCATCACGGTTGGTCGTGGGCCGAAGACGCGCAAAGCGAGCTCAAGGGCACCATCCGATCGATCTCCATGGCTCCGCCGCATCCCTCCCTGCAGGTGGTGGCAGCTGACGGCGTGCTCTGGCAGATCGATCTCGGCAACCCCAATCAAACGGAGCGATCGGGCTTCACGGCGACCTCGGCCAAGCCGGGCGACGCCATCGTCATTCTCGGCAACCGCCACAAGGACAAGACCAAGATGCAGATGAAGGCGGTCCGCATCACCATCGCCGGCAAGAACTACGACATGTATCCCGAGCGGATCCGCACCAACTGATCGCCGTTTCGACGATGCCATTGGTCGAGTGGATCGGCTCCTGGCCGGGGGCCGTCCTGCTGCAGCGCTCGGGGACGGCCTATCTTCTGGTGAATGCGGCCCATATCGCGGCAGTCGGACTGCTGATCGGCAGCATTCTGCCGCTCGACCTGCGGCTGATCGGGTTCTTCCGCGGCGTGCCGTTGCCGGTCATCGGGCCGTTCCTGTCGCGCATGGCCGCGGTGGGCGTCGCCCTGGCGATCGTGACAGGCCTATGGCTCTTCACCGTCAAGCCAGGCGAGTATCTTGGCAACGCGGCCTTCCTCTGCAAGGTGGCGCTGCTGACCCTCGCCCTTGCCAATGTCGTGCTGCAGCACCGCAGCCGGCATTTTCGTGTCGCCCTGGCCGGTGGTGACGTTCGAGCGAGCGTTCGCGTTGTCGCGGGCTTCTCTGCCGTACTCTGGCTCTCGGCGCTGGTGGCCGGACGGTGGATCGGGTTTCTCTAGCAGTACGATTTCAGAGCGGGGGAGGGTCCATCAGGATGTAGGTTGCCTCCTGTCGTTGGTGCTTGTTGATCAAAGGCACCAGCCGAGTGAAATGCTCAGTCCGGCAATGCGCGTCCAGGGCGGCGCGGTCCGGCCATTCCTCGACGAACACGAAATGCCCTGGATCCTTCTGATCGACGAAGAGGTCGTACGAAATGCAGCGTTCTTCCTGACGGGTCTTCTCGACGAGCTCTTTGTAGAGCGGCAGTACCGTCTCCACGGAAGCGGGATCGATGAAATCCTGAGCGATGACCTTGAGCATGGAGGCGGTCCATCTCGTGATGTGATCGGGGTTTTGTCAGCAGCACATTTAGGCGCTGGGCAATGAGGTTACGTTGTTAGCATGAAACGAATACTGATCACCGGCATGTCCGCCAGTGGCAAGTCTGCCGTGGTGCGTGAGCTGCTGGACCGTGGCCATCGCGCCGTCGATCTCGATACGCCGGACTGGTCGGAATGGGTCGAACTCAGCTCCGCCGACCGGCTTACGCCCGCCGAAGGGAAGGACTGGCGGTGGCGCGAGGATCGTGTCCGTGCGCTGCTGTCCGAAGCGGCGGATCGGACTCTGTTCGTCAGCGGTTGTGCGGAAAACATGAGGAGGCTGCTGCCCCTGATCGACCTGGTGATCTTGCTGTCGGCGCCAGTGACGACAATCATGGAGCGGCTCGCTGCGCGGCTGCGCGACGGTTACGGCCATACGGCCGGAGAGCGGCAGAAGGTGGCAACACTCATTGCCACGATCGAGCCGCTGCTGCGCGAGATTGCCGACTATGAGATCGATACGGCCCAGCCCGTCACCGCGACAGTCGATCAGCTCCTGCGGCTGTGTGGCGACGCAGATCAGGTCCCTGATTAAAGGAATCCGATCGAAAACCAGGGCACTGCCGCCACGGCTATCAGGCCGACGAGGAGTGCCAGCATGTAGGCGAGGATCGGCCGGATGCCTTCGTCCGGGTTGACCTTGCCGATGGCGCAGGCGGCGTAGTAGCCGACGCCGAAGGGCGGGGCGAACAGGCCCAAGCCCATGGCCAGCACCACCACCATGGCGTAGTGGACCTCGTGGATGCCGACCAGCTTGGCGATCGGGAACAGGAGCGGCCCGAACAGCACAATGGCCGGGATTCCTTCGAGCACGCTGCCCAGCACGATGAAGGCAACGATGGACACCGCCATGAAGCCGACCGCGCCGCCGGGCAGGTGGGTCATGAGATCGACCAGGGTGCGCGAGAAGCCGGACTGGGTGAGGCCCCAGGCCATGGCCGAGGCCGCTCCGATGATGATGAGGATGGCCCCCGAGAGCGACGCCGTGTCGACCAGGATGGTGCCGAGCCTTCGCCAATCGAACTGCCGATAGACGAGCAGGCCCACGATCACCGAATAGACGATGCCGATGGTGGAGACTTCAGTGGCCGTCGAGACACCTTCCACCACCGCGGCCCTGATCAGGAAGGGCAGGGCGAGCGCCGGCAGCGCCACGACGAAGCTCTTCAGGATCTCCGAACCGCTTGCCCGCGTGACGCCGCTGAGGTCGTCGGTGCGATAGCGCCGGGCCACGACGAAGCAGAGGCCAATGGCGAGTACCAGTCCCGGCACCAGGCCGCCGGTGAAGAGCGCCGCGATCGATACGCCGGTGACCGAGCCGATGGTGATCAGCACGATGCTGGGCGGAATCGTCTCCGTCTGCGCGCCCGTGGCCGACAGCAGGGCGACCAGATCGCCCGGTTTGGCGCCGCGCTGTTTCATTTCCGGAAAGAGGGCGGGCGCTACGGCTGCCATGTCGGCTGCCTTCGAGCCCGAAATGCCCGACACGAGATACATCGCCCCAATCAGCACGTAGGACAGTCCGCCGCGGACATGGCCGAGCAGGCTTGCCAGAAAGCGCACCATGGCCTTGGCCATGCCGGCCATCTCGATCAGCAGGCCGAGAAAGACGAACAGCGGCACCGCCAGAAGGATCAGGTGGGACATGCCCTCGTCCATGCGTCCCACCAGGGTCATGGTCGGCACGCGGGTGGTCAGTGCGAGATAGCCGAAGGTGGCGAGGGCGAAGGAGAAAACGATCGGCACGCCGGCAAAGACCGAGGCGCCGACGATGCCGACGAAGAAAACGACCAGGTTGAGGTTGCCGAGTGTCTTGAGGGTCGGGCCGAGCAGCCACAGGACGACCATCAGGACGGCCACCAATCCTAGGGCGAGGGGCGCCTGGGCAAGGTTCGTACGGCTGAGGAGCCGGATCAGCGAGAAGGCGATCATCAGGCCGACGCCGATCGGAAAGGCACTGGCCCGCCAAGCCGCCGAAATCTCCATCGCCGGCGTGACGACGAAGCTTTCCTCGAGCGCCCATTCGAAGGCAGGGGCGGCGATCAGCACGAGAAAACCCAGTCCGGCGACAACACCGAGCGTGTCGAAGAAGTCGCGTTTGGCGGGGCCGAGCCGCGCGATGAGGGCCGTCATGCGCATGTGCTCGCCGCGCCGAAGCGCGATCACGGCACCGAGCATGGCGAGCCAGAGAAAGAGCGTCGAGGCGAGTTCGTCGGACCAGATCAGCGGCCGATGAAAGACGTACCGCGCGACGATCCCCGAGAAGAGCACGACGACCTCGGCGACGACCAGGATCGCCGCCGGAATTTCGACCAATAGGCCCAGGACCTGGTCGGCTTTCGCCGGCCAGGCTTGCTTTGCCGGCGCCCCCAGGGCGGCGGGAGACGCGGCATCGGGGGCGGCCTGCATGGGGATCAGCCGAGCGAGCCGGCGGCGGCTTCCAGCATTGTCCAGGCGGTATCGCCGTACTTGCCCTTCCATTCGGAATAGAAGCCGGCCGACTTCAGCTTGTCGCGGAACGGCGTGGGATCGACGGTGTTGAACTTCATGCCCTTGGCCGTCAGGTCGGCCTGGACGGTGTCGTTGAGCTTGACGACATCGGCGCGCTCGGCGACGGCAGCGGCATTGATGTTCTTCGTCACGACCTGCCGGATGTTTTCGGGCAGGGCCTCCCAGTTGCGCCGGTTGGCGAGGAACCAGAAGCCGTCCCACATATGATTGGTCAACGAGCAGTAGCTCTGCACTTCGTAGAGCTTGGCTGTGGAGACGATGGCGAGGGGATTCTCCTGGCCGTCGACGACCTTCGACTGGAGGGCGCTGTAGACTTCGTTGAAGTTGATCGAGGTCGGCGCCGAGCCGAAAGCCTTGAACATCGACGTCCAGAGCGGCGACGGCGGGACGCGTATCTTGAAATTGACGAGATCCGCCGGCGTGGCGATCGGCTTGTTCGAGGAGGTGATCTGGCGGAAGCCGTTGTCCCAGATCTTGTCGAAGGCGAAGATTGAGCGCGACTTGGCGATCTCGGCACGCACATATTCGCCGAGCTTGCCGTCCATCGCCTTCCAGACGGTGTCGTAATCCTTGAAGGCAAAGCCCACACCGTTGATCGACGCGGCCGGAACGAAGGTCGACAGAATGAGGCCGGAAAGCGTGAAGAAGTCGACAGCGCCGGAGCGGATCTGGCCCAGCGTGTCGGTGTCCGATCCGAGCTGGCTCGACGGATAGACCTGCAGCTCGAAGCGACCGCCGGTCTCTTCCTTGATCTTGGCCGCGGCTTCCTGCGCGCGGACATTCATCGGATGGCTGATCGGCAGGTTGTTGGCATACTTGTAGGTGAATTCGGCGGCACGCGCCTTGCCGATGGCGAACGTCGAAACGGCAAGCGCACCGGCGCCAACGGAAAAGCCGCGGCGAGAAACAGTAACCATACTCCACTCCCTCCCTCAGGGCGGTACGCGCCCGACGCGGGCGGTCCTTTCAGAACGGTTGCAATTGCGGGGATCCACATCGTGGACCTGCACGATTCGCCGTCTGTGTGTTGGCGATTGGCGTCTGGCCTTTCGGGAGTCAACGCGCAATCGCGCGGCATCAGGCTTGCGTTATGGGTTAGGTCGCCGGGATTGCGGGCGTGAGCCTGTTCGAACCCGTCCGATCGTCGCGGTGAATGGATCGAACGAAGGCGCGGGCGAGGGCCAGCCCGGCACGCTCTGTTCCGGCGGCATGCTGTGCTGCGAGTTCGGGATAGCGCTCGAGCCAGCCGGGCCTGCGCATCTCGACGACGTCGCGGAACTCCGTCAACCAGGCCTCGACAACCTCGCTATCGGCTTCGAAATGGAATTGCATGCCATACGCTGTCCGGCCGATGCGGAAGCATTGATTGGCCACTGCCGCACCGGTCACGAGCGGCACGGCACTGTCGGGCAGGGTGAAGGTGTCGACGTGCCACTGGAAGCTCTCGAAGCGCCGGTCGAGGTCGGCAAAGAGGGGATCCGCAGCGCCCTCCGGCGTGACCTCCAGCGGCGTCCAGGCAAATTCGCGGGCCGTGCCGAGAAGGTTTTCGGCGCCGTAGGCGCGCGCCAGAAGCTGAGCGCCTAGGCAGATCCCAAGGACCGCTTTTTCGGCATCGCCGAAGCGGCGCATCGTTCGGACCAGGGCAGGAAGGTAAGGGTAGTCCGCATCGTCGAGAGCACTCTGCGTGCCGCCGAGCACGATCAGGGCGTCGTGCCTGTCGGTTACCGACGGCAAGCCACCATCCTGCCAAGGCCGGAACCAGTCGACTTCGGCTCCCGCCTCATCGAGCGCACGCCCGACAATGCCAAGGCGTGTGTTCCTCAAGTTTTCGACGACTGCGACACGCATGGTGCTTACCCTTCGAGCCGAGACGAGCCTTCGCCGATCGGCCTCCGCAGCGGACGACGGGCGCGGCGAGCATGCCATGTTTCGTCGGCGCGGACACCGACAGCTCGCCGGACTTGGGCAAGAAGCCGAGCGCGGTCGATCAGCCGAGCGGCCAGGTCAGCGGGTCGAGCCTGAGATAGAAGGCAAGGCGCTCACGATCGGGCTTGATAGCGAGGGTCTCGAACAGGATCGCGTGGGCGCGTTCGGCGTGGTCGGGTGACGTCCAGCTCTCCCGCGCATTGGCCAGAAGCAGCGCGAGATCGGCATAGCGGTCGGCGCAGCCCAGCCGTCCGAGATCGATCAGGCCCGTACACCGCAAGGTCCTCGGATCGACCATGATATTGGGCAAGCAGGCATCGCCATGACAGACGACGAAGTCGCTCGCTTCTTCGGCGAGGCGGATCGGCAGTTCGTCCGTTACCCGTGCGAGCAGTTCGGATGGTGGCGTGGTCTTGTCTTCGTCGGGCAGGAAGTCGGGGTTCACGGCGTTGCGCGCGACGACATCGCGTGCACGGTCGATCATCGACGCAAGGCTGCGATCGAATGGGCAGGTTGTTGTCGGCAGGTGGTGCAGCGCGGCGAACTGTTCGGCAATCGAAGGCCAGGCTTCGAGCAATCGGTCGCCCGGCAGGTCGCTGGCGGGGATGCCCGGCACGGCCGTTGTGAACAACCGGGCGTGGTCGTCGGCCTCCTGCCAGAAGAGAACACGCGGAGTGGCCATGACAGTGCCGGCGAGCCAGGTCAGGCGATTGCGTTCCTGAGCCAGCACGTCCATGCGGCCTCTGGGCGCTTCCTTGAGATAGGCCAGACCGTCGCGGCGACGATAGACGCGATCATCCGATTCGCCGTGCAAGACGGGCAGCCATTCGGGATCGGCTTCATCCGACATGCTGCACTCCTGAACTATCCCGACGATCTCCGGCCAACATGACTTCGCGGCAACGCGCACTTGCCCAGGCGACATCGTCGTCCGCGCCGAGGCGGGCGCTTTGATAAAGCTGCTCGAGACCGATGCGCAACTGGTAGCAGCGTAACCGCTCGACATC
>MKRV01000048.1 GCA_001897995.1 Alphaproteobacteria bacterium 65-37 | reverse complement strand
AAAAAACCGCCCGAAACTATCTCGCCGTCGTCACCATCGCCGCCATCGCACTATGGATCCGATAAGTGTCCACAGAGCCTAGCGCCGTAGCGAGCGAGCGGCCTTGCGGCGGTCACCGGCGATTTCCGGGTTAGGGTCGGGTTGCGAAGACCAACCTTGAACGGAGAGACCACCGATGACCGACGAGATGATGAACCTGCGGACGCTCGTGGAGAAGACCCCCGACGCCGATCTGTTGCGCGAGATGATCGCCTTTGCCGCCGAGCGGCTGATGGAGCTCAAGGTTGGTGCGCTGACCGGAGCGGCCCATGGCGAGAAGAGCCCGAACCGCTTGGTGCAGCGCAACGGCTACCGGGACCGCGAGTAGGAGACGCGGGCCGGCACGGTCGATCTGCGCATCCCCAAGCTGCGCCGCGGCAGCTACTTCCCGGGCCTCCTGGAGCCCGCGGCGGATGGCCGAGAAGGCGCTGACCGCGGTGATCCAGGAGGCCTACATCCAGGGCATCTCGACGCGATCGGTCGACGATCTGGTCAAGGCCATGGGCATGAGCGGCAAGAGCCAGGTCAGCCGGCTGTGCGAAGAGATCGATGAGCGGGTCAAGGCGTTCCTCGACCGGCCGATCGAGGGCACTGGCCCTATCTGTGGATCGACGCCACCTACCTTAGGCGACTTGAGGCGGTCGAGACCGCCGTTCCAGCGCTTGCGCCAGGGCTTGCCGGTCTGTTCGCGGATGTAATCGAGGCCCATCAGGCGATCTCCAGGAGCGGGCTGAACGACTTGGACTTCCCCTGCTTGCGTTCGACGAGCAGGCCCTTGTTCGCGAGCGCGGACAGCCGGTTGTTCCAGGCGGTCGGCCCTATCCGTTGGTCGCCGAAACGGGCGGCGAGTTCGGGAGCGGTGATGGTGCCGAGTTGGAGCGCCGCATCGAAAGTCGAGCGCTGGGCGGGATCGAGGTCACCGATCAACCGGGCGCTGACGACGGTGTCTTCCGAACCGAGCTCACAGCTCCACAGCACGTCGCCGCGCGCGCGGACGAAGAAGTCGAGTTCCTCGGCGACAGCCGGAAGGAGGTTGGCGATGACGGGATAGACATTGCACAGCGACTGGCGCGCATAGTCGCGAAAGCCGATCACCGCTTCACGCAGGAAGGAGGCGGTCGCGACTTGGATTCCGCTGAAATCGAGAAAGACACGCGTGGGGACCTCGGATAGGGGCGTCGCCGCGATCAGTGCACTCAGCAGCCTTCTTCCCGGGAGGGCGCCGGAAAGGACGGTCTGGCCGCCCATTAGATCGATCAGTTTGTGTCGCAATTCACCAATCTCACATACGTGAAGTGAAGATGGTGAGTTGTCTGGTTCTCGTCAAAAGTTCGTTGGGGCGTTTTCCCCAGCTAGTGAGGCTCCTGCGGTCCGAAAGTTGTATACTTATATCGGACGAATCATCTTGCCTCAGACCAAGAAATGACTACAAATTTCGGACATGGGCGATCAACCGTCAGACTTGAAAACGGCGGTGCTGCAGCGCATTCAGGCCGATGCACCCCGCAGGGTCTGGACGCCGACCGACTTCCTCGATCTCGGATCGCGTGACGCCGTCGACAAGACGCTCCAGCGACTGACCAAGGCAGAGCGGCTGCGCCGCGTCGATCGCGGTCTCTACGATCAGCCGGGATTCAACAAACTCACGCAGAGGCCCAATCCCCCGGATACGCGTTCCGTGATTGAAGCGCTGGGCCGTCGTGATCAGGTCCGCATGTTGGTCGACGGCATGACCGCAGCGAACGATCTCGGCCTGACAGACGCGGTACCGGCCAAGATCGTCGTACACACCGACGCCCGACGCCGCGCGCTTAGATTGGGCAACGTCGTCATCAGCTTTCGTCCGACAGCGGCCAGCAAGCTTTTCTGGGCTGGCCGGCCCGGGATGCGTGTCGTTCAAGCGCTGCACTGGATGCGCGACTTGCTCTCACGTGAGGGGGAGACGGACCGAGTGCGCAGCAAGCTTAGCAAGCTGCTGGATGATCCCAAGGCAGGACCTCCGCTCAAGGCGGATCTAGCGGCAGGACTGACGACGGTCCCGACCTGGATGCAGGTCTTTCTGAAGCCCCTGCTCGATGGCGACGAGCATGCAGGGGTTAGCGCTGTTGCTGATGATGATCATCATGATGATGATCGCCACCGCTCGGACCCGGATGCCGACCACCATCAACGCAATGTGGATCGGTCGCGGGCGAAAGACGCATTAGCCAAGCCGGCATCGCGTGGCCGTTCCTCCAGACGGATGTCAGGCGCATGAATCCGGCGTTTGATGAGGTGCTGTCGGCTGGTCCCGACGCGATGCTCAGCACCTTCGACACCACTGCGGCGCGTCTCGACACGACATCCCAGAATGTCGAGAAGGACTTTTGGGTCTGCTGGACGCTCGATGCCCTGTTTCATGGCCTCGCTGACAGCCGCCCCCGTCTTCTCTTCAAGGGCGGCACCTCCCTGTCCAAAGGCTTCGGCTTGATCAGCCGTTTCTCTGAAGACATTGACGTCACGGTGTTTCGAGGTGACATCGGTGCACCAGCGACGATCACCGAACTCGAAGCTCTCAGCGGCAAGAAGCGGAAGGCGCGACTCGATGCGATCAGAAATGCGTGCCAAGCCTATATCAATGGGCCGCTTCGTGACGCGCTGAGCGAGATCCTGTCGGATCGTTTGACCACCACTGGGCTCGACCCGAACGGCGCGCGCGTCGAGCGGGATGAGACCGATCCCGACGGTCAGACACTCTTGGTCTGGTATCCCGCTACGACACCGCATTCGGATTATGTGCGCGCCGCCATCAAGATCGAATCCGGTGCGAAGTCGGCGCTCGATCCGAACCGCGAAGTGCCGATCAAACCCTACGTCGATGACGATCTACCGGCGCTCGATTTGACAGTGCCGGCGGTGCGGACCGTCGAGCCTGAGCGCACCTTCTGGGACAAGGTCGTCATTCTGCATGGACTCCGGCGCTGGTTCGACAGGCGCGGCGAGCTCAAGGGTGGCGGCCAGCGCGTCTCGAGACACTATTACGACGTGCATCGGCTCATGCAGACTCGGGTTCGGACTGCAGCGCTGGCGGACCCGAACTTAGGTGCGGACTGCGTTGCGCATGCGCGCATGTTCTTCAATCGGACTGATTTCGACTTGGGAACCGCTGTGCCGGGCCGCTTCGCGCTCACGCCGCGCGAAGGAATGATCGATCAATTGCGCATCGATTACCGCGCGATGACCGGCATGATCTTTGGCGATCCTCCGGGGTTCCAAGACGTTCTCGCGACTGTCGCGACTCTTGAGCGAAGGCTCAACATGACGGCGACTCGAAAATCATAGGTGTAAGATGCCTACGCCAGAAACGCCGTCTGTAAGTATCTTCGCCCCAAAGCACGATGAAGAGACTTTCGATCTTCTCATGCTGAACTTGCTGCCGCTTGATGCCCGCTTGACCTCGACAGGAAAGCGAGAGGCAGCATGGCGGATGATACGGAACATCCCGTCAGCTTCGTGCCGGCCAATGGCAATCAAGGCCGAGACGAGACGGACCGGCAGACACGGCAGCAGATGGATCGGGCGATTCTGACGATCGCCCGGCTGATCGGACGCCGGATCGCCCGCGAACAGTTCGCGGCGCTCAGCGCCCCAAACGACAATGAGCCCCAGGTCGTGCAGGGCGACGGGGCCGGCAAGGAATAGACCGAACGGAGACCATCCATGAGTCGCGTCACGCTCTATGCCCGCTATTCGTCCGATAATCAGAGCGAAAGCTCGATCGAGGACCAGTTCCGCCTTTGCCGCGAGCACGCCAGACGTGAGCAATGGAAGATCACGGGTACCTATCACGATGCCGCCATCTCGGGCGCCAGCATGATCCTCCGACCTGGCATTCAGGCGCTGTTGCAGGATGCGCAACGCGGTGTATTTGATGTCGTGCTGGCTGAGGCGCTGGACCGGATCTCCCGCGATCAGGCCGATGTCGCCACGTTGTTCAAGCACTTGCGCTTCGCGGGTGTCTCCATCATCACCCTCGCCGAAGGCGAGATCAGCGAGCTTCACGTCGGTCTCAAGGGCACCATGAACGCCCTGTTGCTGAAGGACCTTGCCCTGAAGACGCATCGTGGCCTGCGCGGCCGGGTGGAGAAGGGCAAGGCCGGCGGTGGGCTCTCCTACGGCTATCGCGTCGTGAAAAAGCAGGATGAAAGTGGCGAGCCGGTCCGCGGCGATCGAGAAATCGTCGCCGATGAGGCCTCGATCGTCCGGCGCATCTTCCGTGCTTTTGCCGCCGGCAAGAGCCCGAAGGCCATTGCGATCGAGCTGAACCGGGAAGGCATTCCTGGCCCGTTGGGCCGGGCCTGGGGCGACACCAGCATCCGCGGCCACGTCTCGCGCGGCACCGGCATCCTGAACAATGAGCTTTATGCCGGCTTACTGGTCTGGAACCGCCAGCGGTTCGTCAAGGATCCGGCGACCGGACGCCGTGTCTCGCGCCCGAACCCGGAGAACCAGTGGATCAGGACCGAGGTGCCTCATCTCAGGATCGTCGACGATGAACTATGGCAAGCGGCGCGGGCGCGGCAGAAGCAAATCTCGGCTATCTTCGGCCCTAATCCGGCGAGCACGCGGGAGGGGCGGGCCAGCCGGCTGCATCTCGCCAACCGGCCTGTCTCCCTTCTTTCCGGCCTTCTCACCTGTGGATGCTGCGGCGGCAAGATCAGTATCCTGATGCCCAATCGATACGGCTGCCTCAATCATCATCGCCGGGGTACATGCGCCAACAATCGCACGATCACGCGTCAGAAGATCGAGGCCCGAGTGCTGGCGGGCTTGAAAGATCGCCTCGTCTCATCTGAAGCTGTCTCCGAAGCCGTGCGCGCCTACGTGGAGGAGATGAATCGCCTCAACCGCGATCGGCGAGCGCAATCCGACACGGACCGGCGGGCACTCCAGAAGATCGAACGCGCGATCGCCGGCATCATGACGGCGATCGAGGAGGGCCTGTACCAGCCCTTCATGAAGGCACGGATGGACGAGCTTGAGCGTCAGCGAGCGGAGATTGCCGACCGTCTCACCCAAGCTCCCCCCGATGTCCCCGACATTCACCCGAATGTTTCCAATATCTACCGCCAGAAGGTGGTCCGGTTCACCGAGGCCCTCGATGATCCTGATGGCGGCCGGGAAGCAGTCCAGGCGCTGCGCTCGCTTATCGGCCAGATCGTCCTCACCCCCGGCAAGAGCCGCGGCGAGGTCCATGCCGAGCTACGCGGCGAGCTGATGGGTATCCTTGAGATTGCCAAACCCCAGCAGAATCAAAGAGCTAGCCGATGTATGTCGGCGGTGGTAGCGGGCCCCCGCAACCAACCTTGCTAGCGATCCAAGATCAAACAAAACAGCCGCCCTCTCGGGCGGCTTTTTTGCTTTGGGACCCCAAAACATCGCTTACCCCAAGGTTGCGCTTCATCATTGTTCACCACACAATCGCAACGGGCGCGCGACGGCGCGAAATGGCCGCACTGCAAAGCGTTGCCACGAGCGATGGCGGAAATAGATGCGTCGCAGGGAAGATACGCGCGTCCGTCGCAGACCCCCGGTGGATCGAGGCCGCGAGCGGCCCTCGACAGGCGAAGCAATTGCCGCCGGTGATGCACGGAATGAAGGCTCCGAATGGCGGCGACGACCGGCCGAGCGGTCGTACGCGTTTGGCGAATTCTGCCTCCTGCCCGACCGGCAAGCCCTGTTGTGCGCCGGCCAGCCCGTCCGGATCGGCAGCCGCGCACTTGGCATCCTCACCCTGCTGGTCCAGCGTGCCGGGGAACTGGTCTCCAAGGCCGAGTTGGAAGCCTATGTATGGCCCAACACCTTCGTCCATGAAAGCAACCTCAAGGTCCATGTTGCGGCGCTGCGCAAGGTGTTGCGCGCGTCTTCCGACGCTTCGCGCTGCATCCTGAACATCCCCGGACGCGGTTACTGCTTTACGCTCCCCGTGACGGTCGAAGGTCGCGCTCGGGCATCCGCGCGACGATGGCCCGGAGCGGGCCAGAATGCGTTCGGTCGCCCCGCCCGGATCATTGGCCGCGACGGAGATATCGACGCCCTCGCCCGCGCCGTTTCGCAGCATCCCCTGGTCACGATCGTCGGCGCCGGAGGCGTGGGCAAGACGACGATCGCGCTGGCGACGGCGGAACGGCTTTCCGGCCAGTACGACGGGGCCCCATGCTTCGTGGACCTCTCCTCGATCGACGATTCTCAGCTCGTGGTGCATGCGATCGCTGCCGCCCTGGGCGTGCGCATCGATCTCAATGATCTGCTCGGCGGCATCGGCGACCACCTGCGTGCGACGTCGAGACTGCTGATCCTCGATAATTGCGAGCATCTGTCGGCTGCCGTGGCTGCCGCCGCCGAGTATCTCGCGTCGGACCTCGATCGGGCGGCCATGCTCGCCACCAGCCGCGAGCCGCTGCGGGCGCGCAAGGAGCATGTCTATCGGCTGTCGCCGTTGGCCTGCCCCGACGCCGCGACGCAGATCTCCGCTGCCGAGGCGCTGCGCCACCCGGCTGTGGCGCTGTTTGTCGCCCGCGCCGATCAGCTGGCCGGGCTTTCCGTGTGGGACGACGGCAACGCTGCAGTGGTGTCGGAGATTTGCCGGCAGCTCGACGGTATCCCCCTCGCGATCGAGCTCGCCGCCACACGGCTCGATACGCTTCGCCCGGCCGAGCTGCTACGTCGGCTGCAGGACCGTTTCGACCTGCTGAGCCGCGACGACCTGACGGCGCCGGCGCGCCAGCGCACCTTGCTGGCCACGCTCGACTGGAGCTACCGGTTGCTCTCGGACGCCGAGAGCCGGATCCTGCGGTTCGCCGCGGTCTTCGCACGGGACTTCGCGTTGGACGACGTCATCGCCGTTCTCGGCCCGGGAGGCCTCGATACGGCGGACGTCGTCGCCGGGATCGAAAGCCTGGTTGCCAAGTCGTTCGCGCTGGCGGACCTGTCCCTCGGATCGCGCCGTTACCGGCTCTTCGAGAGCAGCCGCAGCTATGCGCTTGCGCGTCTCGACGCCAACGAGGAACGGGATCAGGCGCAGGTCGCGCATGCCAACCACATTCTGACGGTGCTGGAACGTGCCGAGGACGAGTGGCGCTGGCGCGTGGCCGATGACTGGATCGCGCACTACGGACCGCGCGTGGACGACCTGCGCCGCGCCATTGGCTGGGCGTTCGGCGAGAACGGCGACAGCATGATCGGCATCCGGCTCGCCGCCGCAGCGATCCCGCTCTGGGAAGCGCTGTGTTCCGTGGACGAGTGCAACATGCGGGTCGGGGAGGCCCTGCGTGTCGCCGAGGCGCTTGTGTCATGCGACGTCGGGCTGAAGACGAAGCTGGCGTACAGACATTGCTGGACACTCACCTGGTCGGGGTCGCGGCTGCCCGCCACCGAGGCGCCCTGGATCGAATGCCTGCGCCTGGCCCGCGAGGCCGGCGACATCGAATACCAGATTCGCGCGCTGTGGGGCCTCGCCATCTACGAAACCTTCACCGGCAGATCCCACGCGGCAATCGGCCATTTGCTCGAGTTCGAGGCGATCGCCGAGCGCGCGGAGGATTGGTCCGTGCTTCCCGATGGTCAACGTCTGCTGGCGCTGGCGCGAACCTATGTCGGTGAGGTGCGTGAGGGACACGAGCTGCTGGAGCAGCTCGCATTGCGCTTCAACCGGGTCGAGAAACGGGCGCGCGTCACCCGCTTCTCGATCGACCGCTATTGCATCATCCGAAGTTCGTTGGCCTTTACGCGCTGGCTGCGCGGACGCACCGAATCGGCTCTCCTGGCTGCCACGCAGGCGGCCGACGCCGCTCTAGCGGTCGATCACGCCGTCTCGCACTCCAACGCCCTGGCATTCGCGGGCGTGCCGTTGGCGCTGTGGACGGGGCACCTTGATCGCGCCGAGGCAGGTATCGGTGCCCTGCAGGAGAACTTCGCCATCCGCAACACCGCGGTGTGGCGCCGACTCGCGCGCTTTTTCGAGGCGGCCCTGCGCCATGCCCGTGGAGAGCGGGCGGCAACTGCCGAAATGAGCGAGAGCCTTGATGACCTTCTCGAGACGGGGCTCGTCACCCGCGCCCCCATGTATCTCGGCATGCTGACACAAGCGCTCCTCGACGAAGGTCTGGTCGTGGAAGCCGAGGCGCGGATCGACGACGCTGCGATGCGGCTCGAGCAGTATCGTGAGCGATGGTGCAGGCCCGAGATCCTGCGCATCCGGGGGCTGATCGAGGCGGCGAAGGGCGATCGCGCGGCAGCGCAGGCCCGCTTCGCGGACGCGATCGGGGACGCCGATGCGCTCGGCGCGTTGAGCCTGGAATTGCGCGCGGCGTCCGACATGGCACGCGAACTCGCCGGCGCCGGCCGCCGGAACGCGGCCTTTACCGTCTTGAGTCGCACTTGCGCCAAGTTCACGGAAAAAGGCCCGGAATTCACCTCGGCGCAGCGCTTACTCGACACTTTGGCATGAGGTCCGCCGCCGCGGACGTTCCGGCGGCGTCCCTGCGTCCTTAACCACAATTAACTCGCCAGACGCCCGGTCAGGGGCGCATGCCTGTCGCGTGCCTGCTTGCAGCGTCTTCGCGCTCCCGAAGCGATGAAGAGAGGAGCCGTGACATGAGACTTCATGGGAAAGTGGCGCTCGTGACCGGAGCGGCGAACGGCATCGGCCGCGCCGTCGCGGAGCTCTTCGTCAAGGAAGGCGCGATCGTCATCGCCAGCGACATCGTCATGCCCGGGCGAGCCTATTCCGACGGCATTGAAGCCATACGGCTCGATGTCACCAGCGAGCGCGACTGGGCGTCGGCCGTCGAGGCGATCGTCGGCAGGCACGGACGTCTCGACGTGCTGATCAACAATGCCGGGATCATCGCCTACGAGCCGCTTCACGAGCTCGAGATGAGCGCGTGGATGAGGATGATCGCGGTCGATCAGACCGGTGTCTTCCTCGGCATGCGTGAGGCGGTCCGTGTCATGCGAAGTCAGAAATCGGGTGCGATCGTCAACATCTCGTCGATCTGGGGCAGCGCCGCCGTCGCCGGCGCGCACTCCTACCACGCCGCCAAGGGGGCGGTGCGCAACATGTCGAAGAATGCGGCAATGACGTATGTCGCCGACGGAATCCGCGTCAACTCGGTGCATCCGGGCTTCATCCATACGCCGCTCACCAACGCTCAGGCGCCCGACCTCAACGAGGTCGTCATCGCGTCGACGCCGATGAAGCGCGGTGGCAAGCCAATCGAGGTCGCCTACGGCTGTCTTTTCCTCGCCTCTGACGAAGCGAGCTATGTCACCGGCACCGAACTGGTGATCGACGGCGGCTACCTCGCGCAGTAGCGGCCGAGCCCGCCGCCGTCGAGGCCGGCGAGATCGTCCCGCGCCCGACCGATGAGGCGTTCCGAGCTGGCCATCAGCTCGCCCAACAGCGCTGCCGCCACGGCAGCAGGAGACGTGACGTGAGTGCGTCCATTGCTCGGAGGTTCGCTGTCGCCACGGGGCTCGTACTGGCCGGCGTTGCTGCCTACCTCTGCTTCTGGCCCGTCCCGATAGAGCCCATGCCCTGGGCGGCGCCGACACCGCTCGGCTTCACCGGCCCCTACGCGCCGAACACGCGCCTTGCCGGTCTGCTCACGATCGACATCGGCAGCGAGATCGGTCCGGAGCACATCGCGCTCGGACCGGACGGCAAGCTCTATGCGGCGATGGAGAGCGGCCAGCTGTTGCGCATGGACCCCGACGGCGGAAGGAGGGAGATCTTCGCCAACACGGGCGGGCGGGTTCTCGGCTTCGACTTCGACGCCGACGGACGAATGATCGCCGCGGATCCGATGAAGGGGCTGCTCGCCGTCGCGGCCGACGGGCGCGTGAGCGTGCTGGTCGATCGGGTGAGCGCCGGTGACCCCGTCCATTATGCCAATTCTGTCGTCGTGGCGGCCGACGGAACGATCTATTTCACCGACGCATCGACGCGCTTCGCCCCCGTGCAATGGGGAGGCACCTACCAGGCGAGCGTGCTCGACATCCTGGAGCAATCCGCCAGTGGCCGCGTGCTGGCCCATGATCCGGCGACCGGGACCACCCGTGTCGTGGCCCGTGGCTTCTCGTTCGCCAACGGGATCGCCTTGTCTGCTGACGGACGAGCGCTGTTCGTGACCGAGACTGGCCGTTACCGGATCTGGAAGGTCGACAGCCGCGCGCGCGACCTCGACGTGCAAAGCCGCTCGCCTCAGGCCCGGCCGTTGCTCGATAACCTGCCCGGCTATCCCGACAATCTGATGCGCGGGCGCAACGGCCGCATCTGGGTCGGGCTGTTCAGGCCACGCAACCCGGCGGCGGACAGCCTGGCGCAACAGCCGTTTCTGCGGAAGGTGCTGGTGCGGTTGCCGCGGTCCCTGTTGCCGCTGGGCACGCCGTACGGGCACGTCTTCGCCTTCGACGAGGAGGGCCGCGTCACGGAAGATCTGCAGGATCCCGACGGCGCCTACCCGGAGACGACGGGCGCGACCGAGACGGCGGATCGCCTCTACATCCATAGCCTGCATGCCCACACGATCGGCTGGGTACCGCGATGAGGCACAGGATGGCCCTGACGGCCGCGGTTGCGATCGTCGGCGCCGTCATCGGCGCCGTCGTCGGGCCGGCCGCATCGGCGGCGGACCAGGAGGACATCTACATTCTGCGCAGCATTCGCGAGCCGCAGACGCCCACCGCCGACTGGTGCGCGCGATCGAGGACGGGCTTCGAGCCGATGCCGGCTGACGCCGAGCGCTTCTTCTCGTTCTGGAGCGTCGAAACGCAGCCGGAGGACGGCCGGATCGTCGACGCCAAGGCCGCGCGCGTCGCCGAGCTGCGCGGCTGTTTCGGCCCGACCGACGACCGCGCGCGGCAGAACTTTTATGCCGAGGTCCGGCTCGGCGCGCTGTCCTTTCGCGGCAGCGGCGAGTGCATCGCCTTGATGATCGATTTCCCCGAGACCGGCCTCTTCCCTGTCCGATGTCAGCTCGTTCTCAGCGGTCTGCCGGCGCCGTTCGTCGGGGGGCTTCTGACAACGAACACGATGACCACTAGGGCCGCGTTTGGCGGCGACTCGGAGCCGCTCGGGTACACACAGGCTTCGATCGCCACGATCCGTCTGTGGCGGACGCGGTCGGGCCGCTGACGATCCGGCACGCTTCATCCAGGGAGACATGACATGAGCGACGATCAAGGCGAGACGGATTTCCAGCGGCGGGGCGTGCTTCGCGCCGCCGGGATTGCGCTGGTCGGCGGGCTGGCGGCCTCGGCCGCCACGGCCAAGGACAGTGGGCCGCTGGGCGCGCGACTGCAGGGCGTCCAGCATTTCGGACTCACGGTGCAGAACATGGATCGCGCCTTCGAGTTCTACACCGAAGTTCTTGGAGGAACCGAGGTGATGCGTGACGGTGACTTCCAGGGCGAGCGCATCCACAACACGCTGCTCACGGATCAAGTGATCGAGGCGGGCGTACGGCGGGTCAATCCGCGCACAATGGGCATTCCGGACCTGAAAGGCGGCGCGCAGCGCCTGGACGTCCGATTCATCCAGTTCGACAATGTCGTGATCGAGCTGCTGCAATATCGCGACGCCGAGCAGCCGGCCGGCAGCGGCGCCGCCTTCGCCGAGCCGCTCGATCATATGAGCCCGGCCTTTCCCCGCATGATGCACATCTGCTTTCACATCCGCGACGATGTCGACTTCAACAAGTTCATCGCCGACCTCGAAGCGGAAGCGGCGCGACGGGGAATGACGCAAGTCAGGGCCAACCGCGTCATCACCGTTACGACGGAGCAGGAGCGGCGGGCCGCGCCACTCGAGGCGAACAGCAACGGTATCACCGAAGGCCGATCGAACGGATGGCGGCTGATCTATTGCAAGGGCTGCGAAGGCGAGCAGCTCGAGTTCGTCCAAGCGCTCGGGCCGGTGAAGCGGACGTTCGACAATGCGCTCGAAGCGCGTCGAAGGATGGCGGCCGCGGCGCGTTGACAGGCAAGCGGTGGGGCGTTCGGCAGCCGGCATTCGGCACAACACGGCGAGGGACATCGGAAATGCTTTCCAAGGAAGCGAGCAACGAGGCGGCCGCCGTTCCGGCCAACCCATTCCTGACCGGCGTTCACACGCCGATGAAGGAAGAGCTGACGATCGAGGACTTGTCCGTCACCGGCACGATTCCGGCCGTGCTCGACGGGCGTTACCTGCGCATGGGGCCGAACCCGATCGCGGCCAATCCAGCCAACTATCACTGGTTCGCCGGCGACGGCATGATCCATGGCCTCAGGATCGAGAATGGTCGTGCGCTGTGGTACCGCAATCGCTGGATCCGATCGGAAGCGGTGAGCCGGGCACTTGGCGAGGAGCGGACGACGGGGCCCCGCCACGTCTTTGATACGGTCAATACCAACGTCGTCGGCTTTGCCGGCAAGACGCTCGGGCTGGTCGAGGCGGGAAGTACGCCCGTTGAGATCGGCGAGACACTGGAGACCCTGCGCTACACCGACTTCGGCGGCACTTTGCACGGCAGCTTCGCCGCACACCCGCATATCGACCCCGTCACCGGCGAGATGCACAGTGTCTGCTACGATGTGAGCAATCCCACGACGATCCGCTATGTCGTGGTGACGGGCCAAGGCAAGGTCCGGCGTGAGGTGGCAATCCCCGTCGAGCACGGCCCGATGATCCATGATTGCGCGTTCACCGCACGATTCGCGATCATCCTCGACCTGCCGGTCACCCTGTCGCTCGAGACCGCCATGACCGGCCATCCCTTCCCGTATCGCTGGAACGAGTCGCACCAGGCACGCGTGGGCCTGCTGCCGCGTGAAGGCGAGGCGGGCGACATCATCTGGTGCCCCATCGATCCTTGCTACGTCTTCCACGCCGTCAACAGCAGTGATGCGCCGGACGGCAACGTGATCCTGGACGTCATCGTCCATGACCGCATGTTCTCGAAGAGCAAGGCTGGGCCGGACTCGCGGCGCAGCGGCCTCGAGCGCTGGATCATCGATCCGGTCGCTGGCACCGTCGATCGCACGACGATCGATCCCACTCCGCAGGAATTTCCCAGGCAGGACGAGCGGCGCTTCGGTTTGCCTTATCGCTATGCTTACACGATGGCGCTGACCGACGCGTTCCTGGGAACAGGCCTGTTCAAGCATGACCTGGAGGCCCGGACCCGCCAGGTCCATGACTTCGGGCCGGGCCGTCATCCGTGCGAGTTCGTGTTCCTGCCCGCCCATGCCGAGGCGGAAGAAGACGAGGGCTGGCTCATCGGCTTCGTTATCGACGCCAAGTCCGAGACCACCGACCTCGTCATCCTGGATGCACGCAATTTTGAGGGGGCGCCCCAGGCGAGCATCCGTTTGCCTCACCGCGTGCCGCCGGGCTTCCACGGCAACTGGGTGCAAACGAGCGCCGCTGGCTCGACGTCGCCTTCTGCAGGAAAGAGCTAGCATGCGCTTCGTCAGGAGGTCGCTTCTGCTCGCAGGAGCCGGCGCGATGGTCGGCCGGCCCGCGCGGGAGTAGGGGGCGGCCGTGCAGCCGGTGGTTCTCGGCCAGGTGTCGCTCAGCTTCTACGCAGTCGTGGGAGCTGTCGTGCAGGCGGTCCTCGAGCGACTGGGACATGCGGTCGGTCGAGGTCCTGCAGGGACAGCACGAAGAGATGTTTCCGATGCTGGCCAGTGCCCGGATCGACCTGATGGCCGCAGTGTGGCTGCCCGAGGGACACGGCGCCTACTGGGCGCGCTATGGCGAGGGAGCCCAGGAGATCGCAAGGCTGTACGACGGGGCGAGGTTTTTCTGGGCAGTGCCGAGCTATGTGCCGCCGGACGAGGTCGTTTCGATCGAAGATCTGGCGAAGCCGTCCGTTGCGGCGCGGATGACGAAACTGATCCACGGCATAGGCCCCCCGGCGCCGCCATCACGACCCTGTCCCGGAAGGCCATCGAGGACTATGGCCTTGACGGACGTCGGCGGCTACCGGGTCTATCGCAAAGGCGAGCTTGTCGAGCAGCGCAAGGACATCCGCGACCTTTGGCAAGGAGACCTCGTTGCCTTCCTGATCGGTTGCAGCTTTACCTTCGAGCATGCGTTGATCGATGCGGGCGTCGGCGTTCGCAGCATAGAGTGCAACACCACCGTCACGGCAAGGAGTACCTGTCCTGCGGCGACACCGCCTTCACCGCGCAGGCCGCGGGCCAGCTTTAGCTTGCGGGCTACCAGCCCTTAAGGCTCAGCGCCCACCGCCCTTTCCTGCTATCCAACGCTGTTCCTGCCGAGCCGCCTCA
>MKRV01000047.1 GCA_001897995.1 Alphaproteobacteria bacterium 65-37 | reverse complement strand
CCAAGGCCGACCTCGCCGACGACGACCAGATCCTGGAGCGCATGGCCGAGGTCGAGACCTTGCTGTCGACGACCTCGCTGGCCGGGGCGGAGATCGTGCCGGTCTCGGCGATCACCGGCCAGGGCGTCGACGAGCTGAAGGCCAAGTTGCTGGCCCTGGGGGAAAGCGGCAAGGGCGCGACGGGCTTTGCCCGGCTTGCCGTCGACCGCTGCTTCGTGCTGGCCGGCGCCGGCGTCGTGGTGACGGGCACCGTCCATGCCGGCGAGATCAAGGTCGGCGATCATCTTCTGCTGACGCCCTCGGGCCTCGAAGCCCGCGTGCGGTCGCTGCATGCGCAGAACCGTCCGGCCGAGGTCGGCCGGGCCGGCGAACGCTGTGCGCTGAACCTCACGGGCGCGCGTCTTTCCAAGGAGGCGATCCGGCGCGGCGACTGGGTGGTGGGGCCGGAGCTGCATGCGCCGACCGATCGCATCGATGTGCGCCTCAGCCTGCTGGCGTCGGAAGGCCAGCCGCTGAAGCACTGGTCGCCGGTGCACGTCCATCTCGGCTCGGCCCATGTCATGGGACGCGTCGCCCTGCTCGAAGGCGACAGGCTGGCACCGGCCGATTCGTCCCTCGCGCAGCTCGTGCTCGAGGAGAAGATAGGTGCACTGACGGGCGATCGCGTGATCCTGCGCGATCCCTCGGCCACGCGCACCATTGCCGGCGCGCGGGTGATCGATCCCTTCGGGCCGCCGCGCAATCGGCGCGCCGAGCGGCGCCTCGCCGAACTCGCGGCGCTGGCCGAGCCCGACGGCGAGGCGCTGGAAGGCCTGCTGCGGCTCGCCACCGGCCACCTCGACCTCGCGCGCTTTGGCCGCTCGCGCAACTTGCGGCCGGCTGAGGTCGAGGAGCTGCTGCAGGCAGCCGACGGCGTGGCGCTGGCGGGCTTCGGCTTCCTGGCGACGACTCTCACGGAGGCCAAGCAGGACATTCTCGACACGCTGAAGGCCTTCCACGAAAGCAAGCCCGACGCGCCGGGCTTGCAGGCCGAGCGCCTGCGCGTTGCGCTCAAGCGGCGCTGGCCGGCGCCGGTCTTCCAGGTCCTGCTCGATCAGGAGATCCGTGCCAAAACCGTCGTGGTCGATGCTGCCTACCTGCGCCTGCCCGGCCATTCCCTGAAGCTCGGCGCTCGTGACGAGGCGCTATGGCAGAAGATGTCCGGCGAGATGGTGCGCGATCGCTTCAAGCCGCCACGGGTGCGCGACTTTGCCCAGGCCTACGACGTGCCGGAACCCGACGTGCGCCGCATCCTGCAGCGCCTGGCCAAGATCGGCCGCGTCGTCGAGCTGGCGCAGGACCATTACTTCCTGCGGCCGACCGTGGCCGAGATGATCGGCATCGCCCACGCCTTCGGCCGCGACTTCACCGCCGCGGATTTTCGCGACAAGCTCGACAACGGCCGCAAGGTCGCGATCCAGATCCTGGAATTCTTCGACCGCCAGGGCATCACCGTGCGCCGCGGCGACTATCGGCGCACGGCCCCGCAGAAGCTCGAACGCTACGGGCCGCTGCCGCCGGTGTCTTGAAGCGGTCGGACTTGCACATCATCTCCTCCCCCGTCTTTACGGGGGAGGTGCCCGCGTAATCGCGGGCGGAGGGGTGTTTCGACGCGAAGATCATGACCCCCATCACCCCGTATGACGGGGCACTTCCCCCGCAAAGACGGGGGAAGAAAAAGCGAGAAGCGTGAGTCCGACAGCGCGTCGCGTGTTCACGCCTTCGGCACCGGCCCGCTCAAACTGACCTTGGCGCCATCGGGTCCGGCGAACAGCGACAGCAGGAAGCCATGCTCCTCGTGCGGCGCGGCGCCGATATCGATTCCGTGGGCGGCCAGCTCGGCGCGCTTGGTCTCGAGGTCGGGCACGCGCAGGCCGGGTTGCCAGGTGCCTGCAGGATTTTGCGGCGTGGCGGGCTGCAAAGCGAGCCGCGTCGCGCCGGTGTCGAACTCGGCCCATTCCGGTGTCTGGAATTTGAGCTTCAATCCCACCGTGTCGCGCCAGAAGGCAACGGCAGCGGCAAGATCGGACACGTTGGCAATGACGTACTTCAGTTCGATCGACATCTACGCGTTTCCTTCGCTCGGCAGGTGACAGCGCAGCCATTCTAGGGAAATATCCGCCGTGGAGGAGAATCGTTCCCGGTGGGGCGGCTGGCCTTCAAAGCCAGAGAGGGCCGTTAGCCGGTCCTGGGTGGGTTCGACTCCCGCTCTCTTCCGCCAATTCTCGTCCGTGGGACGTCTCGGGAAGCCCGATAGAGTCAAATCTATCGGAATTTTTCTTGTGTGCAGTGTTCTGGCTTGTCCACGGCGGCTCGATCCGCCTGGCGATTCTATCTGAGTGGAAGCGAGTTGTTCGCCTGAGCCTCGGCGGGGAAGGAGCGGCACCGCTGGCGCTGTGATTTGTCAATTGACGTCCAATCTCGACCAGTCGCATGTGAGGCTCGCATGGAGATCAATGCCGATTTCTCGCGTCGCGTCGCGATCCACGCTGCGCGGTTGCCCTGGGTGGCCTCGCCGATGGCCGGGGTCGAACGGCGGATGCTCGACCGCATCGGCGACGAGGTCGCACGCGCCACGTCGATCGTGCGCTACCTGCCAGGCAGCCACTTCTCTCCGCACACGCATGGCGGCGGCGAGGAACTTCTTGTGCTCGATGGCGTGTTCGAGGACGAGCACGGCGATTTTCCGGTCGGAAGCTATGTCCGCAATCCGCCGACGTCACGGCATACGCCTGGTTCTACCCCGGGGTGCGTTCTGCTGGTCAAACTGTGGCAGTTCGATCCAATGGATCGCCGGGAGGTCAGGGTGAACACGGCCGGAATGACCTATGTGCCGGATGCGGCGCGGCCCGGCGTGAACCATCTGCCTCTGTTCCACGATGACGGCGAAGACGTGCGGCTCGAGCAGTGGAGCATCGGGGCTTCCATCGCACTGGACATGCCCGGCGGGGCCGAACTGCTGGTCCTGGACGGTGGGTTCGAGGAGGGTGGTGAAAGCTTCGAGCGTCTTTCGTGGTTGCGGCTGCCGGCCGGCAGCGTGCTGCGGGCCACGGCGGGTTCGCATGGGTGCAGGCTTTGGATGAAGACCGGCCATCTCTTGAAGCTTCGGGGCGTCGCTCCTGCCGGGAAGGAACCGACCTAATCGATGCTGAGAGCCACATATTGGTCGAGTGACGAGCGCGGCCCCATCTTGTTCGCCGGGGTGGCGGACATCTCGCTGACCCGTTGAGACAAGGGGCGCTCGCTTGCAACTGAGTGCGCAGCTCTGGACGCATGCGACCTTCCTGGTGTTCGTCGCGGGTGCCGTCTATGCGCAGGCCCTTACCGGGTTTGCGTTGGCCCTGATCCTTCTTGGGTTGATCGGCGCCACCAACCTGGTGCCGCTGACCGACGCGGTGAACGCGACCACCATCATCGGCCTTTCAACGGCGTGGACGTTCCTCTGGCGCCGGCGAGCGCTGAATGTCGAACGGCTGATCGTGCCGACGCTCGTCGCCAGCGCGGTCGGCATCGTGGCTGGGGCTTTGCTTCTCACCTGGCTTGCCGACACGGCCTACGAGGCCCTCCGTCTGATCCTCGGCATCAGCATCGTGGGCTGTGCCCTGTCGCTGTGGCGCACATCGAAGCCATTGCCGGCGCTTTCATCGCCCAGGGTATTTGCCGTCACCGGTGGTATTGCCGGCTTGATGGCAGGCATGTTCTCCGCGCCGGGGCCTCCTCTGGTCTACCTGCTGTATCGCCAGCCCTTGTCGTTGGCCCGGATCCAGAACGCGCTGATGGTGATCTTCGGACTTGGCACCGCTTTGCGTCTGCTCATCGTGGTTCCGTCCGGTCAGTTTTCGCCATTGGCGCTGCAACTCGCGGCAGAAGCATTGCCCGTCGTGTTCTTCGTGACATCCTACGCGGCGCGCCGCCCGTCGCCTCTGTCCCCCAAGCTGCTCAAGGGACTTATTTGCGCGCTGCTGATTACAACGGGCCTGGGCATGGGCCTCAGTGCAATCCTGGCGATGCGCTGATGCATCGAGCAGTGGACATCGGATCGATGGACCGTGTGACGGTTGCCATCGTTGGTGGCGGCCTCGCTGGTCTGCAGTCGGCACCTCAATCGGCCCGCTGGGCCGCCTACACTGTCTTACAGCCGGGCCGGTGACTTGACGGACCGGCGCTGCCCCCCATGTTTGGCGGCATGCGTATTGTCCTGCTCTTTCCGATTGCTTTCTTGGCGGGCTGTAGTTCGGTCAAGAACAGTATCCCGGCCAAGACTGCAACAGAGCAGATGCTGCTTTCGACTGCCGCCGACCGCGTCGCCGGTCAGCTGGCGCAAGCGTTGAGAGTGAGAGGGGTGGCCTTTCTCGATACGACCTACGTTCCGGGTGACGACAACAAGTATGCCATCAGCGCGTTGCGCTATGCGTTGTTGCGCAGCGGTGTGCGCCTGACCAATGATCGCAATCAAGCCGCCAGCATCGTCGAGCTGCGCATTGGCGCGATGTCGACAAACGAGAAGGAATTCTTCGTCGGAATCCCCGACCCACGGTCGCTCGACAGCGCGACGCCGCCGACTGTGGTCTTGTATCGCACCAATACCCAGGAGGCCGTCGCCAAGCTGGCGGCGTTCGTCTATGACGCGCACAGCGGTGACCTGATCAGCGCCGCCGATCCGCTTCAAGGTACCGCCAAGGTCAACCGCCAGGAGATCGCCCCTGGCATCAGCTGGGAATCCAAGTCGTCGGATCGCTAGGCCGCTGTTTCTCAGCCGTCGGTGTCTGTGGAGAACGAACCGGCGATAGGCGGAATCAGCGAAAGGTGTCGCAATCTGCGCAATGGCCCCCTCGGCATCTGTGTAGTCTCTTGCCGTAGCAGCCCCGCCCACCCAGCTGGGGCACCGGCGGCGGGCAGTTCTCCCTTTCCCACAGAGTCCCCCCGCCGCCGGCCGCTACATCTCCGCCGAGTGCCAGTATGGTCTGGGCAGGCGTCAGGATCGCCTGGTGCCGACCGTGCATTGACTGCTGCTTTCAGCCTTCGCTCGTGCCAAGAGAGGGCCTGAAGAGGAGACGCAGGTGATCGAGCGAAGGGGCCCGTGGGGCATCGCGTCGAAGCGCGAGATTTATGACAACCGATGGATCAGGGTCACGCACCACGAGGTCGTCACCCCCTCGGGCACCTCCGGCATCTACGGAACGGTCCACTACAAGAACTTGGCGCTCGGGGTGCTGCCGATCGACCGCGAGGGAAACACCTACCTGGTGGGTCAGTATCGGTTCGCGCTGCAGGAATACAGCTGGGAAATTCCCGAAGGCGGCGGCGCGCTCGAGGGCGATCCATTGCAGTCGATCGCGCGCGAACTTCGGGAGGAGACCGGCCTTCGCGCCGAGCGCTGGCACAAGCTGCTGGAATGCGATCTCTCCAACTCGGTGTCCGACGAACGGGCGATGGTGTTCCTGGCCTGGGACCTCTCGCAAGGCGAGGCCATGCCTGAACCCACAGAAGAGCTGGTGGTTCGCAAGATGCCGCTGAAGCAGGTGTTTCAGATGGCCGACGCGGGCGAGATCAGGGACGCGATGAGTCTGCTGGCGCTGCAGGCGGTCGAGCGGCTGCTGCTGAAGGGAAAACTTGGCGGGCTTCTCGGGGCGGAAGCATCCGGTTGGATTTGAGGCAATGCGTAAGCTTCAAGGCGGAATCTCCGCCTGTGCTTGCTGACCGCCTCTCGGCCTTGGGTGGAACATGAGCCTCCAGAGGCGGCCTTCGCCCAGAAACGTCCCGATCTCGCGCAACATGAAGAAGGGCAGCAAGGAGACAGTCATGATCGCCCACACGGTCAACCCGCCCTGCCAGGTGCCGCCGCCGATGTGGGGAATGCTGTCGGCAAAGGATCTGCCCGCGATCATGCCGACAAGAACTCGCTCGACGGTGTGGACGGCAATGAACAGGGCGGCGAACAGGGCGGACTTGTACCCCACAGGATAGATCAGGGGCAGATGATCGAGTCGCCGGCCGACCTTCAGATCCTCGGCGATCAGCATGACCTTGGCCATGACGGCGGCGTTGATCAGGGCGAATCCCTGTGGTGCAAACGACATGTTGTGCCCGCCCAGGATGATGCTCTCATTGAGCACGAACAGGCCGAACACCAGCCAGAGATAGATGAACATAAGCAGGAAGCGGCGGATTTCGTCGATGCCGCGTTCCTTCAGGCGCTGCAGGCGTTCGCTAGTCATCCGTGCGGCCCGCCCGTGCCAGTTCCTCGGCGAGAATGGGCACGCCGAGATTGCACGCCTGCACGCCCTGCACGACGCAGAGCTTCAGCACTTCCATGATTTCCTCGACCGAGGCGCCTGCCGCCAAGGCGCTCCTGATGTGACGCCGCGTACCCGGTGCGTACATATGCGTGTAGGAAGCATCGAAGGCGATGCTCAGCAGCTCGACCTCCTTGGCCGTGAAGGTCTTGCTGGCGTAAATGGCGACGCCCGTGGCCATGAACTCGTCCGTCCACTGCGGATCGAGCTCGAAGAACGGATCCCAGGCGACGTTCCATTGCCCGGCCGCTCGCATCCGGTCACAGGCCGGCGTGGGGCCATCGGCCTTTTTCGCCGGCTTCACGCCAGCCGCCGCCGCTTCCTCGATCAGGATCGGCGCGCCCAGGCTGCAGGAGTGGATGGCCATCACCGAGGCCATCTTGAGGATCATGAGGATCTCGTCGCGCGTGGCACCGGCGGCCAACGCGGCGCGAATGTGTCGCCGCGTGCCCTCGGGGTTCAGGTTCGTGCAGGCGGCGTTCAGTGCCACGCCGACCAGCTCGACAAACCTGCGCGGGAGGATGCCGCTCTCCCAGGGATTCTCCGTCATGGTCGCGCAGATCGCCGCCCACGACGATTCCCAGCTTCGCAGCTTCTCCAGCGCGGAGTCCCACGGTCCCGTGGACATTGGTTCTCGCCCTTCGCGCTGAGTCAGAGGATGCTCATGGGAGTGGTGCGTGTCCCGGCGATCTTGGGCAGGCGCCCATCGGGTTCGTAGGCAAGGAAGCCCTTGTAGCCTTCCGGCCGGTTCGGCGGCAGGCCGAGGTTGAACAGCGTCTCCTCGACCGTGTCGTACCAGACGCCGATCTTCATCATCTTGCGGGCTTCCTCGGCGGTCGCGACCTTGCGGCCGAATTGCTCGGACATCTTCACCGCCCATTCGATCTGCTTCACCGTCGACCAGCGCTTGCCGCGTGCATCCCAGATATTGTCTTCGTTGCCGACACGGACATGGGCGCCGAGAATGAGGGCGAGATTCTGGATGGCGATGTTGCCGCGCATGCTGCTCCAGAAGGTGACGCTCGACGCGCCGTGCGGCGTGCGGCGAAGCATCTCCATCCAGTCATAGGGATTGCGACCCATCGTGCCACCGCCATAGCCGCACAGCGCGATGTTCACCGGGCCCTTGTAGGCGCCGGAGCGGATCAGCCGTTCGATGATTTCGAGCTGATGGACGTGGGCCGGCACGAAATAGGGCTGGATTCCGTTGGCGTGCAGGCGCTTCAGGTGCTCGATATAGAAGGCCGGCGTCGAGTCCACGACCATGCCGGCCCAGGCCGCCTGCACCTTGGGATCATCGAGATGCGTTCCCCGCGTGTCGCCGGGCAGGAAGGCCTGGGTGATGTCCCACAGCGTCGTGCCGGTCGTGATGGTCACGCAGTCCGGCTTGGGCGTGATCTCGGTCAGCATGTGCCGCGTGTCATAGTCGAGCCACTTGGCCTTGGCGTCTTCCGTGTGCGGCGCAAACGAGATCGAGCCGCCGACCTGCAGGATCATCTTGGGGACGGCGGCGCGCAGATCGGCCATGAAGCGGTTGTAGTCGTCGAAATTACTCGAACCCTGACCCGTCTTGGGGTCGCGGACGTGCACGTGCAGCATCGTGGCGCCGGCGTTGTAGCAATCGACCGCGGCCTGAATTTGCTGGTCCCAGGTCAGCGGCAGGTCCTCGACATCGCCCGGCAGCCATTCCGGGCCATACGGCGCGGCCGTGATGATCAGCGGCTGCATGTTCTCGGGAAAGAGGGAGTCGTCGGTAAAGTACATGAGCTACTCCTGTCGTACGGGACGTGAAAGACGGTGAGCTGATGGGCCAGTCGCTAGGCGCCGTCGGCCGTGATGCCGAGCTTCTGGATGAGCTTGCCGAGCCGCACGTGCTCTTGCTGCATGGCCTCGCCGAGCTGGCGGGGACTCATCGGCATCGGGTCGATATAGGCGCTGGCGAGACGGGCGTGGACGGTCGGGTCGGCCAGCGCGAGGTTGATTGCGCTGTTCAGCCGGCCGACGATCGCATCGGGCAGGTCCTTCGGGCCCAGCAGCGGGATCGACGACTGGACTTCGAGGTCCGCCTCGCCCTGCTCGGCCATGGTCTTCACGCCGGGCAGGTCGTCGTACTGCTTCAGTCCCACCACCGCGATCGCCTTGAGGCGTCCGGCCTTGACGTGGGACGCCGCCAGCACGGTGCTGATCACGCCGAGGTCGAGGCGGCCGCCCAGCAGGTCCTGCACGCCGGGCGGCAGGCCCTTGTACGAGATCGACGTGATGTCGATGCCGTACTTGATCTTGAGCTGCTCGGGAATGAGGTGGCCGCCGGTGCCGTTGCCGGGATTGAGATAGTTGAGCTTGCCGGGATTGGCGCGCGCCAGCGCCACGAACTCTGCGATGGTGCTGGCCGGGGAGTTCGGCGGCACGCAGACGAGCCCGCTGCTCACGCCCAGCATGGCGATCGGCTTGAAGTCGGCCATGGCATCGAAGGGCGCCTTCATCAGCATGTTGAGGACGACGTGGCCCGACACGGTGAGATAGAGCGTGTAGCCGTCGGCGGGCGATCCCAGGACGAGCTGGGCCGCCAGGATGCCGTTGGCGCCGGGCCGGGGATCGATCAGCCAGGGCTGGCCCAGTTCGCGCTGCATGACATCGGAGACCGCACGGCCCGCCACGTCGAGCAGGCCGCCCACCGGTCCCGGCAGGATCACGCGGATGGGCTTGGAGGGGTAGGGCTCGGCGCCGGTGGCGGCGCCAGCGGACAGCAAGGGCGCGGCCAGGAATGGCGCGGCGAGGAGCAGGCGGCGCTTCATGGTCAGCCCCGGTAGAAGGGCTTGTCGCCGCAGATGGTCACGCGGTGGCCGTAGCGACGGTGCGGGAAGTAATCGAACATCGCATGATGCTGGGTGGCGCGATTGTCCCAGAAGGCGACGGAATTCGGCTTCCACTGGAACCGGCACTGCAACTCGGGCGTCTCGATGTGGCGATAAAGCATGTCGAGCAGCGCGTCGCTCTCGTTTCTGCGCAACTGCGGGATGCGGCTGGTGAAGCCGCGGCTGACATAGAGGGCCTGGCGGCCGGTCTCGGGATGGGTGCGGACGATCGGATGCTCGGTCGACGGAAAGGCAAGGTCGGCGCGGTCGGTCGCCTTCGCGCGGTAGCCATGGGCCTTGGCGCTGTCGTGGATCGCTGTCAGACCGGTCAGCATCCTGCGCATCGGTTCCGACAGCGTCTCGTAGGCGCGATACATGTTGGCGAACAGCGTGTCGCCGCCGCCGTCGGGCGGAACCTCCGTGAGATGCAGGATCGAGCCCATCGGCGGCTCGGCGTCGCACGACACGTCGCTGTGCCATTCCTCGCCGGCCACGCGCTTGGAGGTCTCGTCGGCCTTGATCACCAGGATCTCGCGATGCTCCGGCAGCCCGATCGGCGCATTGGGATGCACGTGCAGGCGTCCGAAGCGCCGGCCGAATTCCTTGTGCTGCTCGATGCTCATCTGCTGGTCGCGGAAGAAGATCACGAGGTTGTCCATCAAGGCCTGATGGACCTCGTCGAACTGCTGGTTGCCCAGCGGCGTGGACAGGTCGACGCCGAAGATCTCGGCACCGATCGTGGGCGTGAGCTTCCTGACGTCGATCGACTGATAGGCCATCGGCCCCTCCCTTGATTTTCCCGAGCGTAGCGGGAGGCGGGGCATGCCGTTTGACATTCGGGGACATGGATTTGACAGTTCGGGCCGGACACCGTGACCAACCTTATTCGCAGCGCCTGCCTCACCTCCTATCCGGAGATCGCCCGATCGGTCGGGCTCGATCCGATGCGCATGATCAGGGACGCCGGAATCGATCGACGATGCCTGGACAGCCCGGATGTAAAGGTGTCGGCTGCGGCACTCCGCCGGCTCCTGGAGAACTCGGCGCGGGAAGCCAAAGTCGAGGATTTTGGCCTGCGACTCGCGGAAACCCGGACCTTGTCGGTCCTGGGGCCCATCGGCCTGCTGGTGCGGGAGGAGGCCACGGTGCGCGACGCCGTGACCTCGCTGATGCGCTACATCCCGCTTCACAACGAGTCACTCCATCTGCGACTCGAAGAGCAGGACGGGACTGCCGTCATGATCACGGAAATCCGTGTTCCCAAACCGGTTCCCCTCCGCCAGGGCACGGAGCTGACAGTCGGTGTGTTCTATCGCGTGGTGCGGTCGTTGATCGGGCCGCACTGGAAGCCGCTGGTCTGCTTCTCCCATGCGGCGCCGCGACGCCGAGAGACCTACCGCCGCCTGTTCGGGGACAAGATCGAGTTCGGCCACGAGTTCAACGGCATCGTGTGTGCAACGCGCGACCTCGACCGGGCCATTCCGACGGCGGACCCTGCGCTGGCGCGTTATGTGCGCCAGCATCTCGACTCGCTGCTGGCGCGTCCCAATGTCGGAACGTCCGACAAGGTGCGTGAACTAGTTTCGCTGCAACTGGGGACGGGTTGCTGCACGGTCGAGCTGGTGGCCGGACAGTTGAACCTCAATCGCCGGATGCTCCATCGCAGGCTCGCCGAAGAGGATCAGACTTTCTCCGGCATCGTGGAGGCGGTTCGCACCGAGGTCGTGTCCCGCGCGCTGCCGAATCCGGAGAGGAAGCTCAGCACGCTGGCCGACATGGCGGGCTTCTCTTCGCTCAGCGCCTTCTCCCGCTGGTTCCGCGATCGCTTCGACACCACGCCGACGGCCTGGCGACGCGATACCCAGGCCCACCAGTCGTCGAGACGTGAGACCTAGATCTCGATTTCCGTCCCGAACTCCACGACCTGGGTGGTGGGTACGCCGAAGAAGGCCGCGGATCGCTCGGCGTTGCGCTGCAGGAAGGCGAACAGTGATTCGCGCCACACCCACATGCCCGGGACGTCCTCGCGGGGAATGATCGTCTCGCGGCCGATATAGTAGGTGACGTTCGAGAGATCGATTCCCGGCAGCTTGCCCTGGCGGCAGGCAAGCTTCAGCCCTTCATAGATGGTGGGGTACTGCATGAAGCCGTAATGCAGGAGGACACGGGTGATGCCCGGGAGGAGTTCGCTGACATCGGCCCGCAGCTCCTCGGGGACACGCGGCTGTTCTTCGATCTGCACGGTGACCAGCAGCACACGCTCGTGCAGCACATGGTTGTGCTTGACGAACTGGGTGAGCGCCAACGGCACGCCGCGCGGCGCCGATGCCAGGAAGATGGTCGTGCCGGGCAACCGGGCATGGCACTTGGTCAGGGCGGTTTCGATCAGATCTTCCTCGGGCTGACGCAGCTTCGCGCGGGCTCGCTCGACCAGCCGCACGCCATCGCGCCAGGTCAGCATCAGGAAGGCGACGGCGCCCGCGAGCAGGAGCGGGAACCAGCCGCCGTCGGACAGCTTGGGTACGTTCGCCGCGAAGAACGTGGCGTCGATCAGGAAGAAGAAGCCGTTCACCGCGACGACGATGAACGGCGAGTATCCCCATTTGAGGGCGACCAGCGCGGCCAGGAAGGTCGTGATGACCATCAGCAGGGAGACGGCGATGCCGTAGGCGCCGGCCAGGGCGTCGGAAGTGCCGAAGCCCAGCACGGCGCCCAAGGTCGCGGCGGCCAGCAGCCAGTTCACCAACGGCACGTAGATCTGGCCGATCGCGTCGCTGGTGGTGTGGCGGATATGCATGCGCGGCAGGAAACCGAGCTGGATCGCCTGCTGGGTCAGCGAGTACACGCCCGAGATGATCGCCTGCGAGGCGATGACGGTGGCCACGGCGGACAGCGCGACCAGCGGGTAGTGGGCCCAGTCCGGCGACAGTTGGAAGAACGGATTGTCGACGGCGCTGGGATCGGCGATCAGGAGCGCGCCCTGGCCGAAATAGTTGAGCACCAAGGCCGGCAGGCAGACCGCAAACCAGGCGAGCCTTATCGGGAAGCGCCCGAAATGGCCCATGTCGGCATACATCGCTTCGCCGCCGGTCACCGCGAGGAACGTCGCGCCCAGGATAGCGAAGCTGATGTGGAAATCGCCGTGCAGCAGCATGTCGAGCGCGCAGGTCGGGCTGAGCGCCGCCAGGATCTCGGGGGCCATCAGGATGCCGTGGATGCCGAGCAGCGCCAGCACCAGGAACCAGACGAGCATCACCGGCCCGAAGATCCGGCCCATGAAGCCAGTCCCCTTCTTCTGCATGAAGAACAGGACGAGGAGGATGACGATCGTGATCGGCACCACGGCGGGCGCCAGCGAGGGCGCGTCGACCTTGAGCCCTTCGATCGCCGAGAGCACCGAGATGGCGGGCGTGATGGCGCCATCGCCGTAGAGCAGTGCGGCACCGATCAGGCCCACGATCAGCAGCTGCGCCCGCCAGGTGCCCGGTTGGGCATTGCGCGCCGACAGCAGCGCCAGCAAGGCAACGATGCCGCCTTCGCCGCGATTGTCAGCCCGCAGGATCAACAGCGCGTATTTGAGCGAGATGATCAGGATCAACGCCCACAGGATCAACGATACGACGCCGAGCACCTGAGCTGGGGCGATGGTCCCGCCGTGCGCGGCGGCCCTGGCCGCTTCCTTGAACGCATAGAGGGGGCTGGTGCCGATGTCGCCGTAGACGACACCGATGGCGCCAATGGCGATCGCGACGGGAAAAGAATCCGACCGATGGCCGGTGTTGATGGGGGCAGTGGTCACGGATGGACCTCCCATTGGCAATACGCTTGCCGGCAACCTGATGACGCGATCGTCCGCCAGTCTGCGACGGGACGTTGCGAAGGTCCAAGCGGTTAATGGATAGCGGCCTGGTGTTACGGTTTCGGGAGCGCTTCACACGGCCTGCAACGGTGCTTTTGTCCGTCGCTTCTCCGTGCTCGGCGGCTCATGATTGCCGGTGTCTTCTCCGACGACGACAAATGAAAAAAGAGGGAGCGAGGGGCATGTCCGATAGCGAGCAGCACGGCACCAGCCGACGCGACCTGCTGAAGTTGATCGGCACGGTGGCCGGCAGCGCGGCGATGTACCAGGCGATGACCAGCCTCGGCGTTGCCGCCGAGTCCCCTTATAGCGGGCCGATCAAGCTGGAGGGCGATCCCAAGGGCGCCTCGGTCCTGATCCTGGGGGCCGGCCTGGCCGGTCTGGTGGCGGCGCTGGAACTCCGCAAGGCCGGCTACAAGGTCCAGCTCCTCGAATATGCCGATCGCATCGGCGGGCGCTGCTGGACCCTGCGCGGCGGCGATCGCTACACCGAGCTGGGCGGCTTCGAGCAGCAGTGTGCGTTCGACAAGGGCCTCTACCTCAATCCCGGCCCCTGGCGGATTCCCTATCACCACCACGCGATGCTCGACTACTGCAAGCGCTTCGGGGTCGCGCTGGAGCCGTTCGTGCAGGTCAACTACAACGCCTACCTGCACAGCCACCGCGCCTTCGCCGGCAAGCCGCAGCGCCTGCGTCACGTGCTGTCGGACTTCAATGGTCACGTCGCCGAGCTGCTGGGCAAGGCCGTCAGCCAGAACAAGCTCGATGAGATGGTGACCCAGGAGGACAAGGAGATTCTCCTGGCAGCGCTCCGCCGCTGGGGCGCGTTGAACAGGGACTACACCTATGCCGCCAACGGCTTCACCAGCGATCGACGCGGCTACGAGCGCGATCCCGGCGGCGGTCTCGCCGGCGCGCCGACCGTCTCTCAGCCGGTGGGGCTTGGCGACCTGCTGAAGTCGGGCCTGTGGCGCCACCTCGCGACCGGCAATATCTACGAATTTCACACGACCCTGTTCCAGCCGGTGGGCGGCATGGACATGATCGCCAAGGCGTTGGCGCGCGAGCTGCAAGGGCTGGTCCAGCTCGACGCCAAGGTGACGTCGATCAAGCAGGACGCCCAGCGCGTTACCGTTACCTATCAGAACAGCAAGTCGGGCGGCGACGTCCGCACGGCCAGCGCCGACTGGTGCATCTGCACCATCCCGCTGTCGATTCTAAGTCAGATCGACATCAATGTCGGCAACGAGATGGCCAGCGCCATCAGTGCCGTGCCCTACGACGCGTCGTGCAAGATCGGGCTGCAGTTCAAGCGGCGCTTCTGGGAACAGGACGACGCGATCTATGGCGGCATCAGCTATACCGACCTGCCGATCTCGCTGATCGGCTATCCCAACACCGGCTATAGCGATGCCGGCAAGGCGGTGCTGCTGGGCGCCTATACCTTCGGACCCTATGCCTACGAGCTCACCGCGTTGCCGCCGGCGGAGCGCGTGAAGAGGGCGGTGGCCTGGGGGGCCGAGATCCATCCGCAGTACGAGGCCGAGTTCGAGAACGGCATCGCCGTCGGCTGGCATCGCGTGCCGGGCGTCCAGGGCTGCTACGGGCTGTGGAGCGAGGAAACCCGCAAGGCGCACTACAAGAACCTCTGCCAGATCGACGGCCGCATTGCGCTGGCCGGCGAGCATGCGTCGTACCTGCCGGCCTGGCAGGAAGGTGCGGTGCTGTCGGCGCTGGATACGATCTCGCGCCTGCATCAGCGCGTCGTGGCCAGCCGCTAGGGATCAGGAGGGTCGCGACCATGTCGAGCTTCGTTCCATCCACGTCGCTCCTGCTGGCGATGCTCGTCGCCACCGGCGCTGCGGCGCAGTCGGCCGACGGCACGTTCTCCAGCAACCAGCGCTTCGTGCCGAAGAACGGCGAGGTGCTCTATCGCAGCATCTGCCAGGGATGCCACATGCCCGATGCCAAGGGCGCGGTCGGCGCCGGTAAATTTCCGGCGCTGGCCAGGAACGAGAAGCTCGAGGCCAATGGCTATCCCGTGTTCGTCGTGCTGAACGGCCTGCGCGGCATGCCGGGCTTCGGCCTGTATCTCGACGACGAGCAGGTCGCTGCCGTCGTCAACTATGTGCGCAGCCACTTCGGCAACAACTACCGGGACAACGTCAGCGCGGGCGATGTAAAAGCCGCACGATGACGTAACGGATGCCGGTTCCTTGGCCCGTCCAGGGAACGAGGCGAGGGAGGAGGACTGCCATGCTCGAACGATCGACGATCCGGACGGCTTTCCTGGGCGCGGCACTGGTCGCCACTTTGGCCGGTGCGGCGGCCGCGCCGGCGCTGGCGCAGAACGTGGTGCGCCACAAGATACCCAACTCGGATTTTCCGATTGCACTCGCCGTCGAAGTCCCCGCTGGCAAGACCACGGTCTATGTCAGCGGTCAGGTGCCGTCGGTGGTCGACGACAAGGCGCCCCGGAACAGCGTCGCGGCGTTCGGCGACACCAAGGCGCAAACCGTCAGCGTGCTGAAGGCCATCGAACGCGCCTTGAAGAGCATGAACCTGTCGATGGGCGACGTCGTGAAGATGCAGGTCTTCCTGGTCGGCGATCCCACCAAGAGTGGCATGGACTTCGCTGGCTTCATGGACGGCTACAAGCAGTTCTTCGGCACGGCCGAGCAGCCCAATCTGCCGGCCCGCTCGGTGATGCAGGTCGCCGGCCTGGTCAATCCCGGCTGGCTGGTCGAGATCGAGGTGACGGCCGTGCGGCCCTGATGCGGGCCCTGATCCTGGGCGCTCGCGCCCGTCAGAAGTAGACGACGCAGCCCCTGGCTTCGAGCTCGGCCAGCCAGTCGGGCGGGGTCAGGGTGGTGACCCAGCGGAGATCGAGCTTTTCCAGACGGGGGGAGTTCAACAGGCTTTCCGGCAGGCTGGTGACCGGATTTCCTCTGAGATCGATCTGACGCAGCTCCGGCAGCGACCCTATCGCCTCCGGCAGCGTGCCGAGCTGGTTGTTGCGGACATGCAATTCGCGCAATCGGGTCAACCGAGCGATCGAGGAGGGAAGGCGCGTCAGGCGATTGTCGGTGGCGCGCAGTTCGATCAGACCGATCATTCCCGTCACCGCCTCGGGCAGAACCTCGAACGCGTTCTCGCTGATGTTGAGGTAACGCAAACGCTCCAGGCGCATCAGCGACGCCGGAAGAGCCGTCAATTCATTGTCGTGCAGGTACAGAAAATCGGTCAGGCCCTCGAGGTCGCCGATACTGTCGGGCACTCGACGAAGCCGATTGTGACCGAGATCGAGCATGCGCAGATGGCGCAGATCGCCGATTCGATCGGAAAGGTCGGTCAGCCCGTTGTCGGCCAGGACGAGCGTCTGCAGGTCCTTTCGCTCCCAGACCGACTCGGGCACGACGCCGAGCGCCTGCTTCCACAGCGACAGATGCGGCCCCGAAGCGTCTCTCATCGGCAAATTGTACGTATCACTGCCTCGATAGCCATATCGATCGACACCGCCAGCCGCCACGGCCGCGGCTGGGCAGCGGAATCGCATCGATTGACGGCCGCTACGGTCTGCTTGAGTAGGCTCGGGCGAAGCGCGTAAAATCCCCTCCGTGAAATCACACCGGGGCTGACCCCTGACGTCTGCCTTGTCGCCCGTCACCTGCAGGAATCGAGCCCCTTGATGCGCCGTCCCCTGATTGTCCTGATGTCATTGTCGCTGGCCGGCTGTTCGGCCTGGGCGCACTATTCGGACCCGCGGCGTGCCAGCCGTATCGATGACCGTTACGCCGAGCGCGACGCCTGCCTCGTCAAGAATGCCGCCGCCCAGGGCAGCAGCGGTGGCAGCGCGGTTGACCTCGCCCGCACCATCAGCCTCAACTGCCAGGCCGAGACCGATGCGCTGATTGCGGTCAGCGACCCGGCCTATGACCCCAGGGTCGCCGCGGCGATCGAGCGAGACACGCAGCGCCGCGCGGAAGGGTTCATCATGAAGGCGCGCAACGGCACCTTGTCGACGCCGACACCGCTGGTTGCGCCGAACTGATGCCGAGCTGATTCGGGAGCGGCGCCGCTGTCGCGCCATATTCGTTTGTTGATGTCAGCGTAGAGGGTGCCGTGGTGGCCGACGAGGAAGACGCCAAGATCGCGCTTGCCAATCTGATGATCCGCAAGGCCGGGTTGATTCGGACAGCCCGGCACGAGCTGCAGAAGCAGGGGGTCGTCTATTGGGCGGGCCTTTCGGAAATCCTCGAGGCCATCGAGCGTGCCAAGAAGCAGGATCCCCAGCGGGATCAGGAATAGCGTTTCACTGCCCAAGGAGTACGTCATGGTTCGATCGATCTCGATGGTTCTCGGCGCCGCCGCCCTGTTGGCCGGCACGGCAATGCTTGCCCAGGCCCAGTCGCCGGCGGCACCCGGCACGGCGGGCGCCAAGGGCAAGACCGGGGCGAATGTCGGCTCGCTGACCTGCAAGGTCGCGGGCGGCATGGGCTTCGTCTTCGGCTCGTCCAAGGAACTCGACTGCCTGTTCGCCCGCACCGACGGCGTCGGCGAGCGCTATACCGGCTCGATCAACCGCTACGGCATCGATATCGGCTTCACCAAGGACTCGCAGATCGTCTGGCTGGTCTTCGCCCCGGGTAACATCTCCAAGGGCGCGCTGGCCGGCACCTATGGCGGTGCCACCGCGCAGGCCACGGCGGGTGTCGGCGTCGGCGCCAATGTCCTGGTCGGCGGCGGCAACGGCCAGATCACCCTGCAGCCGGTCAGCGTCGAGGGCAGCACCGGGCTCAACGTGGCGGCAGGCGTTGCCGAGGTGTCGCTGAAGGCCGCCAAGTAGGCCCCACTGGCCAATAGGCGGACAGCAACCACAGCCCTTGCCGGTAGCCCGAAGCTGGGTTCAACTTCGGGCATGCCGAGCGCTGCCGACACCTTGATCGCCCGCCTGCAGGCGGAATGCACCGCTGCCGAAACCGCGGAGCGCCAGGTGCGCGCCGCGGTCGAGGCCCAGATCAAGGAAGCGGAGCGGGTGCGGGCCTATGCCTGGCGCCGGCTGAGCGCACTCTCCGACATGGCGCGCATCGCCGCGCTGGAACCCGACCGCGAGGCCTCGGTCGAACGCCAGCTCGAAGCGCTGTTCCGCGACATCGGCTGGATCGAAGGCGGCCTCGTCGAGCTGGGCGAGGGCGCGCGGCCGCTGATCGACTGGCTGCGCCCGATTGCCGAGGCCTTGCATGCCGCGGCCCATCCGCCGCCCGCCGACAGTCGGGAGGCGGCCGAGCCGCCGGTGATCGCCGATCCGCTGGCCGCTTTCCGCGCCTTCGAGGCCTGGTACGAGGCCGAGCGCGGGCAGCCTTTCCTGCAGGTCTTCGAGCGTTACGTGCCGCCCACGCCCGTGGTCGAATTCTAGGTCGGGGAACGTGCCATGAAGACCGACACCACGAAGACCGACTTCGACCATTGGCTCGCCGCCCAGTTCGCCGAAACCGGCCCGTTCACGCTGTTCATCCTGTTGATACGCATCGACCAGCGCGACGCCGTCCCGCTGAAGTCGAGCTATGCTCATCTGATCGGCGCCGAAACGAGCTGGACCGAAATGCGCCGCCTGCTCGACAGCGCCCGCACGCCCTGGGACGGCGCGGCGTTCTTCGTCGGCCTCGGCCAGGCCGGCGGCCCGCTGCCCGACGAAGCCGCCGCCCGCCGGCTGAAGGATGTCGAGGCCGATGTCGCCAACGATCGCCTGGCGCTCAACCGGGGCCGCTTTTTCGATCGCGAGGGCCGGCAGCTGCGCATCGACGAGGTCGCGGCATGACGGGCGCGGGCTCTCCTGCCGGCTCGATCCATCGGACCGCCCAGCGTCTCACGGCGACCGGCAGCGAACTGCTGGACGAGATCGTGGCCGAGGAGGTCGCCGTGGCGCTGGTTTATAATGGCATCAGCCATGCCGTGATGATGGCCACGCCCTGCGACCTCGAGGATTTTGCGCGCGGCTTCTCCTTCACCGAGCGCATCGTCGAAAAGGCCTCGGAGATCTACGATGTCGAGGTCGAGGATACGAGGCTGGGCAATGCGCCGGGCGTCGCGGGCCAAGGTGTCGGCCGCGGCGTCGGCCGCGGGATTGAAGTGCGGCTGGAGATCGCCGCGCAACGCATGGCCGGCCTCCAGGAGCGCCGCCGCAGCCTGGCCGGACGCACCGGTTGCGGCCTGTGCGGCGTCGATAGTCTCGAGGCCGCCTTGCGGCCGGTTCCGGTCGTGGCCGCGCCGCAGCGCGTGCGCCGCCAGGCGATCGAGCAGGCCATGGCGGCGTTGCCGGCCGAACAGCGGCTCAATCGCGTGAACGGCGCCACCCATGCCGCGGGCTGGGCGACGCCGGAGGGCAGGCTGGTCGCCGTGCGCGAGGATGTCGGCCGGCACAATGCCCTCGACAAGCTGGTGGGCGCGCTGCTCGTGCGCGCCGCAGCCGGTGCAGCGCCCGAGCCGGGGGGCTTCGTGGTCGTCACCAGCCGCTGCTCCTACGAGATGGTGCAGAAGGCGGCGGCGCTGGGGGCGGCGGCCATCGCGGCCGTGTCGGCCCCGACGTCGCTTGCCATCGAGACGGCCGAGCAGGCGGGCATTGCACTCGCGGCTTTCGTGCGCGACGGCCGGCTCACCGCCTACGCCCACGCCGATCGAATCGTGGCGTGATGCAACAGGTCGTGTTCGGCGTCACCGGCTGGAAGAATGCCGGCAAGACAACCCTCGCCGAGCGGCTGGTCGCCGAGTTCGTGCGGCGCGGCTGGCGCATCGCCACCGTCAAGCATGCCCATCACGATGTCGACATCGACCAGCCCGGCACCGATTCCTGGCGCCATCGCGCGGCCGGCGCCACCGAGGTCGCGCTGGTCGGCGGCCTGCGCTACGCCATCATGCGTGAGACGCCGGAACCGACGCTCGAGGAGGTGCTGGCCCGGCTGGCGCCCTGCGATCTGGTGATCGTCGAAGGCTTCAAGCGCGAGCCGCACCTCAAGATCGAGGTGCGGGCCGATCATGCACGGCCGATGGCGCCGGGCGACGCGAAGATCGTGGCCATTGCCGCCGACACGCCGCCGCTCGATACCGCGCTGCCCTGGTTCCGCCGCGACGATATCGGCGCGATCGCCGATTTCATTACAGCGCGCGTTTCAGACCAGCAGGCTTCGCAGGTACAGGATCCACGACATCGGTGCTGAGGCGCGCGCGGCCTGCATGCGCAGCAGCATGCGGCGGTACTGCCGGTCGCCCAGCGCCGTGATGAAGCGTTCGCGGTCGCGTTCCATCGCCGCCAGCATGCGGTCGAGCATCACGGCATGGGTGTTGCCCCAATTGCGGCTGGAGAGATGCAGCCGGCCGCCCAGCACCGGATTGTCGGCGGCGCCGTTGCGGCCGTGCAGACGGTAGGAGTAGAGCGGCTCGTCGATCAGCAGCGAGCCGGCCACCATCTGCGCCATGACGACGATGTAGAAGTCCATGTGCAGGCGGAAGGTCTCGTCGTCGTCGGGGAAGACGAGGTCGATCAGCGAGCGCCGGAACATCATCGACGAGGTGCTGACCCACACCCAGTGCACGACGCGCTGGGTGTAGAGGCGGTACGGCGTCTGCTTGCGCCAGTCGACCTTGCCGTTGGCCGTGTCGATCTTCGGCACGCGCGCCGGATCGATCGGCGTGAAGGCCTGGTCGCGGTCGACGCGCGAGCGCTCGTGGCCGAACCAGTAGACGCAGCCCGCGATCAGGGCGCCCTGGCCGTCGATCAGCCGCGCGTTGCAGGCGGTGAAGCCGATCGCATAGGTCTCGTTGAGGTGGGCTGCGAGGTGGCGCTCGAGGAAGTCCTCGTTCCAGAGATCGTCGGAGTCGAGGAAGCAGACGAAGGTAGCGCGCGTCTCGGCAAGGCCGCGGCGCGTGGCGCCGGTCTGGCCGACATTCTTCTCGAGCCGGACATGGCGGAAACGCGAATCGTCGAGCTCGGCCAGGGTGCGCTGCACCTCGGCGACCGAGTCGTCGGTCGAGGCGTCGTCGACGATCACGCATTCGAAGTCGCGCAAGGTCTGGCGCGCGACCGAGCGGACGGCATCGCCGATATAGTCCCGGCAGTTGTAGCAGGTGACGACGACAGAAATGCGCGGCAGCTTGGGGTCGGTCATCAGCTTCCTCCCCATTCATATCTAGGGAGTGGACACTTCTTCTCGTTGCCCGTTTTTGCGCTAACGGCACCCTCTCTCATTCTCCTCTCCCCCTTGGGGGAGAGGCTGGGTGAGGGGGATTTCTCTGCCCGCACACCTTTTCCGTCTCGCATACCCTCACCTCCCCGTTGCTCCGCGGCTTGTAACCAAGCCGCTTACGCAACGGGTCCCTTCCTCTCCCACTGCGTGGGAGAGGACTGATGAGCGATCTGACCACTCCCTAGCATTTGAATAGGGAGGCGATGAACGCAGCCTGACCGTCACTTCACGGGGCCCATGAAGTCGAAATCGACGCCTTCGTCGGCCTGCAGCACGGTCTTGTGGAACAGACCGTTGTAGCCGCGCTCGCTGCCGGGATGCGGCGGCGGGGCCTTCCAGCCCTTGCGCCGCGCCGCCAGCTCCTTGGCGCCGACCAGCAGCTCGATCCGGCGGTTGGGCACGTCGAGGGTGATGCGGTCGCCGGTCTTCACCAGGGCGAGCGGACCGCCGACGGCGGCTTCGGGGGCGATGTGCAGCACGATGGTGCCGAAGGCCGTGCCGCTCATGCGCGCGTCGGAGATGCGGATCATGTCCTTCACGCCGGCGCGCGCGAGCTTCATGGGAATGGGGAAGGAGCCGGCCTCCGGCATGCCCGGCGCGCCTTTCGGGCCGGCGTTGCGCAGCACCAGGATGTCGTCGGCCTTCACGTCGAGGTCGGGGTCGTCGCCGCGGGCGGCGAGATCCTCCAGCGAATCGAACACCACGGCGCGCCCGGTGTGGGTCATCAGGGCGGGCGAGGCGGCGGCATGCTTGATGACCGCGCCGCGCGGCGCCAGGTTGCCGCGCAGCACCGCCATGCCGCCGGTCGGCTTGATCGGATCCTTCGGCGAGCGGATCACGGTCTGGCCGGGCACCATTTCCGCCGCGTCGATCACCTGCTTCAGGCTGCGGCCGGCGACGGTGCGGCAGCTCTCGTCGAGCTGCTTGCGGATTTCCTTCATCAGGCGCGAGTTGCCGCCGGCCCAATGGAAATGCTCCATGTAATGGTCGCCCGACGGCTTGAGGTCGACCAGCACCGGCACGTTGCGGCCGATCTCGTCGAACGCCTCCAGCTCGATCTCGATGCCGAGCCGGCGCGCCACCGCGGTGAGATGGACCAGCGCGTTGGTCGAGCCGCCGATCGCCTGCAGCACGGTCAGCGCGTTGCGGAAGGCGGCCTTGGTCATGATCTCGCTGGGCCGCGGGCCCTGGCGGACCGCCATCTCGGCGGCCAGCCGGCCGGTCGCTTCGGCGACGCGCAGGCGGTCGGAATGGGTGGCGGGGATCGAGCCGCTGCCCGGCAGCCCCATGCCCAAGGTCTCGACCATGCAGCCCATGGTGCTGGCCGTGCCCATCACCATGCAGGTGCCCTTGGTCGGCGCCAGCCGTTCGCTCACCTGCTCGATATCCTGCTCGGAGAAGGTGCCGGCACGATACTGGCCCCACAGGCGGCGGCAGTCGGTGCAAGCACCCAGCACCTCGCCCTTGTAGTGGCCGACCAGCATCGGCCCGACCGGCAGCACCACGGCCGGCCGGTCGGCGCTGGCGGCGGCCATGAGCTGGGCCGGCAGGGTCTTGTCGCAGCCGCCGATCAGCACGACGGAATCCATGGGCTGCGCGCGGATCATTTCCTCGGTGTCCATCGACATGAGGTTGCGCAGGAACATGCTCGTCGGGTGCGAGAAACTCTCATGGATCGACACGGTCGGGAAGACCATGGGCAGGGCGCCGGCCAGCATGACGCCGCGCTTCACCGCCTCGATCAGATCCGGCACGTTGCCGTGGCAGGGATTGTAGTCGCTGAACGTGTTGGTGATGCCGACGATCGGCCGGTCCAGCGCATCGTCGGAATAGCCGCCCGCCTTGATGAAGGCCTTGCGCAGAAACAGCGAAAATCCTGCATCGCCGTAGGTCGCCAGGCCCTGGCGCATGCCGGTTGCCTTCTTCGGTGCGGCGCGCGCGGGCCCGTTGCCGCGCTTGGGCGCGCGTCGCTTGGCGGTGGCCATGTCGATGTCTCTCCCTCTTGTCGGCCTATTTTGTCAGGTCGGCTTATCTCCGACCAGACCGGCCGCCCATCTTGCATGGGCTGCAGCATCGCCGCCGTCGCCGATCGTGCGGGCGAGTTCGAGGCCCATCACGGCGCCGAACTTGAAGCCGTGGCCCGAGCACGGCGACATCACCCAGCCGCAGGCACCGTGCCTTTGGACGACGAAGCGTTCGTCGTCGGTGACGCTGTAGAAGCAGACCTTGAGCTGCTCGATCCGCCAGCGATCGAAGCCGCGGATCAGGTCGCGGCAGCGCTCGAGCAGGGGCCGCATTTCGCTTTCCTGCGCCTCGCGCGGCGCATCGGGATCGCCCCGACGGCTGAATTCATGGTCGCCGATCTTCATGCCGCGGCCTTCGGCGGGCGGCACCAGGTAGAGGCCGACCTCGCCGGTCTTGTCGATGATCATCGGTCCCTTGGCCCAGGCGGCGCGCTGGTCGGCCGGCAGGTCGAAATAGATCACGACCTGGCGCGAGGGCACGACCTTGCCGGCGAGAGCGGGCAGCAGCCGCGGCAGCCAGGCGCCCGCCGCCACGATCACGACGTCGGCCGCATGCGTTTCGCCGTTCGAGGTGGTGATGCGGCCCTTGTCGAGATCGACGTCGCGCACCGCGGTGTTCGGGTGCAGGCGTACGGTCGGCTGTGCCTCGAGATGGCGGACCAGGCCGGCGACGATGTCCTGCGCGAACAGGACGCCGCCGGTTTCCATCCAGAAGGCGTGCTCGACGCCCGTGGTGTCGAGCAGCGGGAAGCGGCGCGGCAGATCGGCGACCGGGATCTCGGTCATCGGCATGCCGAGCGCGGCCAGGACCTCGGCCGAGCGCTCGGCCCAGTCGGCGCCCTTGCCGGTCATCGCCAGGGTGCCGGTCGAGGCGTAGAGGCGCTGGCCGAGATCGGCCCACAGCAGGTCCCAGGCGGCGAAAGCCGGATCGATCATGCGCGCGTAGCCCGCATGCGCACCGTAGGGGTGGCGGATCAGCCGGTGCTGGTCGACCGACGAGGCGAGCGGGTTGGGCAGCGGGCCCTGCTCGAACAGCTCGACGTCGTGGCCACCACGCGCCAGACCCCAGGCGGTGCTGAGACCCATGATGCCGCCGCCGACGATGATCGCTTTCATGATTGTCCGGGAAAGAACTCGGAAAGGGCGAAGGGGTGCGGATACTCGACGCAAGACCGCTTAGCGCGAATACTTGCCGACCACCAGTTGCACCTTCTGCCAGTCGCCGCGATCGAGGTCGAAATCCCGAGGCGGGTTGAACTGGCGCACCGACCAGCTTTCGCTCGTGATGCGCAACAGACGCTTCAGTTGCACACGCCGCGTACGGTTCGCGGAGTCCTGGACGAAGAGGCAGTCGTCGCCCGGCCGGGCCGGCCGATCCGGGTGGACGAGCAGGAGATCGCCCCGCTCGAAGGCCGGGCTCATAGTGTCGTCGATCACGTAGCAGCCGTAGCCGTCGCGCGCCGACAGAAGCGGCTCGGGCCGGCGAACATGGTCGATCGGGTCGGCATAGGCGATGGCTGTCTCGTTGCCGTCGTCCTGCACCGAGCCGTAGATCGGCAGGTCGCTTTCGTCGGTAACGAACAGGCCCTGTGGGTCGTCGTCGAAAAGGGCGCTGTCGCCGGCCAGCGGCGGACGCGCGCGCAACTCATCCGGTGTGACTCCGAGCAACGGTGCCAGGCCCTGGCGCGCCGCCTCCGGCAGTTCCCGAGGCGATCCACGCGTCAGGTACTGCTGGAGGTAGGCATGATTGCGGCCGATCGCGAGCGACAGCTTTTTCAGATCGAGATCCGGGCGTCGCGTAAGTGTATCGACCAGGAGCTTGCGGGCAGCGTCCATGGGATCGATAGTTTGTCAGTGCCAATCGCGAGCGTCGACGAGAAATGTACTCTACCTTACGGAGATATGCCCTCGTTGCACTTGCAAAAATCGTCGTCTTGGGCGTTGATGTATTCAGGGTTTACACAACCGTAGAGTAGCCGAGGAGATGGACATGGCGATGACCATGCTGCAGATGTCCGGCGTTCAGCCGACTCCGGCCACGATGGCCGATGGTGTGCTGCTGATCGTTGATGCACAAAGGGAATATACCGACGGCCTGCTGCCGCTCACCGGCGTTCAGCCGGCAGTCGAGGCGTTGGCGGTTCTCCTGGAGAAGGCGCGTGCCGCAGGCGCGCCGGTCGTCCATGTCCGTCATCAATCGAAGGGCAAGGCGTTCAATCCGGCCTCGACCGGTTACGAAATCGTGAAGGAGCTGACGCCCCGCGCCGGCGAGACGATCATCGACAAAGGCCTGCCGAACTCCTTCGCCGGCACAGATCTTGCGCAGCGACTGACGGCGATCGGCCGCAAGAACCTGCTGGTCGGCGGCTTCATGACCCACATGTGCATCTCGGCGACGGTGCGGTCCGCGACCGACCACGGCTATATGTGCACCGTCGCGGCCGATACGGTGGCGACGCGCGACCTGCCCGATGCGACGGGCACCGGCACGGTCTCCGCCGAAGCGCTGAACAAGGTGACCTTGGCGGCGCTGTCGGATCGGTTCGCCTGGATCGTGCCGTCGGCCAAGCAGATCGGCTGACCTGTCGGCGAAGTCGGCCGCAGCGGCCTCGATCCCGAGGCCGCTGCTCTTTTTTCTATGAGCTCGAACTGACCGACGAGGGAGCGGCCGTGCTCCGCGGCGGCTCGATCTGCTTGCCGACATGGCTCATGGCGACGATCGCGGCGACGGCGATCAATGAAGCGATGAGGGTGTATTCGACGGTGGTGGCGCCGCGTTCATTGCGGGCGAGACGGGTGAGAATACGCAGCAAGTGAATCTCTCCTGCAGAAAAATGCTCGGAAGAATGATCCCGTGACCTGCGCTGGCGTGACGGACGGCTGCGCCGGGGCCGATATGCGCCCCCTGGGATCGGCGCCGAAAGGTCGACCGATCGACGCCGAAGGGTCGACGGCAAGATATTGACGCCATACCCTGTTTCAACGCAGGAATTGTAACAACTTCATCGCTGTACGCGCGGCGGTGAAGGTCGTGGTAACGTTGGTGCACAGGGAGGCGTGTCATGAAATCAATTCTGACAATGGCCTGGACGGCAGAAGATCCGTCCTCTTTCGATTTGGCTGCAAAGATCGCGCGTAAATTCGGGGCTCGGCTGATCGGCCTCGAACCACCGTCCTACGGCGTCATGAGCATGGCGTGGGCCGATGCCGGCATGGGCGCGCCGATCGGCGGCGGGCTCGCCGAGGACGCCGAGGAACGCCAGCGGGTGGCCGCCGTGAAACAGGCGTTCGACCAGCGGGCGAGCGGGCTCACCTCGGAGTGGCGCACCGCCGACGACAGCGGCCCGACGGCGATCGGCACGATCGGCCGCGCCTACGATCTGATCGTCCTGCCGCAGCCGGGCGCTCTGCCCAAGATGCCGGAAAGCGTCTTCGAGACGGCGCTGTTCGACTCGGGGCGGCCGATCCTGGTGGTCCCGCCGGGCGCGACCGACATGGTGGGCAAGCGCATCCTCTTCGCCTGGAACGGCTCGACCGAAAGCGCGCGGGCGATATCGCTCGCCATGCCGGTCATGGCCGGTGCCGAGGCGATCGAGGTGCTGAGCGTGGAAGGGGCGATGGTGCCGGGGCCGACATCGGCCGAGATTGCCGAGTCCCTGCGAAGCCACGGGCTGAACGTCACCAGCCAGCACGTGAAGCCCGGCGCCAAGTCGGCCGGACAGACGATCATCGACCGGGCCCAGTCGTTGGGCGCCGACCTGATCGTCAAGGGCGCCTACACGCAGAGCCGCCTGCGTCAGATGATCTTCGGCGGCGTCACGCGCGATCTCATCCTGAGCTCACCGCTGCCGGTGTTGTTCTCGTACTGACCGTGCAGACAATCCGCCGCCGGTCACCGGACCGGCGGCCGTGCTAGAGACCGTCGCATGGCGGCAGGATTTTTGTCGATCGAGTCGAAGCGTCTGTGGCCCGCGATCGCGGTCGTCGTGGCAGCGGTTGTCGGGCTGCTCGTCGTGCTGCCCGAAGACAGGATCACCGGCGAGCCGACGGTCGGCGACAGGCTGATCGCCGTACGCACGGATCGGGCGGCGCTGCAGGCGCGCGCCGATGGCGTGGCGCGCCTCGAGCTGCTCGAAGCGCTGCGCGTCGCGGGGCTGCTGGGCGATACCTTGATCGCCCGTGACGAGCCGCTGCGTGACCGCGCCTTCGGTCGCTTGCCGGAGCGACGGCGCCAGGCGTTCGCCGAGCTCGAGGCGCTGAACGCGGCCTTGCGCGACGCCCTGGAACGGCCGGGCGAGGGCGCGCGTCTGGCGGCCCAGCAGGCGGCCGGCAAGGCGGCGGCGGAACTCGATCGCTTCGCCGCGGCGGGGGACGGTCCGGTCGTGCTGTCCTACACGCCGCGCTACGTGCCGCCGCGCCTCGGGACGGCCGAGCTCAATCTCGCGCCCGGCACGTCGACGCCGCCGGCAGCCGACAGCGCGCTTCGCCTCGACGCCCGCCGCGACCGTCCCGCCGGCCCGCCGGCGCCGACCGTGTCGCGTTACGTGCCGCCGTTTGCGGTGCCGGGCGACGACGACCCGCCGGTCGAGGTCGAGATCGTCGGCCTGTATCTCGGCGGCGGTGCCAAGCCGGTATTGACCATCGGCGACTGGCGCGGCGAGGCCACGATCGCCCCGGAGCGCCTGCGCTTCACAGTGCCGCGCAGCGCCATTTCGAGCGATGCGGCGCGCACCAGTTTCGCGACCGGCACGCTGACCCTGCGTGCCGGCTCGCGCAACGTGACGTTCCAGTTGCTCTTCACTGTCCTGCCCGACCGTCCCGGCTCCTTCGCCTTCGACCAGAGGATCCACACGACCGAGCTCGAGTCCAACACCCTGGTCTCGCCCGAGATCCTGGCGCGCGCCCCGGCCGGCGAGACGCGCACGGTGCGGCGCTGCTTCGACCCTCCGTCGGGATGGCGTTTCGAGGGCGGCACCCAGCGCGTCGTGATCGTCGAGCGCCTGGGCTGGGTCGACGACGTGCCCGACGAGACCATGAATGGCGGCTCGGTCGAGCTCGTGCCGCCCGAGCAGCCCGGCCAGCTCTGCCTGGCCGTGATCGCCAAGCCCGTCACCAAGGAGGCACGGACCGCCACGATCGGCCGCTTCGAGACCGCCCTGGTCCGCGACAAACCTGTCGAACGGGTCGTCCAGAGCGGCATCCGTGGACTGGACTGGCGGGAGCCGGCGCGCCTGCCGATCGAGTCTGGCATGGCCGAATGGAAACTCTACGTCCGCCTGTTCGACGAGGTCGACCGCGAACTCGCCGGCAAGGCCAATGCCGATGCGCCGCTGTCGAGCATCCCTTTCCTGCGGATCGCCATCGAAGACGAGGGCCGCCTGATGGTCCTCAGTATGGACCCGACCGCCGGGCCTTGAGAATTCGTCTCGTCCCCATCGTATCTGTCGTATTCACGGATCGTTCAGGCGTCCTCTCCCGTTTCACGGGAGAGGAAAGATGAGCGCGATGTGTGAATCCAACAGCCCATTCATATGGGGAGGTGGGCTTTACGCGGTAGCAGAGGCCGTCGCTACAGACTCCGCGCTTCGAAGCGCAGGCGGCGCTTGCCGGTGGCGTCGTTGAGGTCGAGCACCGTGCTGGCGATCTGGGCGGTACGCACGGCGTCGAGCGCATCGAGATAGCGCCGCTCCATCGTCTGCTGCGGGTCGGGGCAGGCCATCATGGTCATGGCGCCGGACTTGAAGCGCACGCCGTCGGCCGTGAGCTCGTAGGTGCCGCCGAAGCCGTTGCAGCCGGTTCGGCCGGAGAAACCGCCCTCGTCGTTGAGCCGCAGGGTCGGCCGGTGGCGCCAGTCGTCGAAGCGCACTTTCTCGCCGTCGATCTCGATCAGGCGCCATTCGGTGTCGCGCAAGGCCGCGCCGCGCGACGCCTGCGCCGGGCAGGTCGCGCCGCGTTTCAAGCTGAGGAACTCCACGATACTGACGCCGTTGGGGCCGCTGAATTCGCCGACCACTTCGGCATAGAGGCTGGTTTCGCGCGACGGAGTCGCTTCCACCCAGGCGCGCTCGAGTTCGGGTTCGGCGCCGCCCGGCACCACCGCATAGGTGCGGTCGGTGAAACATTCGGTGAACAGGCCGCCATCCTGGGCATCGCGATAGAGGCCGCTCAGCCGGAACTTGCCCTCGATCGGATCGGGCGTGGCCGCCAGGGTGAGCTCGGCGCCCTTGTCGTCGATCAGCTTGCCGACGCCGACCTCGCGGAAAGCGCGGCGCGTCGAAGCGCTGCCGCGGATCACGAGGCGGACGCCGCCATCGACCTCCTGTGACCACTGCCCGAGGTCCAGAACCGGCTCGGCCGCGCCGGCGCGCTTTTCGCGCAGGCGGAAGGTGCCGTCGGGAAACAGCGTCAGCGCGCTGTCGGCATTGGCGAATGTGCGCGGCGGCTGGCCGGGACGTCCGGCGGCGTGGCAGCGCAGCGATCGTCCCGCGGCCGTCAGAGTCGCCTCACGGCCGCGGCCGCGCAGCTCGTAGTAGCCGTCGGTATAGAAATAGCCGGTAGCGGTCGTCTGGCGCGGCATCTCGAGATCGGGCTGGCCGGCGATCTTGAGCGTCACGAGCTCGCCGTTTTCGGCGAAGTGCGCCGAGAAATCGGGACCGCCCGGACAGACATACATCACGTCGATGGCGGGCGGCGGCACCGGAGGCTCGGGCGGCGGCGTTTCCGTGGCGGGAGCCTGCGGCGACGATGTCTTGTCGTCGGTGGCGGGCGGATAGTTGATCGGCGGCGGCGATATCGTGACCTGCGCCACAGCTGCGGCAGCGGGGACAACGGAGAGCGCAAGCAGGACGAGCAGCGTGCGTGCTTTCATTGGCTCGACTCCGGAATCCGGCCATCCGCCGACAGCAGCACGGCGACGGGCCGCGTGGTTTCGAATTGCGCCAGGACGATCAGCGCCACCACCATGATCGGCACGCACAGGAACATGCCGACGACCCCCCAGATCGTGCCCCACACGACCAGGGACACGATCACCACCAGGGGGGAAAGATTGAGCGATCGGCCCATGATCGCCGGTTCGATGACGTTGGCCGTCACGACCTGGATGGTGCCGAACACGAACAGCACGATCAGGAAGGGCGTCAGGTGATCGAACTGGACCAGGGTCAGCAGGGCGGGGGCGACGATCGCCAGGATCGAGCCGACGGTCGGGATGTAATAGAAGAAGAACACCATCACCGCCCAGAAGCCGGCGAAATCGACGCCGACCAGCGACATCACGAGGTAGGCCAGGGCCGAGGTGACGGTGGCCAGCGTCGTCTTGATGCGGATGTAGATGCGGATCTCGCGGTCGATGCGGTCGAGCACGGCCTGGACGCGTGTTGCCTGGCCGTCGCTGCTGAACACGTTGGCGAGCTTGCGCTTGAAATGGAGCTGCTCGACGAACAGGAACAGGGCGTAGATCAGGATCAGGCCGGCGACGCTTACCACCGAGGCGGCGGCGGTCGCGACGCCGCCCAGCGTGTCGGCGAGGCTCACGCGGGCGAACAGCTCGGAGAGGGTCGGGGCCTGCTCGAGGCCGATCAGCCGGGCACCGTGCTCGATCAGCTGCGTCAGCCGGTTCTCGTAGTTGGGGACGGCGGCCACCACGGCGGTGACGTTGCGCCCGATCGTGCGGCCGACGATCCAGAACAGGCCGCCGATGATCAGCACCGCGGCGATCAGCGCTACCGGCTGCGGCAGGCGGAGACGGCCGAAGCGCGGCTGGGCGAACGTGTCGGCCAGCGCGTCGATCATGTACCAGAGCACGATGCCCAGCACGAAGGGCAGCAGCAATCCGCGGCCCGAGACCAGCAGGAAGATGGTCGCGGCGACCACGATCGCCCACAGGGCCGCCCGTTGCAGCGTCATGTCCCTACTATAAACGGCAAGAATGAATCTTGGGAGGCGTGAGCGCGATCAGCGTCGTGTCGAAGCGAGGGTGGCGCGGCCCAGCGACGTCAGCTCCACGCGATGCTCGCCCGTCTCGCCGCCCTTCTGGCACACGAAACCTTCGGCACGTGCATCTTCCCAGACCGGAAAGCGCGGGCAGGAGCTTTGCCAGGCCTCCAGCACGTCCTCGCGGCTACGCGGCTTGGCCGCCACCCATTCGAGGAACTGGGTCATGATCAGGTCCGGAGAGGCGGATAGGCTGGACATGCCGCCAGTTTAGCGCCGTCGATGCCGCAGGAAAACAGAACGCTTCATGCGGAGCGTGGCGCTCCTATTGAAAGCCGCAGCTCTGGGCGCTGACGCCGGCGGTCGCCCAGCGGCTGCCGTCGCGGTAGCAGCCATTCACCCAGGTGCCGGTGAAGACCTGGCCGTCGGCAGCGGCCTGCGTACCATAGCCGTTGGCGACGTCGTTCGACCATTCGCCGTCGTAGCGCGCGCCATTGCTCCAGACGCGCTGGCCGCGGCCCTGCATCCTGCCATTGACAAAATCACCTTCATAGCGGCCGCCGTCGGCGAAGAGCAGCGTGCCGCGCCCGGTGCGCTGGTTGTCGCGGAACTCGCCGACATAGCGGTTGCCGTTGGGCCAGACATAGGTGCCCTGGCCGTTGGGGCGGCCTTCGCGGAAGGGGCCGATGTAGCGGCCGCCGCCGGGGAAGACATAGGTGCCGCGGCCGTCACGCTCGCCGGCCTTGAACTCGCCCTCGTAGCGGGCGCGGTCGGCATAGACGATCTTGCCGGTGCCCTCGTACAGGCCGTCCTGCATCTCGCCTTCGTAACGTTCGGCCGGCTTGCCGTCGCGCGTCCACTGCAGCACGCCCTTGCCTTGGGCCAAACCATGCTCGCAGCCTCCCGTCCAGGTGATGGCGACATTGGGTTCGGCGGTCATGTTCACCACGGCGCAGCCTGTGGTCGGATCCTTGATCTCGTCGCTGGCGCCCGGCATGCCCGGTACGGGCGGTGCCCCCGGGAAGGCGCGCGGCGGCAGGGGGCCGCTGCCGAGTTCCGGTGCCGGCCGCGAATTTTGCGCGGCGGCCGGGCTTGCCACGGCAAGCGACAACAAAGCCATTCGAAGGAAAGGTCGGATCACGCTGCGATTGTAGCAGAGATCGTCAATCCTGGCCGCGGAGCCGCGTTCTGGGAACTCCGATGCTGGGTCAATCGTTTGTCCTGCTGCGGGACATGGCGTCGCGCGAGGGAAGGTCATCGTATGAGCAGCAAGCTGCCAAAAGAGGAGACCGACCAGGCGGCTCCCACTGTTCTCGTTCACGGCGCGCGTGTCCTGTCGGCGGTCACGATCGATACCTACAACGAGGAATTGCGTGACGAGGAGGGCTTCGTCGGCGATCGCGCCAGCGGGCGCGCCTTTCGCGCGATCCTCGACGATTGGCGCGACCGTGTCGTGTCGACCCTGGGCGAGGATCCGTTCGGCGATACGCCGACCGCGGAAATCTCCAAATCCAAGCTCGAAAAGGCCCTGGCAAGCAAGGACACGGTCGCGGCCGGCCTCGTCCATACGGTGATCGAGGAGTTTGCCCATGAACTGGCGACGGTGGTGCGCCGCTTCCTGCGCCTGAAGAACTGGCAGGAGACCGAGCGCATCGTCGTGGGCGGCGGCCTGAGCTCGAGCCATATCGGACAGCTCGCTATGGGGCGTGCGCAGGTGATTCTCGCCGGCGAGGCCGTGCCGGTCGAGCTGCGGCCCATTTCCAATCATCCCGACGAGGCAGGCCTGATCGGCGCCGTGCATCTCGCGCCAAGCTGGATGCTGGCGGGGCATGACGCCATCGCCGCCGTCGATATCGGCGGCACCAATCTCCGGGTCGGCATCGTCGACCTCAAGATGCGCAAGGGAGACGTCTCGAAGGCCGCCGTGTGGAAGATGCTGCATTGGCGGCATCGTGACGAAAAGCCGAGCCGCGAAGAGGCCGTGCAGCGCCTGGCCGACATGGTGACGGAACTCACGGACAAGGCGCTGGAGGCGAAGCTGAAGCTCGCGCCGTTCCTCGGGATTGCCTGCCCGGGATTGATCGACGACGACGGCACGATCCTGAGCGGCGGGCAGAACCTGCCGGGGAACTGGCAGGAGGAGGGCTTCCGGCTCGACGCGGCATTGGCTGAAAAACTGCCGCGCATCGACGGCCACGAGCCGGCAATGCTGATCCACAACGATGCGGTGGTTCAGGGCTTGAGCGAGGTCTCCAACATGGGCGACGTCGAGCGGTGGGGCGTCCTCACCATCGGCACCGGGCTGGGCAACGCCCGCTTCACCAACCGCCCGAAGGAGTGACGTTGCAGTCCTTGCTTTAATTCTCCTCTCCCCCAAAGGGGGAGAGGAATATGAAAATCAAGGCGGCAACCTAGAATCCGATATCACCGACGATTCGCTGGGTCTTCTCGCGCAGGACGCCGGCGCATTCGCAGGCGCTGCGTTCCAGGCCGGCGCGATCGAGGATGGCGATACGGCCGCGCTGGTAGCGGATAAAGCCGGCCTGCTGCAGCTCGTAGGCGATCAGGCTCACCGTCGGCCGCCGCACCGACAGCATCTGGGCGAGGAAGTCGTGGGTCAGGCGGATCACGTCGCTGCCGACGCGGTCCTGGACCTGCACGATCCAGCGGCAGAGACGGCGTTCGGCGGTGTGCAAGGCATTGCACGCGGCGGTCTGCTGCATGTGGGCCAGCAGCAGTTCGCTGCCGAGCAGCGCCATCTTGCGCAGGCCGGGACTCTCTTCGATGGCGTGGCGGAAGTCGGCCACTGGCAGACGCCAGGCCGTGGCGTCGATCTGCACGATCGCCCGGGCCGTCGCGCGGTGGGTACCGAACGCGGCCAGCGCACCCAGAATAGCCTCGCGGCCGAGCGTCACGGTTTCGATCGCCGCCCCATCCTGCATCGCCGCGACCAGCGAAATCATACCGCTTTCGACGAAATAGACGTGCTCGATGCTTTGCTCGGGCTCCTGCAGCACCAGCCCCTGCGGCAGGCGTTGCAGCGACAGCATGCTGCGAAGGATGGCCTGGTCGGTCGGCGACAGCGCAGCCAGGAAGAGATTCCGAGGATCGAACTCAGGCGGCGCTTCCAAGGCCGTCTCCTTGTGCGTTGTTGCCTGGCCGTCCTGCCCGTCCCGCACGACGTGCGGAACGACGCTATAGGGGGAGGGCCGCGGAGCGGTCGGCGACGTCATCGGTTCGGTCGAAAAGGCTGACTGGGACGCGCGAGGTGGGGTCATTGGAAATCCAATCCGTCATCGGTCAGGGGGAGAAGTGACGGGCCAGGGATCAGAAGGGCAGAGAACGCCCATGGGGCAAACGCCGCCCCAACCGGTCCCGTTTCACGGGTGTGGCCGGCGCGTCTGTGACTTTTTCCTTGGCTTCGTCGTCGGGGAGCGCGGTTTCTACGTGGTGACGGCCCAGGGTCGTCAGCCTGGGCCCGGCCGGCCCGTCATGCAGCAGGCCGAGCAGTTCCAGGCGCAGACGATGGGCCGACGGAAGCTTCACGGCCTGCCCGACCGACAGGGCCCGCAGGAGCCTCAATTCTTCCACGCTGATCCGCATCTGTGCGGTCGCCATTGATCTCGGTTCCTCGTTGCTGGTTCAGCCAGACAACGTGCCGTCCAGGGGTGAGTTCCCACTCTCTGCGCCCGTTTCGCCCCTGCGCGGGGGCAGGTGACATTTTGGCAACGGCCGGATTGCAGGCGGCCCGAGCCCGGACGGCCCGGCGTCAAACGGCCCGATTCCGAACAAACCGGCCCAAAGAAGACTTTGTGGCTCCGCCATGCAGCCACGATCTCCCATTGCCGTTATGAAGGGACGTTATCCTGCACTCGGATTGCGTCTTGCCGGGATCGTCTGCGGCAGAAAGGGTGGAGTTTGAGTAGCCTGGAAGGACGCACAGTGCTGATCGTCGAAGACGATCCGGCGATCGGCCTCGATCTGCGCATGGCGCTGGCGCATGTCGGCGCCACCGCCCTCGGCCCGGTGGCCTCGGTGGCCGCAGCCTTTGCCATCCTGGCCGATCAGGCCGTGAACGGCGCCATCCTCGATATCCGCCTGAAGAACAACGAGCTGGTCTTTCCCGTTGCCGATGCCTTGGCGGCGCTGCGCATTCCCTTCGTTTTCGCGTCGGGCCGGTCGGCCTCGCTGATGCCGCTGAAGCACAGCGACCGGCCGTTTTTCGACAAGCCCTTCCAGTCGGACGAGGTGGTCGAGATGCTCGGCCAGCTGCTCGACGGGGCGCGACCTGCTTCCGGGATGGGCTGAGCTACGGATAGAAGGTGTGGGTCCAGGAATTGCGTTCGTTGCCCATGTTGACCTGGGTGAAGGGGCGCCGCTCGTAGCCTTGGCCGCAAGTGTCGGACCGAATGGTGAAGGCCTGGGGCGAAATGCAGAGGGGCACCGTGCCGCCCCATTCGCGGCCGCTGCGCTTGTCCTGGGCATAGACCAGGTAGGACAGGTAGTTGAGCGGTGCCGGCCACAGCATTGTGCAGGCACCGGGCGGCAGCTTGTACCATCCTTCGGAAATGATGATGGGCTGGCCGCGGTCGGTGGCGCCGGTGTTCACGGCCTTGGCCACCTCGATCTCGTTGGCGGTGCGGTTGCAGACCTGAAAACCTTGCAAACCGAGGCGACGCTGCTGGGCCGACGCGTCGACCGCCATCGTTGCACTGCACAAGACGGCCAGAACCGTCAGAACCAAGCCTGTTTTCATCGTCCCCCACCCGGCCGAAGGCTATCTCGCGGCCCCAGGGCCTTCAAGCACAACGACACAATGTTGCCTCGCCGCGGTCGACGTGGTTTGTTCCGGCCCCATTGGGGAGTTGGGGAAACAGGAGGAAAAATGAAGCGACGCCAATTCATCGCCGCCGGCTCGGCCGTCGGCGCGCTGGGTATGACTGCCGGGTGGGGACTGCCCGCGGCGGCGCAAGCCCAGTTCTCGATCGCCACCGGCACCACGGGCGCCGTCTACTATCCGCTGGGTGGCGCCATGGCGAACATCCTGAGCAAGAAGGTGTCGGGCTGGGCGGTCACCGCCGAGGCCACGGCCGGCTCGGTCGCCAACATGCACATGATCCGCGACGGCAAGGCGCAGATGGCGCTGACCCAGTGCGACACCGCCTACGACGCCATCAAGGGGCTCGACAAGTTCAAGGACAAGCCCGTCGACTCGCGGACGCTCTGCGTCGTCTATCCCAACCTGGTGCACTTCGTGACCATGGAAGGCACGGGCATCAACAAGCTCTCCGACATCAAGGGCAAGCGCATCTCGACCAGCGCGCCGGTCAGCGGCTCGGAAGTCATGGCGCTGCGCATCCTCGACGAGCTCGGCCTCAAGCTCTCCGACATCAAGCGTGAGCGCCTGTCGCCGGCCGAGAGCACCAACGCCATGAAGGACGGCAAGCTCGACGGCTACTTCTTCAACGGCGGCCCGCCGGTCGCGGCGATCACCGACCTGGCGGCGACCCAGGGCATCAAGATCAAGCTGATCCCGACCGCCGACCTGGTGCCGGCGCTCAACAAGAAGTACGGCCCGGTGTTCGCGGAGAGCGAGATCAAGGCCAAGGCCTATCCGCACCAGGATGCCGCGGTGCCGGTCATCGCCATCTGGAACATCCTGATCGTGCCGGCTTCGATGAAGGACGATCAGGCCTACACCATCATCAAGACCCTGTGGGACAACCACGGCGACCTCGTCGCCACCCACAAGGCGGCAATCGACATGACTCCGGAGAACCAGAAGGCGGCCAATTCGTCCGTGCCGTTCCATCCGGGCGCTGTCAAATTCTTCAACGAGAAGGGCATCAAGCTCTCGTAATCCAGGTCGACGATGAACGGGGCTCTCCGGGTGGGGGGCCCCGTTCCATTTGGGGTGGCGACGATATGACGGTCCAGGCCGAACTGCTGAACGACGAGGAACGGCGCAAAGTCGAAGAGCTGATCGAACAGGAAGAAGGAGGCGTCCACAAGTTCGTGGGCTGGTGGGGTAAGGCGCTCACCTTCATCGCCTTCCTGATGACCCTGTTCCATCTTTACGCCGCGGCATCGACCGTCGATACCCAGTCGCTGCGCGAGATCCACGTCGCCTTTGCGCTGTCCCTGGTCTTCCTGCTGTTTCCGGCGGTGAAGAGCTGGCGCAACCGGGTGGCTCCCTGGGACATCGTGGCCGCCGGGCTGGTGCTGGTCGTCATCTGGTACATGATGACCGGCGGCACCTGGACCGACCTCGAGGCAGCCGACGACTTCCTCGACCGCTACGTCTCGCCGACCCGCACCGATCTGATCATCGGTGGCCTGCTGATCGTGCTGGTGCTCGAATCGACGCGCCGCGCCACCGGCTGGATCATGCCGGTGCTGTCCCTGGTGTTCCTGGCCTATGCCCTATGGGGCAACTACCTGCCGGCGCCGTGGACGCATAAGGGCTATCCGCTGTCCGACATGATCGCCGAGCTCTACATGACGCTGAACGGCATCTTCGGCTCGGCGATCGACGTCTCGGCCACGCTGATCATCCTGTTCACCATCTTCGGCGCCATCCTGCAGGCCTCCGGGGCCGGCCGCTTCTTCATCGATTTCTCGCTGCGCGCCATGAAGGGCCAGCCCAATGCGGCGGGCCGCGCCGTCGTGCTGTCGTCGTTCCTGCTGGGCGGCCCCTCGGGCTCGGGCGTGGCCACCACGGTCACCATCGGCACGGTGGCCTGGCCGATCATGAAGGAGGCGGGCTACGGCAAATCCGCCGCCGGCGGCCTGCTGGCGGCCGGTGGCCTGGGCGCCATCCTGTCGCCGCCGGTGCTGGGCGCCGCCGCCTTCCTGATCGCCGAATACCTCAAGATGTCCTACCTCGACATCGTTCGCATGGCGATCATCCCGACCTGCCTCTACTATTTCGGCCTGCTGGTGATGACCGAGATCGATGCGCGCAAGTACGGCCTGCGCGCCGTCGATCCCGCCGTCGACATGTCGATGGGCCAGCTCCTCACGCGCTACGGCTTCCATTTCACGTCGCTGATCTCCGTCGTCGTGCTGATGGTCTGGGGCTTCTCGGCGACCTATGCGGTCTTCTGGTCGATCCTGCTCGCCATCCTGGTGAGCTACCTGCGCACCGACACGGCGCTGTGGCCGGGCCGGCTGTTCCGGGCGCTGGCCGACGGCTCGATCCAGGCGCTGGGCGTGGCGGCGACCTGCGCCTGCGCCGGCATCATCGTCGGCGTCATCACCAAGACCGGCCTGGCGCTGAAATTCTCGTCGATCGTGATCGATCTCGCCGGCGGGTCGCTGTTCTGGACGTCGGTCTACACGGCGCTGATCGTCTGGGTGGTCGGGCTCGCGGTGCCGGTCACCGCCTCCTACATCATGTGCGCGGTGATCGCTGCCCCGGCGCTGATCAAGCTCGGCATCCCGGACTACGCCGCGCACATGTTCATCTTCTACTACGCGGTGCTGTCGGAAGTGTCGCCGCCGACAGCGCTGGCGCCGTTCGCGGCCGCTACGCTCACACGTGCGGACCCCTACGTCACCACCCTGCAGAGCTGGAAATACGCCCTGCCGGCCTTCCTGGTGCCGTTCATCTTCGTGCTCGATCCGATCGGCATCGGCCTCCTGCTGGAGCTGCCGAAGGACACCAGCTGGGCCTGGATCCCCTGGGTCACGGTGGGGGCGGCCGGCGGCATCCTGGCGCTCGCGATCGCCGCGCAAGGCCACCTGTGGCGTCCGCTCGGGCTGGCCACGCGGGCGGTCGCCGTCCTGGCGGGCGTCGCGCTCACTTTCCCGGAGATCATCGACGATTGGGTCGGCGGCATGGTCGTTGCGCGCCTGCTGGGCCTGTTCGTGCTGGCCGGGCTGATCGCCTACGAATACGCCGCCGCGCGCCGCGGCGGCGCCGCCGTTATTCGAAGGTGACGCGGGCTTCGCGGCCCAGCATCTGCGGCATGCCCGACGGATTGTCGGGCTTGATCTCGACCTCGACGAGACGGGTGTTCTGCTCGCCGAGATCGGCTTCGGAGCGCTTGCTCCGCTTCACTGTGAGCGGCGTGCGCACGATCGTGCCGACATGCGCGGTACGGCTGCCCTGGAACGTGAACTCGACCTTGCCGCCGAGCTTCAGGGCGCGCAGATGGATTTCGTCGACATCGGCGAAGATGCGGATCTGGTTGAGATCGACGATCTTGACGATGCCCTTGTAGGACATGATGCGTTCGCCGGCGCGGGTGTAGATCTCGGCGACCACGCCGTTGAGCGGTGAGCGCACCAGCGACGCCTCGCGCTCGAGCTTCGCGGCGTCGAGGCGCGCCTGGATGATGGAGATCTCGGAATCGATCTGGCCCAGGTCGGCGGCCAGGACGTCCTTCATGTATTTGAGCTTGGCCTGCTCGCGTTCGAGCACCTGGCGGGTGATCGTCGACTGCAGCTGCTTCTGGTCGGGTGGCGCGCTCGAGCGCGAGAGCTCGAGATCCTTGAGCCGGCTCTCCTCGGACGCCGACTTCACCACAACTTCCTGCTGGGCGATCTCCGACGTGCGGAACCCGGAGACCATCGCTTCGCGCTGCTGCTTGGCCTTGGTGAGCTCGGCTTCGCGCTGGCGCACCTCGATGTCGGCCGTCGGGTAGTTGTTCAGCACCGCGACGACCTGGTCGCGCTTGACGGTCTCGCCCTCGACGACCTTGAGCTCGATCACGATGTCGCCGCCCAGCTGATCGCCGCCGATCACCGCCGTCCCGGCGGGCGCTTCGGTGTAGCCGCGCGAGATCAGCGGGCCGACCACCTCGGCCTTGTTCTGTGCATTGCCGATCTGGCCTTCGGAGATCCCCGTCAGCAAGACCGCGCCGGCCGCGGCGAGAATCACCGCCACTCCGACCCACGCAAATTTATTGGACTTTGCCATCCCGGATTTGCTTTCCACACCCTCAGAAAGCCCGCATCCCCGATACTCGCGGGGCTGCGCTGGTGCTGCCGGCACCAATTTGCTCACTGCCCGGCGGCCGAAACGACCGCCTTCGCGGGCGCCTTCATAACCTCAAGCACCCCTAATGTCCCCTGG
>MKRV01000046.1 GCA_001897995.1 Alphaproteobacteria bacterium 65-37 | reverse complement strand
CTCATGCTGCAGTGGGATAGCAATCGATCGCCGGTGGGTCGGCGATCTAGCGAGGAGCAGTGGCAATGCAACCAGTGGTCAATGCCGTTGGATCGGTCAGAGGTGTGCCGTCATTCCTGATGAGCGGCGAACCGATGTCGCAAATCCGTGTCGTCGCCGTCGACGGGGACGATGGCTTTCGGGACATGTTGTCGGATGAACTGTGCGAACAGGGCTTTGAGGTAACGGCTTTTCGCGACAACCGGTCGGTCCTGGCCGCCCCGGACGTGCTGTCCGCGGCGGATCTCATCGTTCTCGACTGGGGAGATATCGGCAATTCGGGCCTCGAGCTGCTGCAACAGTTGAGGCGCCAGGGGGTCAACCTTCCGATCGTGTTCCTGACGCGCAGATGGCTTACCAGCAACGAGAACCTTGCCCTGGAGCACGGCGCCATCGACTTCATCGACAAGGCGCGCGGCATCTCCATATTGGTGCATCGGCTTCGAATCGTCGCCCGTATCAAGGTGCCGGAATCACGGCGGGAAAAGGTCGTTCAGGTCGGTGACCTGCTGCTGAAGCCGCACGTCAGTCGGGCCACCTGGAACGATGCCGATGTCGGGCTCACGGTCGGCGAGTTCAAGATCATCAACCTGCTGGCCAGCAATGCGGGCCAGCACGTGACCTATCGCGAGATCTACGACGCCCTGCACTACCGTGGCTTCGTCGCCGGGTGCGGCGAGGACGGCTACAAGATGAACGTTCGAGCGGCTATCAAGCGCATTCGTCGGAAATTCGAGGCACTCGACCCGACATTCGGGCGGATCCAGAACTACACGTCCTTCGGCTACCTCTGGGCACAGGACTGACAAGTCTCGCTCGATCGACTAGCGCCCGTAGGCGCTGGCGAGACAGGTCACGATCGCGACGAGCGCGGCGGCGAACAGGATGAGTGCCGCGCGCGTCGGAGTGCGACTCGACCGGCCCGCCAGCATCATTGCGCCGCTCGCGGTAAAGCAGATGCCGGTCAGGATCAGGGCGGTGAAGGCAAACAACAGGGTGCGAGCTTCGAAGCCCGTACCGCGAAACCCCGAAACGGGCTGGCCCGCGGCGGCCGGATGCAGGGCGGACCACCAAAACCAGACGACAGTGCCGACGACTCCCGCAAGGATGAGGCCGAGGAGGACGAGGTGCCGCCCGCGCGCGGCGATCTGATCGCGCCCGAACGTCGGGCGCCCACACGCTGGGCAACGAGGCAGGGCATGCGGGGCGCGTGCGCCGCAGAAGGGCGATAGGCAGATGCGATCGTCCATGGGTTCGCTCCTCATGGCCAACACGTGCTGAAGAGGCAAGCACGTCAGTCGCGCCGCAGCGTCTCCTGACAGAACTCCAGCATGATCCGAGCAAGGGTATCCCAGGCAATCGGGCTGATGTTGAAGTTGTGATCCGTCCTGAGCAAGTGGACGCGAATCGAGGACGAAAGGGCATAGTCGCCGAAGATGTTGGAGCCGCCATAATCGTCTTGGATGCCCTGACAGATGAGCGTCGGCACATTCAGGTCGGCCAGGTGCAGGTACCGGTCGGGTTCGGGTCCGAGCGTCGGATTGCGGAATGGGTAGGCGATGCAGATGACGCCGGCGACCCGATGGCGGCTCGCGTACCAGGTGGCGAGTCGGGCACCTGACGAGCGCCCCATCAGGACGACGTCGGTGCGGTGTTCCCGTGCGGCGAGGTAAGTCTCAAGGTGCCGAGCTCGGCGCGGGAAGTCGTGCAGTGGAAACGACTCGGGTGTCGGAACATGAATCTCCTCCTGCCCTGTCCACCGCGCGCATGACGGAGCGAGGCGTCTCCTTAGCTCGTGTTCGCAGTGCGAATCGGCCGGAAAGCCGTCGCCTGAAAGAAAATAGACCGGGCCGAACAGAGCGAGCCTCGTGAAACAATCGTTGACGTCGTAGCGCAACGCCCTCGCGAACAAAAGGCTCGGCGCTCGACGAGGAAACGCAGCGGCTCGATTCCGTTCACGCTGAGCAGGAAGTGCCAGCCGCACCCGTCCTCTTGCGGACTTCGCCAGCATGAGGCCAAGCGCATCATATCTTCTTTTCCAAGAGGGCAGGGAGCAACGAGAACCTATCGCCGCCGGCAAGTCGAAGCCAGTCCTGAAAATCCACTTCTGTCCGTATTGCGCGTGTCCGACATGGTCGTTCCCGATCCATGAGCTCGCGCCCTAGGTGTGGAGTTCCAACAGGTTGCCTTTGCCGCTCATCCACCCGGGCTCTCGTTAGGATAGTCTCGTCGCGCGATGGATCGAATTCGTCGGAATTTTTCCCACGAGCGGCGTCGAAAGACCTCTAGGGGCGATTGCTTCCACTGCGACGAATGATCTTGAGGATCAGAAGGATCGCTCCTGCGGTCAGGAGAATGACACCAAGGACGGTGACTGCCGTGTTTGACGAGTTCGCCCCGATGGCGGTCAGCAGGCAGCCCAGAATGATGAAGAAGAAGCCGCCGAGTTTCTTCATGAGGAGAACAGGCCCATCGCCAGTACCAGTGGCCATAGCAAACTCCCTTTCCAATCGACTCCAACGACCGCATCACGACGCCATGCTATTGGCATCCAGGGACGGTCGCCAAGGTGCCCGTCGAGTAATTGGGACGGCCGGTATAGTCGATGGACACTGGGTCAATGTGGAGACGGGTGGCCTTCGGCAAATTCGCCATGGCCTGCCTTATGGAGTCACGCGCGCGCTCGGTTCCGACATCCTTGCAGAAAGTCCCAGCGTCTACCGATCCTTGAGCGCGCCAGTGAATCTGAGCTAACCATACGCCCATGCGTTTCGCCGTGCTGCTCATCTTCCTCCTTGCTACGTCACCGGCGTTCGCGCGGGACTGCGTTGTCTTGCTTCACGGGCTGGGGCGGACGGAAGCGTCCTTCACCGTCATGGAGGAGGCACTGACGACCTTCGACTTCAATGTCGTCAGCGGTACTTATCCATCGACGTCTGCTCCGATCGAGGAGTTGGTGCGCCATGTCGGCGTATCGGTGGCTGGATGCGGCGAAGTCGACAAAGTTCATTTTGTCACTCACTCGATGGGCGGCATTCTGCTGCGGGTGTGGCTGCTGAAGAACCGTCCATCGAACCTCGGTCGCGTCGTCATGTTGGGGCCGCCCAACCAGGGATCGGAAACCGTCGACGCGTTCGGCGACCTCCAGCTCTTCGAGCTTCTAACCGGTCCCGCCGGTATGCAACTCGGCACCGGCCCGGCGAGCCTGCCCAAGAAGCTTGCCGGGGCCGATTTCGAGGTCGGCATCATTGCGGGTGACCGGTCCGTCAACCCCATCCTGTCGATGGCATTCAAAGGGCCGAACGACGGCAAGGTCTCGGTTGAGAGCACGAAGCTCGAAGGCATGCGCGATCATATCGTCCTGCATACGACCCACACTTTCATGATGAACAACCCTCTGGTGATCGCCCAGACTCTGCACTTCATCCGCAACGGGCGTTTTGATCATCAATTGACGCTCCGCGAGCTGTTCCGCCGGATCACGGGCAATTGACGTCTGTGGCTTGCGACGCAGGCCAATGTTTTCGCCCTGGCTCTCGCCGCCGGCCGATTGGGGAACGGGCCACTGCATGGATTTACAAGTGCGCACATTGCTGTGGCGGCGTAACGTCGCGCGTCCCTAGCAACATGCGACGTCATACGCTTCGCCACGCCCCGGTATTCTGGCTGTTGATACGAGCGAGTCCAAGCCGCGAAGTTGTTGTTTAGCCGTCTCCTCGAACTGCGCGCCCACTGGCGTTGGCAATGCACTGGTGTTCGACCGGATGAAGGGGGCAACGGCAAGATGGGATTCCGAACGCTGGATACTTCGACTGCACGACGGAAACCGTCATGCCGAGCTGCTGCTACGACGCAGTTTCAAGTGACGCAAACCTACATCCATCTCAATCTCTCGAGTTGTGGCTGTCAGATAGTCGAAGAGGAGTCGTCGTCGCGCAGGGCCGTAACTGCGGGTTCTCGATGACTCTACGAATGCGCAACTCTGAGGGGCGTTTATGCCCTCTGGTGTTGTCTATTGAATGCCCATTCCGCCATCGACGCGGAGAGTTTCGCCGGTGATGAATTGCGCCTCGTCCGAAGCCAAAAAAAGTGCCGCATAGGCGGTATCCCACCCGGTGCCCATCCTTCTGCGCAGGGGTACCTGCGCGTCGCGCTTGGCTCGGACTTCGGCGGTCGGCCGCCCCGTCGCCTTGGCGACACCTTCGATCGCCATCGGCGTATCCATGAATCCCATCATGATTGCGTTGGCTCTGATGCCGTACTTTGCGTTCGACGTGGCGACGTGTGTCGTAAGACGATTTACAGCTGCCTTGGAGACCTCGTAGGCCATCCTGAACGCTCCCTGGGACGCGGAAAGAGATGAGATATTGATGATTGCACCGCCCGCCTGGTCGCGCATGATCGGGATGGCGGCCTTCGTGGTGAGCCACATGCCTTTGAGGTTCACTGCCAAGATTCGGTCGAAGACAGCCTCCTCGAGACGATGTGCCGGACCATCACCAGTTCCGATGCCGACGTTGTTGACCAGGATGTCGAGGCGGCCAAAGCGCGAACGGGCATCGTGGACAATACGCGCACAGTCGGCCGCGTTGGTGATGTCAGCGGTCATAGCACCGACGGAAGCGGCTGCCGCCGTCCCGCGCGCAACCGCATCGGACGAGATGTGGCTCGCCGTCTCCTGGGCGCTTTCACCATTCTTGTCGACACAGAGGACGGTCGCGCCTTCTCGGGCGAGCAGCAACGCAATGGCCCGGCCATTGCCAATGGTTTCGCCAGGGCTTTGTCCGGCACCGACCACGACGGCGATCTTTCCCTCGACGCGCTTGGTCATGTCAGTAGCCTTTGAGGTCAGGATCGAGAGATTGGCCTTCGTCGAGCTGTACGCCGAATGTATTGAGGATCATGCAGACCTGGGTGTAATGACCGGCCGTAAAGACGACGTCCATGCACTGCTTCTCGGTGAAGCAGGCACGGAGCTCACTCCATGTGGCGTCGGTGATGTAGTGGTCGTCGTGAAGCTCGTTTGTCGCTTTCACGAGAGCGGCATCTGGTGGATCCCACGCCGGGCTGCTTGGGAGTTTGATGCGTTCGATCTCCTCGTCAGTAAGACCACATTGCTTGGCAACGCGGACGTGCTGAGTCCATTCGTAGCCGGACTTGCAAAGAAATCCGGTGCGCAGAATGACGATCTCACGTTGGCGGAATGGCAAATCGTTGCGACGCGACAGCACATAAACGCCCCATTCCTTGAAGCGTGTCATGGCTTTCGGAGCATTGGCGAGGGTACGGAAGATATTTAAGACTGCATTTGGGCGGTACGGCGCAAGCGCTTGCGCCTGATCGGCATTGAGCTCCGAGTCATCGAGCGGGCGGATGCGGGCGGTCTTGAGTCTCAAGTCAGTTTCCCTTCAAACGTCGGTTGAAATCTGTGACATCGGGTTGGTATGCGATCTTTCAGTTTGCGATGGCGATCTCCGGCTGACCGGCGCATCAAGCGAGATGGCTGCGCATGAATTGGGCGATGGCGGCATTGGCACGTTCGCCCTCGTCGAGCATCGGCCAGTACCAGTGCCAGACATGGATCATCTGCGGCCAGACCTCGAGCACGGTGTCGATGCCGACGGAGCGCGCCTTGTCGGCAAGCAGGCATGCATCGCCGCGCAGGATCTCGTCGCCGCCGACCTGGATCAGCAGCGGCGGCAGACCACGGAGATCGGCATGGGCCGGTGAGGCGAGCGGGGCGCGGCGGTCACCGTCGCCGATGTAATACTGACGCCAGCGCTGCAGACCTTCGATGGTGACCAGCGGGTCGACAGAAGCCCGCTCAGCATAGCTCGAGCTGCTTGCAGTCATGTCGGTCCAGGGTGATATGCAGATCGCTGCTGCCGGCATCGGCAAGCCGGCATCGCGCGCCGCGAGTAACAGCGCGACGGTCAGGCCGCCGCCTGCGGAGTCGCCGGCGATGGTAATGCGATTCGGAGCGAATTGTTTGAGCGTGTCGCGATAGACCGCCAATGCGTCGTCGACGGCAGCAGGGAAGGGGTTTTCCGGTGCAAGTCGGTATTCGGGCACCAGCGCGACGACGCCGGCACGCTTGGCGATATCGCCGGCGAGGTGACGATGCGAGCGAGGCGATCCGGTGCCATAGCCGCCGCCGTGCAGGTAGATCAGCGCCCGGTCCTCGCGCGCATGTTGTGGCGTCAAGCGCTCGCCAGGCACGCCGCCCAGGGGGACGTCCTCCCGGGTGATATCCGCGGGCAACGGGAAGGCGCTTGTCGCCGTGTCGTAGAGCGCGCGACCTTCTTCGAGAGTCTTTTCAACCAAGCGAGGCAGCTTGGCGAGCCTCTCCCGGACAGCAGCGATTCCGCGATCCTCCATGGCGTTTCTCCCTCTGGCGTTGGCTTTGGCCAATCCGACGATCTCGTCGGCGCTATGGCCGACGTCGCGCATTAGCTTGCATGTATGTTCGTCCAGACGCGGCGCCGATCAGTTGGCAGGGCAGTGGCGCGCATTACGGCAACGAAAGACGGGATCTTTCCGGTGTCTTTCACCCATATCTCACGTAACCTCGTCGCTTGGCGTATTGTGGGGTGCGCTTTTCGATGAATGCCTGAATGCCCTCGGCAAAGTCGCCGTCAGCGCCGGCAAGGACCTGGTTGCGGTCCTCCATCGCAATCGCCGCTTCCAGCCCTTGCGCGTCGATGGCGTGGTTCAGTGCTTCCTTGGTCAGCTGCAAGCCCAGCGGAGTAGCGTGCAGCATATCGCCGACAAAGGCCTGGGCCTCTGCTGCCAACTGTTCCTTCGCGACGACACGGCTCACGAGGCCAAGCTGATAGGCACGCTCGGCGTCGATAAATCGCCCAGTGAGCATGAATTCGGCTGCCACGGATGATCCGACCATTCGAGGGAGAAAATAGCTGACCCCGATGTCGCAGGCCGACAGGCCAACTCGAATGAAGGCAGCGTTCATGCGGGTGTGCGGTGTCGCGATCCGTACGTCCGAGGCGAGTGCGAGCGCAAATCCCCCGCCGGCGGCCGCTCCGTTCACGCAGGCAATGATCGGCTGTGGACAGCGGCGCATAGCGATGACGATTTCGCTGATCTCCCGCTGGTGGGTCAGCCGCTCGCCAATCGAAGGCGACGTTCGAGGGCGAGTTAGTCCCTTCAGGTCCAAGCCAGCACAGAAGGCACTGCCGGCGCCGGTCAGCACCACCGCGCGTATATCGCGCCGCCAATAGAGGCCGACGAAGAGATCGCGTAACGATGCCACGAGGGTGCGGTTTAAAGCGTTCAGTCGCTCCGGGCGGTTCATCGTCGCCCAGATGACCTCGCCCTCCTGGCGAATTTCCAATTCAGCCATTCCCAAGGTGCCTCAGTGCGCCGCAATGTGAGGAAAGCCGAGACGACATTGCAATGCTCCCTTTGGTTCGAAGGTCCCCGGCCGGCGTAATCCAGCTGCACCTCCTGATCTGCGTTGCTATGGGCGGATTACCACATCGGCGCTCTTGTCATGGACGGCCGCGGATGAGCACCCGGCCTCGTTCAGGCGGTGGACGATGTTGGCCTCATCCGGCCGAGACATCGTGGCAAGCTCCATCTCGTTCATCGTTTCTGGCCATTCTGCGTTGTCGTCTGCGCCAAAGGCAGCCGGGGCACGGAGAGGCCGGCTACGCCGTACTGAACGAACTCTTCAATAAGGTCCTGCATCACGGCGGGCTTCCACTGTGAGCGTGGAGTCGTGCGTGCCCACCGTGCCAAGGCGACTATGAAGCCGTCGTGAAACCACCTGAACCGCCGCGCAAGAACAGCAGAAGGAATTTCCGGCGAGCTGAGGTCCATCAGTCGCCTGCATCGCCGCAGCGCCGTCATGCTCTCATCGTCCAATATTCGCTTGCCGAGCAGGCAAGGGTGGGCGCCGACTTGGGCGAGAATGCTGATGTAGTCCGACCCCCAAGGCTCATTGAGAACAACCGAGCAAAGCGGAGCGACGAAGGCGTAGATGGCTTTCGCCATGTCCGGTTCGTCTGCTGCGGCATCATCCAGTATCGCGAGACGTAATGTCGTGACGCGCATCAGTCGGCGGTCGAGCACGGCCGTAAGCACACCCTCGCGCGAGCCGAAATGGTAGTGCAACGCCGACCGGTTCTTCTGGCTGCTCGAAGCGACAATCTCCGTGAGCTTCACGTGCTCCACGCCGCGAGCCGCGAATAGGCGCTCGGCCACATCCAGCAGTTCGTCGATGGTTTCTTTGCTGTCTGCGCGCATGGCTCTATTGGACTTGATACGTTGTATTAACTGTGCAAGATAGACTCGTCAAGCCTGCCGTCCGTTCGACGTCTGTCGGCGACGTGCCGGGAACCACCCGCGGAAAGCGGGATGCAAGTAATGAATAGGCGGAGTGACTCCACTCCGCGCAAAAGTGGTTTCGGTCGCGTCGTTCTCGCTCGCGCGATCGACGACATAGGGAGAGGAACATGCGCGTCGCTTGCAAGCTCGGCGGCTTGATGTTGATGGCCTTCGGCTTCGCCTTCTCGCAACATGCCATGGCGAACGAGCCCAAAAAGGGTGGCACGTTGGTGATGGCAACCAGCGCACAGGTGCAGGGTTTCGATGCCATCACGATACGCGGAGCTAGCCGCGAAACCACTATAGCCGGTGCGCTGATCTTTTCGAATTTCTTCACGCGCAACGAGAAGGGGGAGCCGGTCCCCGAGCTGGCAGAGTCGGTGGTGCCCTCAGAGAACGGAACGATCTGGCGGCTGAAGCTTCGACCGGGGTTGAAATTCTCCAACGGTGCTCCGTTTACGGCAGCGGACGTCGTTGCGCACTTCAAGGATCGCATCCTCGATCCCACCAGGAACCAGGCGTTTGCAGGCTCGCTCGGCTCGCTCAAAGAGGTTGTTGCGATCGATGATATGACGCTCGAGTTCAGGCTGTCGGCACCTTGGGCGGCCTTTCCCGCGCTGCTTTCCGCCGACAATTACCTTTTCTGGATCATGCCGGCCAATCACGTGGCGGCATCAGGCGAAGACGTGAGCCGCCGTCCGATCGGCGCGGGCCCGTATGTCATGTCGGAATGGAAGCAGGACGACAGCATCACCTTCGTCAAGAACCCGCACTTCTGGAATCCGAAGGCACAGCATCTCGACAAGATTGTGATCCGGTTCCTTCCGGATCCGATGGCGCGCTTTACGGCTGTCAAGACCGGCGACATCGACATCTTCTACGAGCCTCTCGGCAAACAGGTGAACGAGGCGCGTGCCGACAAAAAACTCAAGGTCGTAGAATACAACGGCACCGGCGCCTACACGGCCAATATCAATACGGCAGTAGCGCCGCTCGACGATGTCCGCGTCCGCCGGGCGCTGGCTCACGCGATCGACCGCAAGGTTGAGCTGAGAGTTGCCTTCGACAATGTCGGCCAGATTGCAGAAAGCTTCTGGGGGCCGGGCTCGCCGTGGAACTGCCCCGACGTTGGCTATCCCGAGTACAATCCGGAGAAGGCGAAGGCCTTGCTCAAGGACTATGGCAAGCCGGTGAAGATAACGCTGCAGTCGCAGCCGACACCGACGATGACGATCCCTGCGCAGCTGTATCAGAGTTTCTGGCAGAAGGTCGGCATCGAGACTGAGATCAAGAACATCCAGGGCGGACCTTCGTACATCCAGCCGGTGGTACGCGGCGACTACAACATCGCCTGGTGGGAGGTGGCCGACGTGCCTGATCCCGACTTCCAGGTCTACCAATCGTTCTATTCAATGAGTGGTGGCAACTTCACCAAGATCAAGAGCCCAAAGCTCGATGCGGCGATCGAGGCTGGCCGAACCAGCCTCGATCTTGCAGTGCGCAAGAAGGCCTACTGTGACGTCGCCAAGGAGATGGCGAAGGAAATGCCGATCATGCTGCGCCTCCAGACGATCCATTTCGCCATCACACAGCCGCGCGTCCAGAACATCCCGCCGATGCGGCGTGGTGTCCTGCGGCTGAACGAAGTCTGGGTCGACGCGAAGTGATGTCGGTGCAGGTAAGCCGCCGCGGGAGGTAAAGGGGGCGTGCGCAACATCCTCCGCAAGTTGTTGCGGCTCATCCCGGTGCTGTTGCTGGTTACGGCGGCGACGTTCCTGCTCTTGAACCTCCTGCCGGGGGACGTCGCGCTCGCGATGCTCGGCAACGAGGCGACGCCAGCGGCGATCGCCCAGGTGCGTGCCGACCTCAACCTCGATCAGCCGCTGGTGGTGCGATATTTGCAATGGTTGGGCGGTTTCCTGCAGGGCGATCTTGGCCGTTCCTACATCACGCGCGTGCCGATCTTGGAGCAGATCGTCGATCGCCTCCCGGTCACGATCGAGCTGATGCTTCTCAGCCAGTGTCTTGCACTTCTACTGGCGATCCTCGCAGCCATCCTGTGCACCTACAAAGCCGGTGGCCGGCTCGACCGGCTGATCAGCTCGATTGCTCTGCTTCTTCTGGCTGCACCTGTGTTCATTACGGCGATCGTGCTGATGTTCATCTTTGCGCTGACACTGCGCTGGCTGCCATCAACTGGTTACGTGCCTCTGACCGTCGATCCGTTGGCGAACCTTGCTCACTTCGCGTTGCCTGCGCTTTCCATCGCTCTTGTCGAGTTTCCGGTGCTCTTTGGTGTATTGCGCGCCGACCTGATCAAAACGCTGCAACAGGATTTCATTGCCCTTGCCAAGGCAAAAGGCCTCAGCCCTTGGTTCATTCTCGTGCGTCATGCCCTTCGCCCGTCATCCTTTACGCTGGTGACGATTGCCGGCCTGCAGATTGCTTCCGCGATCGCCGGCGCTCTCGTCGTCGAAACCATCTTCGGCCTGCCAGGCGTCGGACGGATGCTCACAGGCGCCGTCTACAATCGCGACATGATGGTGGTGCAGGGATGTGTCGCTGTCATCTCGGTCGGCTATGTCCTGGTGAACTTTGCGGTCGACATGATCTATGCCGTCCTCGATCCGAGGATCCGGCAATGAGCGTAGCGGCCGATACTCGGGCAAAGGGCAATGCCGGCGAGGAGCGCGTGCGTCCGCTGCCGCGCCATCGCCTGGGGTTTGGATTCTGGGCACCCGTCGCCTGGGTAGTGCTGGTTACGCTGCTTGCGGCAACTGCCAACCTGCTGCCGCTGCGCAATCCTATGGAGTCGGATTTCGCGAGCGTATCAAGCTGGCCGAACGCCGAGTTTTGGTTTGGGACAGATCAACTCGGCCGCGACATCTTCTCTCGGTCGATTTATGGCGCGCGTGTTTCGCTTGTCGTCGGCACATTTGCACCCGTGCTGGGCTTGAGCATCGGAATCGGCCTCGGCATGGCCGCAGGTTACTTCCGCGGTCGGACCGAGACAGTGATCGTTACCGCGATGGACGCAATCCTCGCCTTTCCGGGCATCCTGATTGCCTTGGCGGTTGCCGCCTATGTCGGTGCAAACACCGTCATCCTGATCTTGCTGCTCGGCATCCTGTCAGTGCCGGCGTTCATGCGCGTGGCGCGGGCGAATACGCTCGTCTTTGCCCAGCGGGAATTTGTCATGGCGGCACGGGCGATGGGAGCGACCCATTGGCGGGTGCTGGCGCTGGAGATCCTGCCGAATGTCATCATCCCGATGCTTGTCTATGCGCTTCTGATCGTCTCGCGCATCATCGTCGTCGAAGGCGTGCTGTCGTTTCTCGGGCTGAGCGTGCCGCCGCCACAGCCGACCTGGGGCAACATGATCGCCGACGGACAGTCCGATCTCGCCCGGGAGCCTTACATCTGTTTCATCCCGTCTCTCTTGATGTTCCTGACCGTGCTGTCGATCAACCAGATCGGCGAACGGCTCCGGGCTCGGACGGATTTTCGGGCAAGTGCTCTGTGAGCGCGCCGATGCTCGAGGTTGCCGACCTCGCCACTCATTTCAGGACGCCACGCGGAACCGTGCGGGCCGTCGATGGTATCTCATTTTCAGTCGAGCGCGGCGACGCGCTGGGCATCGTTGGCGAGAGCGGATCGGGAAAAAGCGTCCTGTCGCGAACGATCATGGGCATCTTGGCGAAAGACGGCTCGGTCGTAACGCGAGGACGCATCCTGTTCGAGGGCCGCGATCTGCTCACTCTGTCCGAGGCGGAGATGCGCAAGGTCAGAGGCAAGGACATCGCGATGGTCTTTCAGGATCCGATGTCGTCGCTTAATCCGGTCAAGACAATCGGCTCGCAGATTGGCGAGGTGCTGACGCGGCATCTGGGATTACGCGGCCGGAAAGCGGACGCGAGATCGATTGAGCTTCTGATGTCGGTTGGAATTCCGTCAGCCGCCGAACGGCTGCGCCACTATCCGCATCAGCTGTCTGGCGGCATGCGGCAGCGTGTTGCGATTGCAATCGCCCTGGCCTGCGAGCCAAAGCTTCTGATTGCCGATGAGCCGACGACGGCGCTGGATGTGACCATTCAGGCGCAGATCCTCGATCTGCTGCAGCGCCAGCGGATCGCTCGCAACATGGCAATGATCCTGATCTCGCATGATCTTGGCGTCGTGGCCGGCAACACCGATGCGATAGCCGTGATGTATGCCGGCCAAATGGTGGAGCGCGCCAGCACACGCTCGCTGTTCCGTGGTTGCCGCATGCGCTACACGGAAGCGTTGATTCGCTCGGCGCCGAACCTGCTTGATCCGCCGCACACACGCTTGCGCGCCATTTCGGGGCGACCTCCTGACATGGTCGATCCGCCGCCGGGCTGCCGCTTTGGCCCGCGTTGCGACTATGCAACGGGTGTGTGCCGGACAACGCAGCCTGCTTTGTCCACGGACGCCGATGGCGGCCATGTCTATGCGTGCTGGCATCCTGTCGGAGCGAAACGCGAGGTCTTGGCGTGACCGATGCCCCGTTGCTTGCCGTCGAAAGTGTGACGGTCGAATACGCGCTTTCCGGAGGGCGGAAGCTTATGGCCGTCGCAGGGGTGAGCTTCACGGTGCGTCGGGGAGAGACGCTTGGCCTAGTCGGTGAGTCGGGCTGCGGGAAATCCACGGTTGGACGCGCCATTATGCAATTGCCGGGCCCGGCCGGTGGCAGAATCGTTTTCGAAGGACGCGACCTCGCAGATCTGTCCGGACAGGAGCTTCGCCGGGTGCGGGCTCGCCTGCACATGATCTTCCAGGATCCGATCTCGTCACTCAATCCGCGCCGTCGCGTGCGCGACATCGTCGCCGAGCCAATGGCCATTGCCGGCGTCGGCAGCCCCGAGGAACGAGAGCGTCGCGTGCGCCTGGCGCTGGAAGCCGTCAGCCTCGATCCGGACCGCGTGATGGGCCGCCGACCACACGAGTTTTCAGGCGGACAGTGCCAGCGCATTGCAATCGCTCGTGCGCTGATTATGGAGCCGCATCTGGTCGTCTGCGATGAGCCCGTATCGTCGCTCGACGTCTCGGTACGCGCGCAGATCCTCAACCTGCTGGAGGATATGAAGGCTCGCTACGGCCTGACTTTATTGTTCATCAGCCATGACCTGGCGGTCGTAAAGAACATAAGTGACCGCGTTGCGGTGATGTACCTCGGGAGGCTGTGTGAACTGGCGTCCTCGGCGCGACTTTATCAGGCGCCGTTGCATCCCTACACAGCCGCCTTGATGGCGGCCATTCCCGTCATGGACCCTGACCATGTGCCGGATCGATCGCGCTTGCTGGCCGGTGACTTGCCATCCCCAATGGACCCGCCGAGCGGCTGCCGCTTTCGCACGCGTTGTCCGCGTGCTGAGACGCGGTGCGCGGAGTTGGAGCCCACTTGGCGCGAGGCCGAGCCAGGCCATTTTGTTGCCTGCCATTTTCCTCTCGCTTCTGTGAACGCTCCAGAAGCGGCCCCCATCAACCGTTCTTAGTGCACCCATGTCACTGAGTGAACGTCTGGCTGCTGTACTCGAGCGACGTCTTTCAATGCGTTAGCGCCACCAGGAACGCTCGGTAATTCAAGTCTGGAGAACCCTCTTGCATCCGTATATCCACGCCCGGCGCACGCCCGACAAGCTGGCCTACATCATGGCCGGCAGCCGCGAAGGCGTGACCTATCGCGAGCTCGACGAGCGCTCCAATCGCATCGCGCACATGTTCCGTTCCCGCGGGCTGAAGGGTGGCGATCACATTGCCATCCTGATGGAGAACAACGCACGCTTTTTCGAGATCTGCTGGGGCGCCCAGCGTTCGGGTTTGGTCTACACGACGATCAGCTCGCGTTTGACCGCCGCCGAGGTCGACTACATCGTCAGCGATTGCGGCGCGCGGATGATCATCACGTCGCGCGCCCTGGAGGCGACGGCGGCAGGGCTGCGGCCGCTGCTGCTTGGCGTGAGCACACGATTCATGGTCGATGGCACGATCGAGGGCTACGAATCGTTCGAGCGTGCCGTCCGCGTCTTCCCGTCGACGTCGATCGCCGACGAGGTCGCCGGCCGCGACATGCTTTACTCATCGGGCACTACGGGCCGGCCCAAGGGCGTGAAGGCGTCCCTGACTATGGAGAAGATCGATGAGGTGATTCCAACCTTCGATCTTGTCCGCGAGCTCTACGGTATGGACGAGACCACGGTCTATCTGTCGCCGGCACCGATTTACCACGCGGCTCCCTTGCGCTCCAACATGATGATCATGCGCTTGGGCGGCACCAGCGTGATCATGGAGAACTTCGACGCTGAGGATTTCCTCAAGTTGGTGCCCGAGTACAAGGTCACGCATAGCCAGCTCGTGCCAACCATGTTCGTGCGCATGCTGAAGCTGCCCGAGCAGGTGCGTGCCCGATATGACATGTCCTCCCTGCGCTGTGCGATCCATGCCGCCGCACCGTGCCCCATCCCGGTGAAGGAGAAGATGATCGCGTGGTGGGGCCCGATCATCTGGGAGTATTACGGCGGCACTGAAGGCAATGGGCTCACCATCGCCAGTCCCCAGGAGTGGCTGGCGCACAAGGGCACGGTCGGCCGCGCCATCGTCGGCAAGCTGAAGATCGTTGGCGACGACGGCGAGGAATTGCCGGTTGGAGAATCGGGCACGGTGTACTTTGCCGAGGGCCGTGTGTTCGCCTATCACAACGATCCGAAGAAAACTGCCGAGTCGCGCCATCCCAGGGGTTGGACCACGCTGGGCGACGTTGGCTACGTCGATGCCGACGGCTTCCTACACCTTACCGACCGCAAAGCCTTCATGATCATCTCCGGCGGCGTAAACATCTACCCGCAGGAGGCCGAGAACACGCTGATCAACCATCCGAAGGTGGTCGATGTCGCGGTCTTCGGCGTGCCCAACGAGGATTTCGGCGAAGAGGTGAAGGCCGTTGTGCAACCGCGTGACCTGCGCGAGGCCGGCCCTGATCTGGCCGAAGAGCTGCTGGCCTACTGCCGCCAGCACCTTGCATCAATCAAGTGTCCGCGCACGGTGGATTTCGAGGCCGAGCTGCCGCGTCATCCCACCGGCAAGCTCTACAAGCGCATCCTGCGCGACCGCTACTGGCAGGGTCGGCAGAGCCGCATCGTCTGACATCGAGACATGGAGAGAAAGATCATGAAAGCCGCAGTCGTGGGCGCCAACGGCGTGGAGATCCAGGACTTGCCCAAGCCTGAGCCGAAGGCGGATCAGGTGTTGATCAGGGTGCGCGCCGCGAGTCTCAATCGCGCCGATCTCGGCATCGCTGCCGGTATGCGCCACGGCTCGATCGCACGCATAGGCTCGGAGTGTTCTGGCGAGGTCGAAGCGGTGGGCGGCGCCGTGACGGGCATCAAGCCCGGCGATCGCGTGATGAGTTCGGCGCCCGGCGGCTATGCCGAGTACGTGGCTACTGATATGGGCCGCGTGCATCGCATGCCCGCCAACAACATGACCTTCGAGCAGGCAGCCTGCTATCCAGTTGCGTTGCATACCATGCACAACGCCGTCATCACCGCCGGGCGCATGAAGAAGGACGAAAGCGTGCTGATCCAGGGCGCGAGCTCTGGTGTTGGCCTCATGGGCATGCAGGTCGCCAAGCTTATGGGCGCGTCGGTTGTCATGGGCTCCTCGACCGACCAGGGCCGTCGTGCGCGCCTGAAGGAGTATGGCTGCGACGTCGCAATCGACACCACCGACGCAGCATGGCCGGAGAAGGTGAAGGCGGCAACCGGTGGCAAAGGCGTCGACCTGATTGTCGACCAAGTCTCGGCCGGTGTCGCCAACCAGAACCTCGACGCCTGCGCGGTCCTCGGGCGCATCGTCAATGTCGGACGGCTGGGCGGCAACAATGGCGAATTCAACTTCGACCTGCACGCGCTCAAGCGCATCGACTATATCGGCGTGACCTTCCGCACGCGATCGCGCGAGGAAGTGCACGAGATCAATCGCCTGATGCGCGTCGATCTGTGGGACGCGGTCGAGGCAGGCAAACTCACCCTCCCGATCGACAAGACGTTCCCGCTGGAAAAGGTCGTCGATGCGCTGGCGATGATGAAAGCCAACCAGCACTTTGGAAAGATCGTGCTGACAGTGTGATGCGGTGACCGTGACGCTCTGCGCAAATGGGCCGGGGTGCGGGCGAGCTGGCGCCGGTGATGCCGGGGACCGGCGCCACTTTCATAAGGTGTATCAGCAGGTTGCTCATCGTCCGACTGCACGAGCCGCCCTGAAAACCGGATCGAACTTGCAACGCGCGGTATCTCGTCAGCCATGCCGTGTCAAATTCGCCTGTCCTGCTCTCCATCAGCATGCAGCAACGTATGATGAGGTTGCCCAACTGCCTGACGACGTCCGCGTCCTCATTCTCGACTTTGGAAGCCCGATGTCGCGGGGGAGGGCTCGTGCAAAATTGCCGAGCGGCTCACTGCGCTGGACACCCCCTCTAGCGCACTGGCGTAACTCTACTTAGGGTGCTCATGAGATTAGAAGGAGACATTCGTGAGCATCGCACCAGCCGCCAAAGAGGCCACCCCGAAGTCGAAGCCGAAGCGGCCCGATCTCGACGCCGAGCTGAACAACCTCGCCATGTCGAAGGAGAGCCAGCCGCTGTTCGACGCGGTGAAGGCGCACATTGCCGAGAACGTAGCGCCGATCACCGAGGAATTCTTCAAGCTCGGCGAGGGCCGCAGTGATCGCTGGTCGTGGGCGCCGGGCCAGCTCGAGTTGCTGGAAAAGGCCAAGGACAAGGCCAAGAAGTCCGGCCTGTGGAATTTCTTCCTGCCGCACTCCGAGATCGGCCGCGGCCTGACCAATCTCGACTACGCCTATATCGCCGCCGAACTCGGCAAGTATCCGCTCGCGTCGGAGTCGCTCAACTGCTCGGCGCCCGACACCGGCAACATGGAAGTGCTCGAACGGGTGGGAACTCCCGAGCAGAAGGAGAAGTGGCTAAAACCGCTGCTTAACGGCGAGATCCGCTCGGCCTATGCCATGACCGAGCCCAACGTCGCCTCGTCCGACGCCAAGAACATCGAGACGCGCGCCGAGCTGGTCGGCGACGAGTGGGTGATCAACGGCGAAAAATACTACATCTCCGGCGCCGGCGACCCGCGCTGCAAGATCATGATCGTCATGGTCAAGACCAGCCCCGAGGCGTCGCCGCAGTTCCAGCAGTCGCAGATCCTGGTGCCGATGGGCACGCCGGGCCTGGAGATACTGGGCCCGATGCACGTGTTCGGCCACGACCATGCGCCGCGCGGCCACATGCACCTGCGCTTCAAGAACTGCCGGGTGCCGGCTGCGAACATGCTGCTAGGCGAGGGCCGCGGCTTCGAGATCAGCCAGGTCCGCCTCGGACCGGGCCGCATCCATCACTGCATGCGCTCGATCGGCGCGGCCGAGAAGGCGCTCGAACTGATGATCAAGCGCGGCTCGACCCGCACCGCCTTCGGCAAACCGATCATCAACCTCGGCAAGAATATCGAGGTGGTGAGCCGCGCCCGCATCGAGATCGAAGCGATGCGCCTGATGGTGCTGAAGGCCGCCAAGGCGATGGACGTGCTGGGCAACCGCGAGGCCCGCGTGTGGGTCAGTATGGTCAAGGCGATGGTGCCGGAGAAGGTCTGCACCATCATCGACCAGGCGATGCAGATCCACGGCGCGACCGGCATCTCGCAATGGTCGCCGCTCAGCGAGATGTACGCCCAGCAGCGCACCTTGCGCTTCGCCGACGGCCCGGACGAGGTCCATCACATGGTGGTCGGCCGCGCGGAGACTAGCCGGCATTAAGGAAAGAAGGCGTCCCTCTCCGTCCCGGCGGAGAGGCGGCGTGGCAATCCAACGAGTTGCAGAGGAAACTTCGCGCCACCAGATTGCTCAGGGAAACACCCTGCGCGATACCTGGCAGGCGATCCTGTACCAGGCGCTACCGCGCGGCCGCTGTCTCGAACAGCGGCCGCGCGGCAACTCCGGTTCAGAGCAATGACGGTCGCGTCGGGAGGATGCTGCCACGAGAGCCTGGTACTCCGTCTCCGACCATCGTTTCGATCCGCCGATGTTGTGGTGGTGCTGCAGCCGCTGGTGGTCTGATAGCCGGCGCTGGTCCTCGATCAGGCGAGACTGCAGTCAGCGCGGTGATTTGCCAAGGCGCCCCGCGACGCTCGCCAAGGACTGGTGGTCGGCGTCTGCTGTCATCCATGCCTCCGCTGCGACGGACGGCGCAGGTCTTTGCGCGGCTGGCTTTTGGAATGGAAATCGCGCGCCACGGCGCTCACGGCATCGTCACCGCTCGCATTTCTGGCGATACCCGGCTCTATGACCTTTGTGGGACGAGAGCGGATGGTCACTTGCCGCCGCACTCCATCATGGTCACGTGGAGGTAGTGAACAGGGAGCTTGGAATGGAAAGCCCTTCTCTTCAGGAGCAGAGGAAACGCGTAGCGGAAGATGCCATCGACACCGTGCTCGCGTCCGTCGAGCGGGGTGATTTTCCGTATGGCCCTTGGCAGCGCAGTTGCCTTTTTCATGCGGTGAACAATCTTCGCAGCGGGCACTACGAGCTCGCAAAGCTCCAGGTCCTCTCGGTGACTGACCCCCGAGACAGTCATTCCACCAGCGCTTCGATTCAGCCGACTCCTCCTGAAACCTTGGAAGAGCTGCGCCATAGGTTCCTTGAGATTAAGAGTGGACCGGCGCGCGAGTTTTCTCGGATCTTTTAAGCTAGGTACCGGCGCCGATATCCGGTCGCACCTCACTTCCCGGCCGCTTCTCACGCGCGCGATCCAAGCGCCGCGGAAAAGTACGCGCCCGCCGGTGGTGGTATGGAAGGTGGGGTAGCCGGCGGCCGGATGGGTGAGGGCCCAATCCGTAACGGCATAACGCGCTGGGGTGGGCCAGCAAGCCGTTGCGCGTTTCCACAGTGTAACTGTAATTTTCTCTGATTGCGCAATCAATTTTGCATGTCTGATGAGATAAATTTGCCGTATCGACGGCCGAGTGCACCGCGCTTGCTCGTTCGAATCGCCAGAAACGATTCGGTTCCGACATTGCTCGAAATGGAGCGCGCCCGCCGCATATGGGATGGGGAATGTATGCTGGCGGCCAGGAGGATGGGTCTCCGGAGCCAGAGCTGCGCGCTCGCTGACCTATGTAGACCGCGGCGAAGGAAGCCGGCGTGATCAAGGTGGCACCGTGGGGGAAACGAGCGGGTGACTCGGTCATCGTTTTGTATGGGGCAGGAGGAGAGGGTGCCCGGTTGCCCGAGCGCCCAGGTCGCTAGTTCAGCTTCTGAAGGGCTCGAATCGAGGCGCGAAGCACGCGCTCGGAGTCCTCGTCCAAGTTCTGTTGATCGAGCACGAAGAGGAGTCCGGTTACAGCGTCGTCCATGCTTCGGACATGCAGCGGCGGTGCTCACAGTCGGCGCCATGCCGGCGACGGAGCGGTTGGGCAGAGCGCCGAGTTCGGGCAAGAGCGCGAGCAGAGTGGCGGCCAGGA
>MKRV01000045.1 GCA_001897995.1 Alphaproteobacteria bacterium 65-37 | reverse complement strand
TTGTTGGCGACCGGCAGGACTTCGTTCAGCGTGAATTCGCGCGCCTGCTCCTGGATCATGCGGCGTTCTTCGGTGAGAAAAGGCATCTTACGAGTTCCTGAGACGGACGAGGTTGGTGCGCTTGAAGTCGATGACGAGTTCGTCGCGCTGGTTGAAGCCCTTGGTGTGCCAGGTCACGATTCCGAAGCCCTTGTGGGAATCAGAGGTGCGGCGGTCGAGGACCACCGATTCGGCCCGCAGCGAATCCTCGGGGTAGACCGGCTTGTGATAGGTGAGTTCGTTGACGCCGAGGAACGGCCCGCCGCCTTCGCTCAGATCCTCGACCGTGAGGCCGAACACCGTGGTGAAGACCAACAGCGGGTTGGCGACGATGCCGGGATGGCCGTGCGCCCTGGCATATTCGGCGTTGTAGTAGTGCGGATTGAAGTGCAGCGTCAGCGTCGTGAAAAGCGTGCTCTCCGACGCCGTGATCGTGCGGCCCCAGTGATGGTTGAAGACGCGCCCGACCTCGAAATCCTCATAGCGGTTGCCCTTGGGCACCAGCCGGGCGCGGGCCCTGAAATCTTCCGTCATTAGCCTGTTGAACTCCGTTAACTTTTGGCAGAAGCACGCACCAGATCGCCGACATCGCTGAGGCTGTCGACCTGCTCGATGGCATCGTGCAGGCGGCGCGCCCCGGCAGCGCCCAGCAGGGGCGTCACCAGGCTGTCGAACTTGGTTTCCAGGGCCTGGCGCTGCTTGGCGATGTCGGCCCACGGGATGCCGGCATCGTGCGTGGTCTCGATGGTCGTGCCGTCGTCGAGCTGGATGGCCATCTCGGCAAACGAGTGCGTCCAGCCCGGCTTGAAATCGATCGCCATCTTGTCGCGCAGCGCCTTGATGCGCGGATCCTGGGTCACCGCCTCGTTGTAGGAGGCGAGGTTGGCGGTATCGACGCCGGTCAGCGCCATGGCCACGGTCTGGCGCAGCGAGAACTTGGCTTCGAGGCCGGTCGTCGGATGCGGGATGTTGCAGACCCGGTCGGCGCCGGAATCGATGCGCAGCAGGATCTTCTGCACCCGCTCCGGCGGGAAGTTGCTCTTGAGCCGGATCTCCTTGGCGCATTCGATGGGCGCGTGCGTCAGGTAGCAGGCGGCATGGTACTTGAAGAGGTTGTTGCGCAGGTGCCAGCCCTGCGGCGGCTCGCCGAGCGCGGCGTCGGCATTGAGATGGTCGCTTTGCGAGGAGGCGAATCCCTGGTCGCATTCGAGCGAGTCGCGGCGGGCGGTGAAGCCCTTGGCGGCGAGGCGGGCGGCGCGCAGGCCGTGCTCGGAGGCCGTGCCGGCATGCAGCGGCTTGCACATGGTGCCGAAGTTGGACTTGAGGCCGGCGGCCTGGGTTGCGGCGATACCGAAGGCCACGCTCAGCTGCTCGTCGGTGAGGCCCAGCATGCGGCCGGCGGCAGCGGCGGCCGAAAAGGAGCCGACCGTGCCGGTGACGTGGAAGCCCTTCTGGTAGTGGCTGGGGGCGACCAGACGCCCGACCCGGCCGGATGTCTCATAGCCCGCGACGAAACTCTCGATGAACAGACGGCCCGACGCCTTCATCTGCTCGCCGAGCGCCAGCAGGGCAGGGACGACCGTCACCGTCGGATGGCCGCCCATCGAGAAGTTCACATCGTCATAGTCCAGCGCATGGCTCGCCGACCCGTTGATGAGCGTGGCGGCCGAAGGCAGCACAGTCTCCGGGCGTCCCACGAGGGTGGCCGGCCCCTTGGCGCCGTCCTCCAGGGCTTCACGGACGAGGATATCGGTCAGCTCTTCCTGGGCACCGGCAATGGTCACGGCAAACCAGTCGAGCAGGCACTGCTTGGTGCGTTCGACGAGATCGTCCGGCAGATCGCGCCAGGCGAGAGAGGCGGCTCGCTTGGCGATCTCGGCGGTGACCGGGACCTCGCGCGACGCGCCGGCAGACTGTGAGGAGGCCATGCATCCCTCCGTTGAAGGCGATGCCGGAGTGTCGGCCAAGGGCCGGTGCCTTGTCTACGTCGACGGCCCTCAAGGCTTCCGCGCAACGATATGGAAGATGTGCCAGTGCTTGGCGTTGCCGCGCGGCGTCGTGCCGTCGGCTTCCTCCTCCTCGAACATTTCCAGGGTGAGGCCGTCGAGATGGGCCCGCGCTTCGTCGCGATCGAGAAAGGTGATGCCTGGCCGGCCGACCCAGCTGTCGCGCTCGCCATACCATTGGCCGGCGAAGCGGCCTCCCGCGGGAAGGGCCTCGCGGATGCGCGCCCACGTCCTGAAGAAGTCGGCGCGCTCGCAAAGCGGCATGGCGAAACTGGAGTTCACCAGATGGACGCCGAGCGGAATCGGCACCTCTTCGAGTCGCGCGACGACCGGCGTCAGGTCGCTGCCCTCGGGCAGTGGCCGCTCCTGCAACTGACGCAAGGCTTCGGGCTCGGAGTCGACGGCGATCACCCGCCAGCCGCGGCGCAGCATTTCGATCGCATCGCGACCGTCACCGCAGCCGAGATCGATGACCAGCGCGTCAGACGGTGGTGCACCGAACGCATCGAGTGCCGACAGCAAGGTGCGGCGCGGCGGCCGATCGCGAAGTTTCTGGTAGTAGGCGGCCCAGTCGTTCGAGCGCGTGGTTTCCGTCATGCGCGTTCTCTTTGTCTCAAATGCTTGTTGCGTGGCTCGGTGTGTGATCGTATCCCACTTCAACACCAATGAAGCAGTCATCCGGGAGGAACTCATGAAGGGGTTGGGACGCCTCGCGCTCGTCTTTGCGCTGGCCATATTGCCTGTCACGGCACGCGCCGACATCAACGCACTTGCCGAAGCGGCCAAGAAGGAAGGCGAGATCACCTGGTACGTGGCCCATTACACGTCCGAGGGCGCAGAGGATCTGGGGCGCGGCTTCACCGAGATGTACGGCGTGAAGGTCAATGTCGTGCGCACGACGGCGCAGGTCGCCTATCAGCGCCTGCTGCAGGACATCAAGAACAACCAGACGATCTGCGACGTCTTCTCGTCGACCGATCTCGGCCATTATGCCCGCCTGAAGGCCGAGGGCCGCTTCGAGAAGTACATTCCCGAGACGCCCCCCAAGATCGTACCGACCTTCCAGAATTTCGACGCCGACGGCTTCTACCATCCGACGGCAGCCGGCCTCGTCGTGCTGACCTACAACACCTCGAAGGTGAAGCCCGAGGACGCCCCCAAGAAGTGGGAAGACCTGCTCGACATCAAGTGGAAGGGTAAGGTCTCGACCGGCCATCCCGGCTTCTCCGGCTATGTCGGCACCTGGGTCCTGTCGATGAAGAAGCTCTACGGCTGGCAGTATTTCGACAAGCTCGAGAAGAACAAGCCGCAGATCGGACGCTCGATCAACGATACCGTCACCGCCCTGAACGCCGGCGAACGGCAGGTCGCAGCGGGCGCCGACGGCTCGACCTTGTTCAGCGCCGCCCGCGGCAATCCGCTGGCGGTGTCCTATCCCAGCGACGGTGCGGTGCTGATCGTGTCGCCCTCGGCGATCATGAAGGGCACCAAGCATCCCAACGCCGCCAAGCTCTTCATGGAGTACCTCTATTCGATCGAGGCGTCGAAGATCAACGCCAAGCACTTCGGCATCCCGATGCGGCCGGAAGTGCCGGCCCCGCCGGGCGCCAAGCCGATCAGTGAGGTCAAGCTGATCAAGCCGACCGTCGCCGAAGTGGACAAGGGAATCCCGGAGGTGATCGAGCAGTGGCGCGACACGTTCGGCAATTGAGAAGAGGGCGGCAACCAACGTGACGGCGACCGCCTCGACCCTGGACACCGCGCCGGCGCGAACTGCACGCGCCGGCGGCTTCGATTCGACCTGGCTGCTGTGGATCGGGATCATCGCGGTCCTGCTGTTCCTGGTCGTCAGCCCTTTCATTTATCTCGTCATCACCAGCTTCCAGGCCGAACGGACCGGGGAGTTCACCTTCGCCAACTATGCGACGGCCTACGGCCGGGCGCGTTATGTCGAGGCGTTGCTGAACTCCCTGAAGCTCGGCGCCGTGTCGGCCCTTCTGGCCGGCATCTTTGCCGTTCCGCTTGCCTGGGCGGTGGCCCGCACCGACATGCCGGGGCGCGGCCTGACGCGCATGCTGGTGCTCGCGACCTTCATCACGCCGCCTTACACCGGTGCCGTCGCCTGGATTCTGCTGGCCGGCCCCAACGCCGGCTGGCTGAACCGCTTCTACACGCTGCTGACGGGGGCGGAAGCGGGCCCTTTCAACATCTACAGCTTCTCGGGCCTGGCGCTGGTCATCGCCCTCTATTCCTTTCCCTACATCTTCATCTTCACGACGGCGGCGCTGGAACTCGTCTCGTCGGAGATGGAGGACGCCGCCAACATCCTGGGGGCGGGGCCCTGGCGGACGATGTGGCGGGTCACCCTGCCGCTGGCGTTGCCGGCCATCCTGGGCGGGCTGATCATCTGCTTCCTCGAGGCGATCGCCCTGTTCGGATCGCCGGCGATGATCGCCATTCCCGCCCGCTTCAACGTCGTCACGACACAGCTCTTCCAGTTCTTCGGCAACCCTGTCCGGGTCGAAGTCGCAGCGGCCTATGCCATGCCACTGCTCGGCATCACCGTGCTGCTGGTGCTGGTCCAACGCCTGATGACCCACCGCAAGGGGTTCGTGGCCCTGACCGGCAAGGGCGGGGAGCGGCGGCCGATCCTGCTCGGGCGCTGGCGCTGGGTGGTGTTCGGCTACGCCATGTTCGTGGCCGCGCTCGCGGTCTTCCTGCCCTACGTCTTCCTGCTCCAGTCGGCCTTCGCCAAGGCCTGGGGCCGTGGCTTCGCCTGGGACAACATCTCCCTCCAGAACTTTCGCTTTGTGCTGTTCGAGCACGCGACGGCCGCGAAGTCGGTGCTGAACAGCTTCCTCTATGCCGGCGCCAGCGCCACGGTCGCGGTGTTCCTCACTCTGGGAATTGCCTACATCGTGGCCCGCAAGCTGGTGCCGTTCGGCGGTGTCCTGGGTTTCCTCTGCGTGGCGCCCTTTGTCATCCCCGGCGTGGTGCTGGCGATCGGCTTCTACGCCGCCTATGCCCCGCCGCCGCTGTCCCTTTACGGCACGGCCCTGATCCTGATCCTAGCCTTCACGACACGCTTCCTGCCAGTAGGCTATGTCAACGCAAGTGCCGCGATCCGCAGCGTCAACCCAGAGATGGAGGAGGCGGTCCGCGTCCTGGGCGGCAGCCGGCTGACGGCGCTCCGCCGCGTCGTCACACCCCTTCTGAAGCGCAATCTGCTGGGCGCTTGGCTCCTGATCTTCATTCCCGCCACACGCGAACTGTCGGCGGCGATCTTCCTCTACGGTCCCAACACCAAAGTGGCGTCGGTCATGATCTTCGACATGAGCGAGGAGGGCAATTTCGAGCGCCTCGCCGCATTGGCGTTGATCCTGCAGGTGCTTACCCTGCCGCTGCTGTGGGTCGGGCAGAAGGCGCTTGGCCGTGATTTCATGCTGAGGCGCAACGCGACATGAGCAAGCTGGTCCTGAAGAACGTCGTCAAGCGCTATGGCAGCTTCGATGCGGTCGCCGATTTCTCGCTCGAGCTGGCGAAGGGAGAGTTCGTCTCGCTGCTGGGCCCGTCGGGCTGCGGCAAGACCACGACCTTGCGCATGATCGCCGGTTTCATGCCGCCGACGGCCGGCACCATCGAGATGGACGGCAAGCAGATCTCCTCGGCCGGCCACGTCGTGCCGCCGGAGCATCGGCGCATGTCGATGATCTTCCAGAGCTACGCGATCTGGCCGAACATGACGGTGGGCGAGAATGTCGGCTTCGGCCTGCAGATCCGCAAGCTGTCGCGGGCCGAGATCGACCGGCGCGTCGACAAGATCCTGGACGTGGTCCAGATGCGCAACCTCAAGGGCCGCTATCCGGCCGAGCTGTCGGGCGGCCAGCAGCAGCGCGTGGCCCTGGCGCGCGCCATCGTGGTCGAACCCGAAGTGCTGCTGCTCGACGAGCCGCTCAGCAATCTCGACGCTAATCTGCGCGAGGAGATGCGGTTCGAGATCCGCCGGCTGCATGACGAGTTCAAGATCACCACGGTCTATGTCACGCACGACCAGTCCGAGGCCATGGTGACGTCGGACCGGATCGTGGTCATGAACAAGGGCAAGATCGAGCAGATCGACCCGCCGCACACCCTCTACGGCCGGCCGAGGAGCCGGTTCGTGGCAGGCTTCATCGGCCGCACCAACTTCCTGGAAGGCCGCCACGAAGCCGGCGAGGTCCGGTTCGACGGTTTCGCCGCCAAGGCCGGCTCCCTCGAAGGCGTGAACGGCAGCGGTGCCTTGCTCTATTCGCTGCGCCCGCAGGCCATCGGCCTCACGACCCGCCAGCCTTCCGGCCAGGCGCTGGCCGTCGAATCGGAGATTTCCAGCCGCTCCTATCTCGGAGAATATTGGGATTACCAGGTCCGCCCGCTGGCCGGGACCAAGCCGGTCCGCGTTTCGACCAGTCCCAGTCAGGTATTCGAGGTCGGCAGTCGGGTCTGGCTGGAGATCGATCCTGCCGCCATGGTACGGGTCGAATAGTCGCCCAACGTAGAGTGAGAGCATGACCGCTGGACCGCTTGCCCGCTTCACCGTCCTCGACCTGACGCGCGTGCGCGCCGGTCCGACCGCCGTCCGCTACCTGGCGGACTGGGGGGCCAATTGCATCAAGGTCGAGATGCCGCCGTCGGCCGGCGAGATGGACATGGGAGGGCCGCGCCATGGGCCGGACTTCCAGAACCTGCACCGCAACAAGCGGTCGGTGACGCTCAACCTCAAGGAGCCGGACGGCCGGGCCGTCTTCATGAAGATGGTCGAAAAGGCCGACGTCGTCGTGGAGAACTATCGCGCCGACGTGAAGTTCCGGCTCGGCATCGACTACGAGAGCCTGAAGAAGGTCAATCCGCGCATCATCCTGGGATCGATCTCGGGCTTCGGCCAGGACGGTCCCTATGCCGAGCGTGCGGGCTTCGACCAGATCGCCCAAGGCATGGGCGGGCTGATGTGGGTCACCGGCATGCCGGGGCAGGGGCCGGTCCGGGCGGGCATCGCGGTCGCCGATGTCGGCGCCGGCCTGCACTGCGCCATCGGCATCCTGACGGCGCTGCTGGAGCGCGAAACCTCGGGGCAGGGCCAGTGGATCTCGACCTCGCTGCTGCAGGCGATGATTTCCATGTGCGACTTCCAGGCGGCGCGCTGGACGCTCGCCAAGGACGTTCCCGGCCAGGCCGGCAACAATCACCCGACCTCGATCCCGACCGGCGTCTTCAAGACCAAGGACGGTTACATCAACATCGCGGCGTCCGGCGGCCATATCTACAAGCGCTTCTGCGAGTGCGTCGCCGCACCTGAGCTGATGACCGACGAGCGCTTCAGCACCGACAAGGCACGCGCCAAGAATCGCGATGCCCTGAATGCGGAGATCGACAAGCGGGTCGCCGCCTACACGAGCGCCGAATTGGTCGAGAAGCTCAACAAGGCCGGCGTCCCGGCCGGCCCGATCTACAAGATGGACGAGATGTTCGACGACCCGCAGGTCAAACATCTCAAGATGGCCCACCCCGTGAAGTCCCCCAAGCTGGGCGACATCGAGGTGATCGGCCAGGCCATCAACATGAGCCGCACGCCTTTTGAGATGAAGTCGGCCACGCCCGAGCAGGGCGAGCATACCGACGCCATCCTGAAGGAGTTCGGCTACGACGCCGCCGCAATCGCCGATTTCCGCAAGCGAGGCGTCGTCTAACGGGAGGAGACGACCATGAAGGGGCTGACACAGGAACAACGAGATGCGTTCTGGCGTGACGGCTACCTCATGGTCGAGGACGCTGTCACACCGGCCCAGCTCGCCGCACTGAACGGCGAGATCGCGGGCTGGGTGGAGGCGAGCCGGGCACACAGCGCGCCGTTCGGCCCGCCCACGGTCGACGGTCGGCCACGCTTCGACATGGGGGCCGAACACTCGGCCGCCAAGCCGGCGCTGCGCCGCATCAACAATCCCTCGGACATCTCCGATGCCTATCGCGAAGTCATGCTCGAGTCGCGCATGGTCGACATGGTGGCCGACCTGATCGGTCCGGACGTCAAGTTCCACCACTGCAAGATCAACCTCAAGCTTTCGGGAGCGAAGACCGAGGTCAACTACCATCAGGACTTCGCCTATACGCCGCACACCAACGACGACATCGTGACGGCGCTGCTGTTCCTTGACGATGTCGACCAGAACAACGGCTGCCTCACCGTGGTGCCGGGCTCGCACAAGGGGCCGGTCCTGTCGCTGTTCGACGGCGAGAAATTCACCGGCGCCGTCGCGCCCGATGAGGAAAAGAAGGCGCTGGACCAGTCGCTGCCCTGCCTCGGCAAGGCCGGCAGCGTCTGCCTGATGCACACCCGCCTGCTGCACGGCTCGGCCGCCAACGGCGCCGACAAGTCGCGGGGGCTCTATATCTGTGTCTACACCGCGGCCGACGCCGTGCCGATCGCCCGCAACCCGATGCCCAGCCTGAACGAGGGCCGCATCGTGCGCGGCAAGGAGGCCCGTTTCGCCCGCCTGAAGGAAGGGCTGGTCGAGCTGCCCAAGCAGCCGAAAACGGCCTCCTTCTTCACCGTGCTGGGACAGGATTCCAAGCAGGCCGCCGAGTGAACGATCCGTTTCCGGCCGTCGCCGAGGCGGCGGCCACGGGCGAGGTCGCCGAGCTCTTTGCCGATATCCGCGCCACGGTGGGCGTCAGGGTGGTCAACCTCGTCTGGCGTCATTTGGCGACCCTGGACGGCGCCTTGCCATGGGCCTGGTCGGTCGTAAAGCCGCTCTACCAGCAAGGAATGGCCGACACGGCTGCCGTCCGGTTTCGGGAGAGCATGATCCTTCCGCGGCTGGAAGGGCTGGCGGCTGACCAGCCGGCCAGTGTCGATGCGGTCCTCGCAAGCTACGACCATTCGAACACGATCAATCTTTTCGCCTTGGGGGCGCTCGCCACTTGGCTGCGCGGCGAAGCCGCTGCAGTCGGCGAGCCGGCTGCCGGTCCACGTCTGTCGCCGCCGGACGTCGCTTTGCCGAAACTGGCGGCCGAGGAAGATGTGACGCCGGAGACCTGGCAGCGGGTCCTGCGGCTGAACAGGTTCGGTGACCGGCCGCAGCCCCTGATCCTGGCAAGCATGTATCGCCACCTGGCCCATGCGCCGGCCTTCCTCGAGCAACTCGAAGCGAGCCTGGCGCCGGTCCAGGCGAATGGCTCGCTCGATCGCGCCATTGCGGCAAACCGGGCGGCGGCAGCGGCACAGGCGGCCGTTCTGGCACGCGCCATCGCCGCACCGCAGCCCAAACTGGCGACCAAGATCGAGACGGGCGTGCAGGCCTTCGTCGATCACGCCATCGGCAAGATGGTCACCATCTGCCGGGCCGTCCGGACAGCGCGCGGTTCGCTGCAGTAGATCACTCGGCGGCCTTGGCCGCGCCGCGACGCTGCGCCAGCCAGTCCTGCATGGCGGCCTCCATGGTCATGAACACGGCACCGCCCTCGATCAGGCGCTGGATCAGCCGCTCCAGCATCATCATGCGATGGCCGCGGCCGATGACATGCGGATGGAAGGTATAGGTGAGGATGCCGTAGTCGCAGACCCGGGTCATGTAGGTGAAGTCGTCGACGAAATTCTCCAGGACGCCCGTCGCGTTCATCAGGCCCTGCTGCACCGAGCCATTGGGCAGGCGCATATATTCGAAGACAGGAAAATCGTCGAGCGACCAGGAGATCGGCATCTCGACCAGGGCCGTCTCGCGACCGCGAACCAGGGGCTTCATCAGCTCGGCGACGTCGCCCTGGCGGGCGAAGTAGCAATCGTAGTCGTTGCCCATCAGTGAGCTGTCGTACTGGATGCCGTGCTTCAACAGCAGGTCGATGGAGTGGGGCGAGAGATCCCAGGCCGGCGAGCGATAACCGCGTGCCTTCCGCCCGCTGATGCGCTGGATCGACTCGTTGCCGCGAACGATCTCTTCCTCTTCTTCATCGCGCGTGAGGTTGACGGGCAGGCGGTGGGTCCAGCCGTGGTGAGCGAGTTCGTGACCCGCCTCGACATAGGGGGTGACGGCCGCCGGAGTGCTGTCGATTGTGTGGCCGGGCGTGAAGAACGTCGCCTTGATGCCATAGCGTTGCAATAAGGTGACCAGGCGGGGAATGACGACGATATCGTATTCCCCGCGCGAAATGGCCGTGGGCGAAGTCATGCCGCGAGCGATCAGACCGGAAACATGGTCGTGGTCGAAGGTCAGACAGACGATGTGACGGGGCATGAGCCAAACTCCCTACGTGTTGCGTCCGTTCTACGGAACCTGCATGATGCCAGTAATCATAAGGGAACAAGAGGTTCGAGTTTAGGGAGGGTTCATGGTGGGGACGTCCGCCCAGCGCTTGGCCGCGCGTGAGGGCGACAATCAACTCGTGGTCGAAGGCGTGTCGAAGAGATTCGGCGGCGTCACGGCTGTGCAGGACGTTTCCCTCGAAGTTCCACGTGGCGGTATCCTCTCCATCATCGGTCCCAACGGTGCGGGAAAGACATCGCTCTTGAACATGATTTCGGGCTTCTACAAGCCCGATACCGGCCGTGTTCTTCTCGAAGGACAGGACATCACCCAGCGCAAGCCGAGCGACATTGCCGCGCTCGGCATCGCTCGCACCTTCCAGAACATCGCGCTCTTCAGCGGGCTCACCGTCCTCGACAACCTGATGCTCGGCCGGCACGTGCGGATGAAAGCCGGGGTCCTGTCGAGCGTCATCTACTGGGGAATGGCGCAAAAGGAGGACATTGCCCATCGCGAGGCGATCGAGGAGATCATCGAGTTCTTGAAGCTCCAGGATTTGCGCAAGCAGCCGACGGCAGCACTTGCCTATGGCCTTCGCAAGCGGGTCGAGCTCGGCCGGGCCCTGGCGCTGGAGCCCAAGGTGCTTCTACTCGACGAGCCGATGGGCGGCATGAACCAGGACGAGAAGGAGGACATGGCGCGCTATGTCCTCGACGTGAATCAGGAGCGTGGGGTCACCGTCGTGCTGATCGAGCACGACATGGGCGTCGTCATGGATATCTCCGATCGCGTCGTGGTGCTCGACCGCGGTCGTCGGATCGCGGCGGGAACCCCCGAAGAGGTCCAACGCGATCCCAAGGTGATCGAAGCCTATCTCGGCACTGGCAAAGGAGGAGGGCGGCTATGAGCCTCGTCGACGCGGCCGGGACTTCGACTCTGCCCAAATTGCTGCAGCGCAATGCCGGCGAAGATCCCAGAGGACCGGGCATGCGTGAAAAGACCCGGGGCGTCTGGCAGACCTATAGCTGGTCGGCCTACCGGGACAATGTCCGCGACTTCGCCCTCGGTCTCGCGGCCCTGGGCTTCGGTCGCGGCGACAAGCTCTCGGTGGTCGGCGACAACCGTCCGCAGCTCTACTTCGCGCAACTCGCGGCGCAGGTCCTGGGCGGCGTCTCGGTCCCGGTCTACCAGGACTCGATCGCGTCGGAACTCGTCTACGTGCTCAATCACGCCGAGACATCGGTGATCGTCGCCGAGGACCAGGAGCAGGTCGACAAGGCGCTGTCGTTGAAGGAGAAGCTGCCGCGGCTGCTGTGGATCATCTACGACGACCCGAGGGGGCTCTCCTTCTACGACGACGCGATCCTGCGATCGTTCGAGAACATCCTGGAAGAGGGGCGGGCCTTCGCCAAAGCACATCCGCAGTTCTTCGACAGCGAGCTCGCCAAGGGAACCGCCGACGATACCGCGATGATCGCCTACACCTCGGGGACGACGGGCAACCCCAAGGGGGTGATGCTCAGTCATCGTAACATGATCGCCACCGCCGAATCCTTCGTCGAGGTCAACGACGTGCGGCGGGGCGACAACTGGCTGTCCTACCTGCCGATGGCCTGGGTCGGCGATGCCGCCTTCACGCTCGGCATGGCGCTAATGGAACGCCTGGTGGCCAATTGTCCGGAGAATCCCGAGACGGTGCAGCGCGATCTGCGTGAACTCGGCCCCGACACCATGCTCGCCCCGCCGCGCATCTGGGAGAACATGCTGACCCAGATGCAGGTCAAGGCAGGCGATGCCACACCGCTCAAGCGCCATGTCTTCGAGTTCTTCCGCGGACTGGCGGAACGTTGCGAGCTGAAGCGTTCGGACGGCAAGCGGCTGTCGCTCACGGACCGGCTGGGGCTGGCGGTCGGGGAGGTCGTGGTCTACGGGCCGGTCCGCGATCAGCTCGGCCTGCGCAAGGCGCGCTGGTGCTACACTGGCGGCGCACCGCTCGGCCCGGACACTTATCGCTTCTTCCGCTCGTTCGGCATCAACCTGAAACAGGTCTACGGCGCGACGGAAGCGTCGGCGATGATCTCCTGCCAGTCCGATGCCGAGGCCAATCCCAACACCGTCGGCCGGCCGATCCCACGCATCGAAGTCAAGATCGACGATCGCGGCGAGGTCATGCTGAAGGGGCCGAACGTCTTCTGCGGTTACTTCAAGCAGGACGAGATCACGCGCGAGACCGTGACCCCCGACGGCTGGCTGAAGACGGGCGATGCCGGGTTCTTCGACAAGCAGGGGCATCTCGTGATCATCGACCGGGCCAAGGATGTCGGGAAGCTGGATGACGGTTCGGCCTTCGCGCCGCAATTCATCGAGAACAAGCTGAAGTTCAGCCCCTTCATTCGGGAGGCTGTGGCTTTCGGCGATCAGCGCCCGTTCGTCGTCGCCATGATCGCCATCGACATGCAGACCGTTGGCACCTGGGCCGAGAAGCGCGGCCTTGCCTATACGAGCTACATGGACCTCAGCCGCAAGCCCGAGGTCGCTGGCCTGATGGGCGAGGAGATCGCCAAGGCCAACGCCTCGTTGCCCGACGTGCAGCAGGTCAAGCGCTACCTCCTGCTCAACAAGGAGCTCGATGCCGACGACGCGGAGATGACGCGAACGCGCAAGGTGCGGCGCCGGTTCGTCGCCGAGAAATACGCCAACGTCATCGACGCCTTCTACGGCGCCGAGGATCAGGTCGACGTCACCATGGAGATCACTTTCGAGGACGGCCGTCGCTCGACACTCAACTCGACGATCGCCATCCACGACGTGCTGCCGGCGCAATCGGCCCACGGACCGTCCCAAGGATCGGCCCGAGGATCGGCACCGCGTCCGGCACGACAGGCGGCATGAGGGCAGGATGTCGGAAGATCTCGAATTCGCCTTCGCTCTCGTCCTGAACGGCGCCTCGATCGGCCTGATGTACTCGTTGATCGCGCTGGGATTCGTGCTGGTCTACAAGGCGACCGACGCGATCAACTTCGCCCAGGGTGAGTTCGTCATGCTGGCGGGCCTGATCGTCGCCGTCGTGCTGGGGTTCGAGGGTGCGCCGCTGGTCGCCGCGATCGCCATCGTCGTGATCGTCATGGTCGGGTTCGGGTTCGGCCTCGAGCGGGTCGTGCTACGTCCTTTGCTCGGCCGTCCAGTCGTGGCGGTGATCATGGCCACGATCGGCCTCGCGGCGATGCTGCGCGGCCTGGGGCCGGTCATCTTCGGCAGCGAAACCCGGGCGGTCTCGCTGCCGATCGGCGACGAGCCGATCGTGCTGGGACCGGCCAGCCTGCCGCCCATCCAGGTCCTCGGCGCCGTGGTCGCCGTGCTTCTCTTCCTGGCCTTCAGCTGGTTCTTCAAGAAAAGCCGCATGGGGGTGGCCATGCGCGCGGTCGCGGACAACCAGCAGGTGGCGCAGGCCATGGGCATCAATGTCGAGCGCTACTTTGCGCTTGCCTGGGCGATGGCCGGTGTGGTGTCGGCGCTGGGCGGGGTGGTCTGGGGCAGCATGCTGGGTGTCGACGTCCACCTGGCCCTGGTCGGCTTGAAGGTGTTTCCGGTGGTGATCCTGGGGGGCCTGGATTCGATCGGCGGCGCGCTGGTCGGCGGCCTGATCATCGGCATCGTCGAGAGCCTCGCGGCGGGATACCTCGACCCCTATGTCGGGGGCGGCACCAAGGACTTCGCGCCTTATGTCCTGATGATCCTGGTCCTGATGGTCCGGCCCTACGGCATCTTCGGCAAACGCAAGATCGAGCGCGTGTAGGCCCCCATGTTCCATCGCGAAGCCGGGATCTTCAAGACGACCTACGCGGCCGATGCCGCGCTCTATCCGCTGCCGATCGCCAAATGGACGATCGCGGCCCTGGCGCTGATCTTCGTCGTCCTCATTCCGCTCACCGTCCACGAATACTACCTGTCGATCCTCAATCTCATCTTCATCGCGATCGTGGGGGCACTCGGGCTGAACATCCTGGTCGGCTATACCGGGCAGATCTCGATCGGCCATGCCGCGTTCATGTCGGTCGGCGCCTATACGGCTGCCAATCTGGCCGTGAAGCTCGGCCTGCCGTTCTGGATCACCCTGCCGGCCGGCGGTCTCATGGCCGCGGCGATCGGCGTCGTCGTCGGGATGCCCAGCCTGCGCATCAAGGGGCTCTATCTGGCGATCGCCACCCTGGCGGGTCAGCTCATCATCGAATGGACGATCAATCGCGTGCCGGCGATTTCCGGCGGCGCCCAGGCGTCCATCGAAGTCGATCGACCGAGCCTGTTCGGGTTCAGCTTCAACACGCAGGGCAGCCTGTACTTCTTCCTGCTGTTCTTCGCCGTGCTGGCGATCGTGGCCACCCTCAATCTGGCGCGCAGCCGGATCGGCCGGGCCTTCGTCGCGGTCCGCGACCAGGACATCGCCGCCGAGATCATCGGCATCAACATCTATCGCTACAAGCTGCTCGCCTTCGCGATCTCCTCTTTCTACGCCGGCGTCTGTGGCGTGCTCTACACCTACTATTTCGGCATCGCCAACTACGAGCAGTTCCAGTTGATCGTGTCGATCGACTACCTCGCGATGATCATCATCGGCGGGCTGGGCTCGGTGCTCGGATCGATCTTCGGCGCGATCTTCGTGACCCTGCTGCCGATCGTGATCCGTCTGTTCATGGAGGATGTGGGGTCGCTGTTCTTCACCCAGGCGGAAATGGCCAACGTCATCTCCGGTCTGCGGCTCGGAGTCTTCGGCGGCCTGATCATCTTCTTTCTCATCGTCGAGCCCGAAGGACTGAACAGGCTCTGGCGCAATGTCCGGAGTTATTTCCGGGTCTGGCCCTTCTCGTACTAGAGGGGCGCAATAGCGAAGGGAGGAACCCATGACGAGGTTCGTGAGGAGTTGGCTTGGGGTCGCGGCGACCACCGCAACCCTTGTGTTCGGCGGAGGGCAGGCCTTCGCGCAGAAAGAACTCGTGTTCGGCCTCCAGTGCGACCGCACCGGACCGACGGCAACAGTGGGCGTCAATCTCTGTCCCGGCTACCACGACTATATCGGGCTGGTGAACAGCAAGGGCGGGGTCGAAGGCTTCAAGATCAAGGTCATCGAGATCGACAACGAGTACAAGGTGCCGCCGGCGATGGAGGCGCATGAGCGCTTCAAGAAGGAAGGGGCGGTGCTCGAGGGCCTGTACGGCACACCGCAGACCGCCGCCCTGAACAAGAAGCTGGAAGAGGACAAGATCCTCGGAACGTCGCCGGGCTTCGGCACGGCGGCGTCGGCCGACGGCAAGCGCTTCCCCTATACCTTCCCGATCGCCGCCAGCTACTGGTCGCAGGCCGGCGCCGCCGTGGCCTTCGCCAAGGAACGCCTGGGCGGCAGCCTCAAGGGCAAGAAGATCGCCTACATCTTCTACGACAACCCGGCGGGCAAGGAGCCGCTGCCGATTCTCGAAGATCTCGCCAAGGACGAGGGCTTCGAGATGAGGACCTTTGCCGTACCGGCGCCAGGCGTCGAGATGGGCGCGCAGATCCTGGACATCACCGGCCGCTTCAAGCCCGATTTCGTGATCGCCCATCTGTTCGGACGTGCCCCGTCGGTCGCGATCAAGGAGCTGAAAGGCAAGGGCTTCCCGCTTTCCAAGGTGGTCGCCTTCGTCTGGGGCAGCGCCGAGGCCGACATTATTGCCGCCGGCGGCATGGGCGCAGCGGAGGGCTATAACACCATCCAGTTCGCCGGCGTCGGCAAGGACTTCCCCGTCCTGAAGGACATCGAGGCGATGTACAAGGCGCAGGGCAAGGCCGCCCCCAAGGAGATGGACTCGACCGTCTACTACAATCGCGGCGTCCTGATTGCCGCCCTGCATGTCGAAGCCGTCAAGAATGCGATCAAGGCCAAGAACGGCGCCGCGCCGACTCCTGAAGAAGTGAAGAAGGGCATGGAGGCGATCAAGGGCTTCACCTTGGGGGGCCTGGTGCCGCCGATGGAGATCACCCCGGCCGACCATGAAGGCGGCGGCTGGGTGCAGATCTGGACGGTGAAGGGCGGCAAGCTGGTGAAGAGCAAGGACTGGTTCCAGGGCTACCGGCCGCTGATCCAGAAGCATCTCGACGCCGACGCGAAGAAGTCCTGATCGAAACAGCGCAGCGACGAACCAATGGGCGGGTGGCGCGCAATCGCCGCCCGACGGGCGATGCTCACCATCAACAACATCGAAGTCGTTTACGACCGCGTCATCCTCGTCCTGAAGGGGGTGTCGATCGATGTCCGCGAAGGCGCCATCACGACCTTGCTGGGGGCCAACGGCGCCGGCAAGACGACGACCCTGAAGGCGATCTCGGGCGTGCTGCACGGCGAACGCGGCGAGGTCACGAAGGGCACCATCCAGCTGGGTGACCGCCGCATCGACGGCATGCGCGCCCACGACGTCACGCGCCTCGGCCTTGTCCAGGTCTTCGAGGGCCGGCGGGTCTTCGAGCACCTCACGACCGAGGAGAACCTGATCGCCGGTGGCCACGTCCAGAAGGACGGCGCCGTGGTGAAGCAGGGGATCGAGCTGGTCTACGCGTACTTTCCTCGCCTGAAGGAAAGGCGGCATCAGCAGTCGGGGTATCTGTCGGGGGGCGAACAGCAGATGCTGGCGATCGGCCGCGCCTTGATGAGCCGGCCGAAGGTGGTTCTGCTCGACGAGCCGTCGCTCGGGCTGGCGCCGATGCTGGTCGAGGAGATCTTCGGCATTGTCGACAGACTGGTGCGGCAGGAGAAGCTCTCGGTTCTGCTGGTCGAGCAGAACGCGACCATGGCGCTGGGCGTGGCGGACCATGGCTATGTCATGGAAAACGGCCGCATCGTGCTGGAAGGGCCGGCCGACAAACTGCGCGACAATTCCGACATCAAGGAATTTTACCTTGGCTTGAACGAAGGCGGCGCGCGAAAGTCCTACCGCGACACCAAGCACTACAAGAGGCGCAAGCGCTGGCTATCCTGAGAGCCTGCCGCGGCGCCGAGCGCTGCGAGGAGGTTCTATGGACAATTGGGAACGCCTGCATGACATGATCGTGTTCGCCAAGCGCATCGTGGCTTTTACCGGCGCCGGTATCTCCACGGAGTCGGGCATCCCTGATTTCCGTTCGCCGGGCGGCATCTGGACCCGCTACAAGCCGATCTACTTCGACGACTTCATGGCGTCCGACGAAATGCGGCGCGAAGCCTGGCGGCGGAAGTTCGCCACCGACGAGACCATGCTGACCGCCGAGCCGAACGCCGGCCATCGCGCGCTCGCCAAGCTGGTCGAGCAGGGGCACATGAGCGCCATCATCACGCAGAACGTCGACGGCCTGCATCAGCGCTCCGGCGTCCCCGACTCCAAGGTGATCGAGCTGCACGGCAATGCGACCTACGCCAGTTGCCTCGACTGTGGCCACCGCCACGAGCTGGCCCCCATCCGCAAGGCATTCTTGGACAAAGGCGAGCTGCCGCTCTGCGCGAAGTGCGAAGGCATCGTGAAGACGGCCACCATCTCGTTCGGGCAGGCGATGCCCGAAATCCCGATGATCCGCGCGCAGGAGGAGACGCTGGCCTGCGACCTCCTCATCGTGTTGGGCAGCTCCCTCGTCGTCTACCCGGCTGCAGGCTTTCCCCAGATGGCCAAGCGCAACGGCGCCGGGCTGGTGATTCTCAATCGCGACCCGACCGATCAGGACGAGAGCGCCGATCTCGTGATCCACGACGAGATCGGCCCGACGCTCAGCCGGGCGATCGGTGTGAATTGAGCAGTCGTCGTTGCAGGTCTGCGGAGGACGCGGTTTAATCGCCGTCGTCATGGAGGCCTGACAATGCTGATCAATCGCAGGACCGCACTGTTGGGCGGCCTGGGGGCTGTTGCGCTCGGCGGCCCGTCTGTCCGCGCGCAGGACATCACCTTCTTCCGCATCGGCACGGGCGCGACGGCAGGCACCTACTTTCCCATCGGCGGCCTGATCGCCAACGCGATCTCCAATCCGCCTGGTTCGCGGGCCTGTGCCGACGGCGGCTCCTGTGGCGTTCCGGGCCTCGTCGCGACGGCCGTGGCCTCGAACGGTTCCGTGGCGAATGCCGCTGCCATCGCCGCCGGCTCGATGCAGTCGGGTTTCGTCCAGTCCGATATCGGCTACTGGGCCTTTACCGGCACCGGCATCTACGAAGGGCGCCCCAGGGCCGACACCCTGCGCGCCATTGCGAGCCTCTATCCCGAGAGCTTCCATCTCGTGGCCAGCAAGGATTCCGGCATCAAGTCGGTCAAGGATCTGAAAGGCAAGCGCCTGTCGCTCGACGAGCCGGGATCGGGCACCCTGGTCGATGCCCGGCTGATACTGGGTGCCTACGGGCTCACCGAGAAAGACCTCAAGGCCGAGTACCTGAAGACCCAGCAGGCGGCCGACAAGCTCAAGGATGGCCAGCTCGACGCCTTTTTCAGTGTGAGCGGCTGGCCGTACGGAGCGATCTCCGAGCTGGCGGCGACCACGGCTATCGAGCTCGTGCCGATCGACGGCCCCGAGGCCGATGAGCTTGTCCGGAAGTACAGCTTTTTCGGCATCGACGAGATTCCTGACGGCGCCTATAAAAATGTAGCCGGCGTCAAGACCGTGGGTGTGAACGCCATCTGGACGACTTCGACCAAGCAGACCGAGCAGCTCATTTACGCCGTTACGGCAGCCCTGTGGGACCCCAGCACCCGCAAGCTGCTCGACTCGGGGCATGCCAAAGGCAAGGCAATCAGGTTCGAGACGGCGCTGCGGGGGCTCGGCATCCCGCTGCATCCCGGTGCCGAGAAATTCTACAAGGAAAAGGGCCTCATCAAGTAGCGGCTGACCAGTCAGCGACTGGCAGCGCCGGGGAGTAACGAATGCGCCTGAGGGGAAAGATCTGCGTCGTGACGGCGGCCGGGCAGGGTATCGGGGCCGCCACGGCCCGCGCCTTTGCCCGCGAGGGCGCAAAGGTGTGGGCGACGGACGTCGATGCCGCGAAGCTCAAGGCCCTCGAGGGCGTGGACGGGGTGACGGCGCATAAGCTCGACGTCCTCGACAAGGCAGCCATCGGAAAGCTGGCGGCCGAGGCCGGGCCAGTCGACGTCCTGTTCAACTGCGCGGGCTTTGTCCATCACGGTGCCGTTCTCGATGCCACCGACGAGCAGTGGCAGTTCGCCTTCGACCTGAATGTCCGCAGCATGTTCTGGACCATCCAGGCCTTCCTCCCGGGAATGCTGGGCAAGGGCAGCGGCTCGATCATCAACATGTCGTCGGCCGCCTCGTCGGTGAAGGGGGCGGCGCTGCGCTGCATCTACGGGACGACCAAGGCGGCTGTCATCGGCCTCACCAAGTCGGTCGCCGTCGACTACGTAGCCAAGGGCATACGCTGCAATGCGATCTGCCCGGGCACGGTCCAGACGCCGTCCCTCGACGACCGCATCTCGGCCCTGGGTGGCGGTGCCGACGCCAAGCAATTCTTCCTGCAGCGCCAGCCGACGGGCCGGTTCGGCTCGGCCGAGGAGATCGCTGCACTCGCGATCTACCTGGCAAGTGACGAAGCCGCCTTCACGACCGGCACGGTGAACGTCATCGACGGCGGCTGGAGCGTCTGACCATGGACATTGCGGCCATTGCCGGCCGGGCCCCGGTCATTCCGGTCCTGACGATCCAGGAACCAGAGACGGCGGTGGCTCTGGCAAAGGCGCTGGTCAAGGGCGGCCTGCCGGTCCTGGAAATCACCTTGCGCACGGAGGCCGCCCTGGCGGCTCTTGAACTGATCGCGCAAGAAGTACCCGATGCCATTGTCGGCGCAGGGACAGTGCTCAATCCCGGCCAGCTCGAGCAGGTGCAGCGGGCAGGAGCCCGCTTCGGGGTGAGCCCAGGCTGCACGCCTGACCTGGCCAAGGCAATCGGGACGTCGGGGCTTCCCTTCCTGCCAGGCGTCCAGACGATCTCCGAAGCCATGGCGCTTGCAGACCGCGGCTTCCACCTCCTGAAGTTCTTTCCGGCCGACATTGCCGGAGGCACTGGCTGGCTGAAGGCAGCAGCGGCGCCCCTGGCCGGCCTGCGATTCTGTCCGACCGGCGGCGTCGGGGCGGAAACCGCGCCGGCCTACCTTGCCCTGCCGAACGTGGCCTGTGTCGGAGGTTCGTGGGTCGCCCCCAAGGACGCAGTTGCGGCCCGCGACTGGGCGAGGATCGAGCGACTGGCCGCCGCGGCTTCGTCACTCAAACGACCCTAGCGCACGCCCCAAAAAGGTGCTTCAAGTCGGAATCTGGCAGTGTGGGCACCCTAATGAAAAGATTGTCGTTCGCGGCATTGGCGCTTTCGCTTGTGGCAGGCGGCGCTGCGCGGGCGGATTCCGTGCTGATCCTCAACTCCGAGGAAGCTTCCTACAGCATCCTGAGCCGCAGCACGCGCACCGAGATCGCCCGCCAGCCGGTGGGCCGCGAGCCGCACCACTTGATCGTCTCTCCGGACGGCAAGGAGGTGCTGATCGGCTCTACCGCGACCAACGAGCTGCTCGGCCTCGATATCAACACCGGCGAGCGCAAGCGCGTCGTCAAGGACGTGATCGATCCCTATCACCTGGGTTTCAGCCCGAACGGCAAATGGTTCGTCACGGCGGCCTACCGGCTCGACCATGTCGACATCTACCATGCCGACGGCTTCCGTCTGGCCAGCCGCACCTTCATCGACGGCCTGCCGAGCCACCTGACGTTCGACACCGAGTCGAAGACGGTGTTCGTCACCTTGCAGCAGAGCGGCCGCCTGGCGGCCTTCGACCTCGAAACGCAGGCGCTCAAGTGGAATGTCCCGATCGGCAATGCGCCGGCCGGCGTCATCATGCTGCCGGACAATAAGCGCCTGCTGGTCGCCCTGACCGGCGAGGACGGCATCGTCTCCGTCGATCCCAAGGACGGCACCGTCACCGGCCGCCTGCAGACCGGCAGGGGAGCGCACAACTTCTGGCCCAAGGGCGACGGCAAGCACTATTTCCTCAGCAACCGGGTCGAAGGGACGGTGTCGCTGATCGACACGACCGGCGACATGCGCGTTGCCGGCAGCATCCGGATCCCAGGCGGCCCCGACTGCATGGACATCACCCCGGACGGCAAGGAGCTCTGGGTGACCCAGCGGTTCCTGCGACGGGTCGCGATTGTTGACATCGAGCAGCTCAAGGTCGTCGCCAATATCCCGGTCGGCAAGTCGCCGCACGGCGTGTTCATGCTGAAGGGAACGGCAACTCCCGGAGCCGGGCCGGTCCGCGCGGCATCGACGGCGGCCGATCGTCGTTAACGGGCACGCAGATGCGCGTGCTCACCGATCTCTGGGTCGATACCCAGGCCTGGCTGTTCGAGACCTTCGTCAGCCCCTTGCTGTTCCAGTTCGGCCTGATGGCCTGGTACGAGCCGGGCTACAGCGCCGTCGAGTTCGTCATGCTGGGCGTCGTGCAGATCGCAATCATCGCGATCGGCATGCGCTTCTTCGAGCGGCGCTGGCCGCTGGAGAAATCCGGCCCCGATGACCGGCTGATCCGGGTCGACCAGATCTATACGGTGCTGAACAAGCTCGGCGTCGTTCCGCTTGCGATCTTCATCCTGACCTATCCCCTGGTGCAGCACATCGAGCTGCTGGTGCGCAGTTGGGGCGTCGCGCCGCCGCGCCTCGAGCGGATCCTGCCCGGGCTGGGCGACAACGCGCTCGCGTCTTTCCTGGTCTATTTCTTCCTCTACGACTTCGCGGCCTACTGGCTGCACCGCGCCCAGCACCGCTTCGGCTGGTGGTGGGCGCTGCACAGCCTGCATCACAGCCAGCGCCGCATGACCGTCTGGACCGACGACCGCAACCACGTCCTCGACGACCTGCTGATCACCCTGGCGCTGGTCCTGTTCTCCCAGCTCGTGGGCGTCCAGCCCGGCGAATACGTCATGATCCTGATGATCGGCCGCCTCGTGGAAAGCTGGTCGCATGCCAATGTCGATATGAGCTTCGGCCGCCTGGGCGAACGCCTGCTGGTCGGACCGCGCTTCCATCGTCTGCATCACGCGCTCTCCACGCCGGAGGAGCGCCACATCCAGGACCACAATTTCGCGCCGGTCTTCCCGATCTGGGACATCCTGTTCGGCACGGCGATCTACGACAACAAGCACCGGCCGACGGGCGTCGACGATGCTGCCGTCGACCGTGACAATGGTCGGGGCTGGATCGCCCAGCAGGTGACGGTGCTCGGCCGCCTGACGCGGGCCCTGCTGCCGGGCGTCAGGCGCTCTTCGATGCAGCCCGGACTGCGTCCGCCCGCGGAATAGGCGTCACCGCGCCATAGCCCGTCGTCGACAGGGCCGCCGCGACATTGGCGTAGCGCGCAGCCGTTTCCGGCGTGTCGCCGGCCAGCAGCCGGGCCAGGAAGGCGCCGTCGAACGTGTCGCCGGCACCCGTGGCGTCCACCGCCTCGACCGTGAACGGCGGAAGGCGTGTCCGTTCGGCCCGAGTGGCGATCAGGCAGCCCTCGGCTCCCATCTTGAGCGCCACCAGCGGCGCCCCCAGTCCGAGATAGTAGTCGGCGATGGCCTCGGGCGCTTCGAGGCCGGTGAGCTGACGGGAGTCGTCGAGGCTCGGCAGCGCGATGTCGCACTCGGCAATCGTCGCGTCGATCACCTTGCGCGCGACGTCGAGATCCCAGAGCCGCAGCCGCAGGTTCGTGTCGTAGGACACTTTCACGCCGGCCTTGCGCGCGGCGGCAACGGCAGCCTGGCAGGTGCGGCGGGCGCTTTCGCTGATGGCCTGTCCGATGGCCGACAGATGGAAGACCTTGGCGCTGGCGATGTAGTCGACTGCCAGCTCTTCCGGCGTCATCAACGATGCCGCCGAATTCTTGCGCAGGTAGTCGAACTTGTGACCGGCGGCGGTGTGCGTGACGAAGCTCACGCCGGTCGGCGCCGTGGGATGGCGGCCGACACGCGAGGCGTCCACACCCTCGGCCTTCCAGAGGTCGAGGAAAGCGTCGCCCATCCAGTCCTGGCCGACCGTGGTCAGGTACCCCGCACTTGCGCCCTGGCGCGCAGCAGCGATCGCCACGTTCTGGGAATCGCCGCCGAAGCCCTGCAGCCAGGTCCGGCCGTCGCCTTCCTTCGGCCGATTGAATTCGATCAGGGGCTCGCCAAGGCTGACGATTGCCGGTGAGGGTAATTCTGCCATCCGCCAGATGTGTCACGGGCTTGACCGAAGCTCAAGCAGTGCCCCCGGTTCGGGGCCGTCGCTGCGAGGCGCTGGACTTCGCCCAGGCCATCTCCCACGCTCCGCTGAACGAATATGGAGGAACGGATGGCCGACAAGAAGGAGAAGGCTAACGGGAAGGACGCCAAGCGTCGCCTGCGCAGCCGCGAATGGTTCGATTCCAAGAGCGATCCGACCATGACGGCGCTCTATCTCGAACGCTACATGAATTTCGGCCTCACGCTCGCCGAACTGCGCAGCGGCAAACCGATCATCGGCATCGCCCAGACCGGCAGCGACCTGTCGCCCTGCAACCGCCATCACCTCGATCTCGCCTGGCGCATCCGTGACGGGATCAGGGACGCCGGCGGCATTCCGATCGAGTTCCCGGTCCATCCGATTCAGGAATCGGGCAAGCGCCCCACGGCGGCGCTCGACCGCAACCTGGCCTATCTCAGCCTGGTCGAGAGCCTCTACGGCTACTTCTTCGACGGTGTCGTGCTGACGACGGGCTGTGACAAGACCACGCCCGCCATGATCATGGGGGCGGCGACGGTCGATATCCCGGCGATCGTGCTCTCCGGCGGCCCGATGCTCGACGGTCACTTCGCAGGCGGCCTGTCGGGCTCCGGGACAATGGTCTGGTATGCCCGGCAGGAACTGGCGGCCGGTCGCATCGACATGGAGCAGTTCATCGAGATGGTGGCCTCGAGCGCCCCGAGCGTCGGGCATTGCAACACGATGGGCACGGCGCTCTCGATGAACAGCATGGCCGAGGCACTGGGCATGTCGCTCACCGGCTGCGCCGCGATCCCCGGCCCCTACAAGCAGCGCGGGCAGATCGCCTACGAGACAGGCAAGCGCATCGTCGACATGGTCTGGGAGGATCTGCGGCCATCGAAGATCCTGACGCGCAAGGCCTTCGAGAATGCCGTCGTAGCGGCCAGCGCCCTCGGCGCCTCGACCAACTGCCCGCCGCACATCAATGCGATCGCCCGCCACGCCGGCGTCGAGCTGGTGAACGACGATTGGGACAAGATCGGCTACGACATCCCGTTGCTGGTGAACTGCATGCCGGCCGGCAAGTATCTCGGCGAAGCCTTCTATCGGGCGGGCGGCGTGCCCACGGTGATGGCCGAGCTGCTCGCCAAGAAGAAGATCCATGGCGACGCGCTCACCGTCACCGGCAAGACGATGAAGGAGAACCTGAAGGGCGCGCAGCCGGCCGACGGCGAAGTCATCAAGAGCTACGACAAGCCGATGCTGGGCCAGGCGGGATTCGCCGTCCTGACCGGCAATCTCTTCGACTCGGCGATCATGAAGACCTCGGTCATCTCGCCGGAGTTCCGCGAGAAGTATCTCGAACGGCAGGGCGACAAGGATGCCTTCGAAGGCACGGCCATCGTGTTCGAGGGGCCGGAGGACTACCACCACCGCATCAACGATCCCAAGCTGCCGATCGACGAGAACAGCATCCTGTTCGTCCGCAATACCGGCCCGGTCGGCTACCCCGGTTCCGCTGAAGTGGTGAACATGCTGCCGCCGGACCGGTTGGTGAAGGGCGGCGTGCTGCTGCTGCCCTGCATCGGAGACGGCCGGCAGAGCGGCACATCGGCCAGCCCGTCGATCCTCAACGCCTCGCCGGAGGCGGCGGTCGGCGGCGGCCTGGCGCTGCTGCAGACCGGTGACAAGGTCCGGATCGATATCGGCAAGCGCCGCGCCGACATCCTCATCGACGACGCGGAACTCGCGAAGCGCCGGGCTGCCTGGAAGCCCAAGCTCAAGGAAAGCCAGACGCCCTGGCAGGAGCTGCAGCGCAAATTCGTCGGCCAGCTCGCCAGCGGCGCCTGCCTCGACTTTGCCGTGAACTATCAGAGGATTTCGGAAACCAAGGGTGTGCCGCGGCACTCCCATTGAGCGGCGCCGGCGTTCATATGCCGGCGTTCATGTTCCTCTCCCCCTTTGGGGGAGAGGCTAGGTGAGGGGGCCGTCGCGAACGCGCGCTCGTGTGATCGCCGCGTCTTTCAACTTCCCCCTCACCCAACCTCTCCCCCGAAGGGGGGGAGAGGAGAATGAAAGAGGTGGCCGCGCTTATCCACGAGCGAAATGTGATTGTGACAGCTTTGGGGGAGAAGAGGCGGCAGGCGAACGCCGCGGCCGAGACTCAGCGGAAGAGGCGCTGCTCGACGGAGACCGGCAGGTCGGCCCGGTTGATCAGCACGATCGCCCAAGGCGACGTGGGATGGCCGACGGGACGCACCGTCGGCGGCGGCGGCAGGCTGGCAGCGGCGCCCGGGGCGGCGAAGCCGGCAGCGCCCGAGGGCAGGGAAGGCATCGCCGGCGTCGGCGTGCTGGCGACCGGCCGCGGCGCGGCGCGCTGCGCCATCATCTGCTCCATCGGCATGCGCTCTTCGAACACGACCACTATCCGGTCGCGACGGCGTGCCGTGGAGAGCACGTTCACGGCGTAACCTTCGCTCGCCCGGCGTCCGAGGAAAATACCGACGGCATTCATGCGGCCAGGTTCGAACATGTCGGGAGCAGGGCTGCCGACCCGGCTCCACAGGCTACGCCATTCGCTGATCGTGCTGGCGACGAGATGCTCGGGCTGGCGGGTCACCGCCGTGGCGCCCTGCCATTGACGCGCTTCGATCGTCTGGGCCAAGGACGGCACAATCGGAAGCAGCATGCCGGCAGACGCGATGCCGATCGTCAGCATTCGCCGACGCGGCATATGGATGAACTCCTGGGAGACCGGCTTACTGGTGAACGGCACGATGGGATCTCGCAGGGACCCGATGGTTGGTTGTTGAGCAGTAGTTAAACACCACGACACTTTGGCTCAATTGAGGCGCGGCCTTTGCCGCACTGCACTCACGTGACGTGAAGCATAATGCTCAACAACCTGTTTGTTCAGCAAAGCCTTTCGTATCAATGATCTCGGGCCTGTTGCACGAATGCCACAGGTCGCCTCAATCCAATTCTAGCGGTCCTCCAGTGGCCGGCCGTGGCGGCCGGCACCGCCGGCAAAGTGGCGAGCGCCTGCTTCGGTTTCGCCGGTCGCCACCGTGGCAATGCCTCGTCTGTACTCGTTCAAGATGGCCTCGTCCCAGCCGAGGCTCCACTGCTCGATGGCGGACAGCCTGTCGTTGCGCAGTGCTGCCTGCGGGAGGCGCGCGAGTTCCCGGGCATGCTGCAACGCAACCGCGAGCGCTTGTCCGGGCGCCGCCAGGCGATTGGCCAGGCCGATCCTCTCGGCCTCCTCGCCGGAGACACCACGGCCGGTCAGGATCATGTCCATGGCGCGACTGTGGCCGATCAGGCGCGGCAGGCGTACCGTACCGACATCCATCAACGGGACGCCGAAGCGGCGGCAGTAAACGCCGAACACCGCGTCGCGCGCTGCCACACGCAGGTCACACCAGAGGGCGAGTTCCAGGCCGCCAGCGACGGCATACCCCTCGACGGCGGCGATCACCGGCTTGGAGAGCACCAGGCGAGTGGGTCCCATGGGACCATCGCCGGTCTCGACGCGGTGGCCGCGCCGGCCAGCCGCCGTCTCCTTGAGGTCGTAGCCCGCGCAGAACGTGCCCGCGGCACCGGTGAGCACGGCGACGTGTTGCTCAGGATCGGCGTCGAATTGACGGAAGGCTGCGGCCAGAGCGCGGGCGGTCGGTGGATTGACGGCATTGCGCGCGGCAGGACGATCGATGGTGACGATGGAGACGGCGCCGTCGGTTTCGACGCGGACAGGATCGGTGTCGGTCATGGCGGAAAGCTCGCCACAGGCCACTCGGTCTGACAAATGAATAGAGTGTCTCCACCGCTGAGTGCTCTTCATCGGTGCTCCCGCGCCGTCATGACCCGCACGATGGGAGGCGGCGTGACAGGGTGTCGAGCAGCCTGCACACTTGGTTGCATGGCCGTTCGCACCACTGCCGTGCCGCGCTTCCTGAAGGCAAACCAGCCGCTGCCCGCCGCAACGCGGTTGAAGCCGGCATTGCTGCTCGCCTTGCAGGCGTTCGACGCCGTGGTGCGGCTGGGCAGCTTCAAGGACGCGGCCGAAGCATTGCATCTCACGCCGTCGGCGATCAGCCATCGCATCCGCAATCTCGAGAAGGCCGTCGGCAGTGCGCTGTTCGTGCGAGCCCATCGCACCGTGCGGGTGACGCCGGTCGGCCGTGCACTCGCCACGGCAACGGGACGCGCATTCAACGAACTAGTCCGTGCGACGGCACCGCTTGCCGGCCTCGAGGCAAATCGTCGGCTGAGGCTGAGCGTCTCGCCGCTCTTCGCGACGGCATGGCTCCTGCCGCGCGTGGCGGCCTTCATGGCGCGCCACCCCGGCATCGAACTGGTGATCGAGAATTCGGTGGGCCCGATCGATCTCGAGAACGAATCGTTCGACGCGGCGGTCCGAGTCGGTGACGGCGCCTGGCCGAACCTGGTCAGCCAGCATTTGCTCGACCTGCACGCCGTTCCGGTGGCCGCTCCAGCGTTCGTGCTGCGACTGAAGCTGCGACGGCCGGCCGACCTGGCGCGTGTACCGATGATCCATGTCGTGTCGTTTCCGCTCGCCTGGCCACTGTGGCTGGAGCGGGCGGGAGCAGGGACCGCCAAGGCCAAGCAGGCGGTCTGGGTCGACAGCTTCGAAGCCGCCCTGCAGCTTGCTGAGCGCGGTGCCGGCATCGCGCTCGGCCTGGCACCGCTGTTTGCCGATCGGGAAGCGGCAGGCGCGCTCTGCCGTCCGGTCGCGGCCACCATGCCGACCGGCGCCTATTGGCTGCTGCACCGGCCGGAGGAGGCCGGCAATGCCGCCTTGCGGACGTTCAAGCGCTGGCTGCTCTCGGAACTCGCGGCCGACAGTTGAATGGCGCTCAGGCGTCGTCGCATCGCTTTCTTTTGCAGCGTCCGACGCCGGCCCTATGCTCGAACACAAAGGATCGGAAGGACATTCAGCATGAAGCCGGCGATGGACGATCAATCCGTGGCGCAGCGCGTTCTCGACCATATCGCCAAGGGGACGACCGACCTCGGCGACACCGTCTGGCGAGAGCCTGTTGCCAATTATCGCTCGCCCGATCGCCTCAAGGCCGAGATGGAGCAGGTGCTGCGGCGTTCACCGATACCGTTCTGCCCCTCGGCCGCTCTGCCCGAGGTCGGTTCCTACATCGCCCGCGAAGCGGCCGGCGTGCCGCTGGTCGTGGTACGCGGCGTCGACGGTGAGGTGCGTGCCTTCCGCAATGCCTGCCGGCACCGCGGCATGCAGGTCGCCGAAGGTAGCGGATGTACCCGGGCCTTCGTTTGCCGCTACCATGCCTGGACATACAATCTCGAGGGTCGGCTGCGCCACATCCCGCACGAGGGCGGCTTTCCCGGCTTCGACAAGGAGGCGCATCCGCTGGTGCCGGTGACGGCGACGGAGCGTTTCGGCCTGGTTTTCGTGACGCAGGACGAACCTGCGCTGGCGGGCGATCCGCTGGAGGGGCTCGACAAACTGATCGCGCCGGACCAGCGGCTGTTCGCGACCGCGGAACGCGACTTCGACGTCAACTGGAAGATCTTCCTCGAAAGCTTCATCGAGGGCTATCACATCAAGTCGACGCACCCGGAAAGCTTCCTGCCCTACGGATTCGACAACCTCAACGTCATCGACCTGTTCGGCCGCAACAGCCGCGTGACCTACCCGTTCCAGCGCATCAAGAAGCTCGCCAAGGTGCCGCCTCCGGAACGCCGGGTCGAGGGGCTGCTGACCTACGTCTACCACCTGTTCCCGAATGTCCTGATCACCGTTCTGTCACGCCATACGAACGTGGTGGTTCTCGAGCCGATGGGCGTCGACCGCACGCGGCAGTTCACCTACACGTTGACCAATGGCGGTGGGGACGAACCTGCCGCTATTGCCGAAGCCAGACGCGACGCCGATTTTGTGGGCAATACCGGCGCTCTCGAAGACCGCGCCGTGGTCCAGGCCATCCAGCGCGGCATGGCGAGCGGCGCCAACGACGCCTTCACCTTCGGCCATTTCGAGAGCGCCATCGTCCACTTCCATCGCACGCTGACGGCAGCACTCGCGGCGGCGTAAGTTGGGCGCTTGATCTAGCTTCGCTTCGCCTTGTCGGCGGCGTTGGTCGACTGGATCTGCTCGCGGATGCGGCGCCAGTCATCTTCGCTGTAGGCCATCATGTTGGAAAAGGTGCCGTTGCCCATGATGCCCATGCCGCCATCGATGGCGATCACTTCGCCATTGATGTACTCGACTTCCTCGCTCATCAGGAACGCCGCCATGTTGGCGAGCTCGTGCGGCTTGCCGACCCGGCCCATGGGATTGCGGGTGTTGTAGCGGGTGTCGTTGCCTTCCTGCAGCGGGTTGAGCCGCGCCCAGGCGCCTTCGGTCGGGAAGGGGCCGGGCGCAATGGCGTTGAGGCGGATGCCGTGGCGAGCCCATTCGACGGCGAGGCTCTGGGTCATGACGGCGACACCCGCCTTGGACATGGCCGACGGCACGACGAAGGGGCTGCCGGTCCATACCCAGGTGGTGAGAATGCTGAGCACGCTTGCCTTGCGCTTCTCGGCGATCCAGCGCTTGCCGCAGGCATTCGTCATGTAGAACGTGCCGTGCAGCACGATGTTGGCGATGGCGTCGAAGGCGCGCGGGCTGAGATCCTTGGTCTGGGAAATGAAGTTGCCGGCGGCGTTGTTGACCAGGCCGTCCAACGGACCCGTCGCCCAGATCTGCTCGATCATCTCCTCGACGGCCGTGGCGACGCGGATATCGACGGCATGTACGTCGACGCGGCGGCCGGGGTGCTTTGCCATGACCGCCTTGGCCGTCTCTTCGAGGACGCTGCCGCGCCGGCCGCATATCACACAGTCTGCACCCAGCTCGACGAACTTCTCCATCATCATACGACCAAGGCCTGTACCGCCGCCGGTCACGAGGAAACGCTTGCCCTTGAACAGGTCAGCCTTGAACATCTGATTCACCTCAGCGGAAACTTCAGACTAGTTTGGCGTGCAAATTCTCAGATGTCCTGTTGCTTCGCCCATCGGGGATGCTAGGATTTCCGCATAACAACATGGGATCGTTGAAGAATGACGACCCAACAGGGAGAGATAGGCGGGGACGCCGGGTCGGTTGAGCTGCGTGGTAAGGTCAAGTGGTTCAACGCCGTAAAGGGCTACGGGTTTTTAGCCCTCGACAGCGACAACAGCGACGCGTTCCTGCATGTGACGACACTTCGCCAATCCGGGCATGAGGATCTCAAGCCCGGAGCAACGGTTGTGTGTTCAGGCGTGCGCGGCCCGAAGGGCTGGCAAGTCATGAAGGTGATCGACGTCGATTCGTCGACGGCGGTCGCCGTGACTCCGAAACCGCCGCCAATACCGGATGGCGTCGCGATGGGCGACTACATCGTGGCGCTCGTGAAGTGGTACAACAACGAGCGCGGCTATGGCTTCGTCACGCGCGAAGCGGCGGATGGAGACATCTTCATCCATGCCGCCGTGCTGCGGCGCCACGGCATGGATTCTCTGGCGCCAGGTCAGAAGGTCATGATCCGCATCGCCGAAGGCCAGAAGGGCCTTCAGGTCGTCGAGATCAGGGCCGCGTGATCTTCGGTCAATTGATGTCACGCAGGTAGCTGTCGAGAGGCGGCGCCTGCTTGATCAGGCCGCGCTTCGTCAGGAAGGTCGCGAACGCTTCATAGCGCGCGCGATCCAATGAAGCCGGGGCATCGGCCAGCAACGGGACGGTGTCCTTCCAGGCGAGCTTGTTCAGTTCGTTGTCGAATTCCTTGCCGTACTTGGCGAAGAGGGCCCAGCCTTCGGCCGGATTGGCCTTGATCCAGGCGGTCGCTTCGGCAATGGCGGCCAGCAGCCTCTTGGTGCGGCCAACATCGACGGTCTCGCGCTTGGCCACGAGGATCAGCTCGTCGTAGGTCGGCACGCCGTGCTTCTCGACCAGCCAGAGCCGACCCTTGGCCTTGTTGATCTCGAGATCGTTCAGCTCGAAGTTGCGGAAAGCGCCGATCACGCCGTCGACCTGCTTGCTCATCAGCGCCGTGGTGAGGGCGAAATTGACGTTGACCAAGGTGACGTCCTTCAACGAGAGCCCGGCACTCTCGAGCATCGCCCCCAGGACTGCTTCCTCGAAACCGGAGACCGAGTAGCCGATCTTGCGGCCCTTGAAGTCGGCGATCGTCTTGATCGTGGACTCTTCCAGTGCAACCAGCGAATTCAACGGCTGGCCAACCAGCACGCCGACCCGCACCAGCGGCAATCCTTCGGCGGCCAGCATCTGCAGGGTCGGCTGGTAGGAGACGGCGTATTCCGCCTGGCCTGCGGCGACCAGCTTGGGCGGCGCATTGGGGTCGGCCGGCGCAATCAACTCGACCTCGAGTCCGTGCTTGGTAAAGATGCCGCGCTGCTTGGCGATCACAAGGGCTGCGTGATCGGGATTGACGAACCAATCGAGCAGCAGGCGAACCTTGTCCTGTGCAGCGGCAGGCACGGCCGTGCAGGCGAGGGCAAGGGCCGTCATCAGGCCAATCAACCGTCTTCCAATCAACAGTCTCATCGTCAGTCTCCTTGGAACGATTGCCAGGGCACCAGGCGGCGCAGGACGCGATCGGTCACTGCATAGAGCCCGATGCCAAGCAGGCAGAGAACGAACAGGGCCGCGAAGGCGAGCGGTGTCTGCCCGCGCGCCAGTTGCTGGGTCATGAGGTAGCCGAGCCCCGCGCTGGCGCCGACCCATTCGCCGATCACCGCGCCGATCGGCGCGACGGCGGCCGCGATCCGGGCCCCCGACGCGAAAGCGGGCAGGGCAGCCGGCAGCCTGATCTGCAGCAGGATGGCCCGCGGCGGGGCATCCATGGTGTGCGCCAGCTCGAGCCAGCCTTCGTCCGTCCGCCGCAAACCGTCATAGAGGCTGCTGACCACGGGGAAGAAGATCACCAGGGCGGCCATGACGACCTTGGAGGCCATGCCGTAGCCCAGCCACAGCACCAGCAAAGGCGCGACGGCGATCACCGGTACGGCCTGCGAGGCGATCACCAGCGGCAGGGCCCAGCGGCGCCACCCGGCCGATGCGGCGAAGACGATGGCGAGCGCCGCACCGAGCACGAGGCCCAAAGCGAACCCCATGAGCATTTCGGCGCCGGTCCACAGGGCCTGATCGAGCAGCAGATCCCAACGATCGGCCAGGACGGCGGCGATCCTCGATGGCGGCGGCAAGATGTAGGATGGCACACCGGTCAGCCAGACCAGGAGTTCCCAGGCAGCGGCGAGCCCCAGGGCCGTCAGGAGCGGCCTCACGGCAAATCTCCCGGCCCCGAACCGCGCAATTCACCGATCAGTCGCGCTTGCAGGGCGAGCAGCTCAGGGTCGGCCGGGTCGCGCGGCGCGGCACCTGGCGGGAGGATGGCCGGGCCGACCGTGAACGGCGCTCCCTGCAGGATCCGAACCTCGTGGGCGACGCGCAAAGCTTCGAGCGGGTCGTGCGTGACGAGCACGGCCGTTCTGCCCGCCAGCAGGCGGACGGCGAGATCCTGCAGGTCGAGGCGGGTCACAGCGTCGAGATGGGCAAAGGGCTCGTCCATCAGGATGACCGGCCGATCCTCGCACAGGGTGCGGGCGAGGGCGGCGCGCTGGCGCATGCCACCGGACAGGGTCCGCGGCAGGTCGTTCAGCCGGTCTCCCAGGCCGACCTCGGCGAGCAGGGCGCGGGCGCGCGGCTCGGCTTTGCGTCGCGCCGCCTCGTCGCCGCGCAGGCGATAGCCCAGCAGGACATTGTCGAGGGCGCTGAGCCAAGGCAGCAGCCGATCCTGCTGCGCCATATAGGCCAGCGGCGCAGCGCGCGTCGTGCCGGGCAGCAGCCCCGCAAGGTAGCGAAGCAGAGAGGTCTTGCCGATGCCGCTGCGGCCGAGCAGGCAAGTCGTGCGCTCGGCGGGAATCTCGAGCGACAGCCGCTCGGCGACCAGATGACCGTCGAAGGCGATGCGTGCGTTGCGCACAGAAAGAGAAGGAACGACCAAGCGAGCCACCAGTCCCTACGCCGGCATTAACCGGATCAGGTTTTCCGGGGTCGTTCTTGCGAACCTCTCAGCCGCCGAGCGGCTCCCCCCGGTGAGCGGCGCCAATATGGTTAGAGACCAGCTGTCACGCAAGCGTCATCGGTTTGACGAAATCGCCATCCACGCTCTATGCCATGGCCATGGCATTCGCAGGTTCCGGAGCGCGGCTCGGCCGCCGCCTCTTTTTCGCCGCTCCGGTCGCGTTCGCGGCCGGCGCAGCCCTCGCGCAGAACAGCGGGGACATCCAGTTCAAGCGTTCGTCGCTGGCGATCGAGACGGGCGGTCGCGAGATCAAGTTCGATATCGAGCTGGCCTTGAACGATACCGAGCGCGCCCGCGGCCTGATGTTCCGGGAGAAGCTCGGCCCCTATGACGGCATGCTGTTCGATTTCTTCCAGGAAGCGCCGGTGAGCTTCTGGATGAAGAACACCGTCATTCCTCTCGACATGATCTTCATCGCCGCCGACGGCACGATCCGCAGCATCCATTCCAATGCCGTGCCCTATTCGACCGATCCCATCCCCAGCAAGTTTCCCGTCCGCGCCGTGCTCGAGATCAACGGAGGCAGCGCCCGGATGCTGGGCATCAAGCCGGGCGACAAGGTCAAGCATCCGATCTTCGGCAACGGTTAGAGCACATCGTTGTCATCCCGAGGCGAAGCCGAGGGGCCTTTACGGACCAGGAAAGGTCCCTCGGCTTCGCCTCGGGATGACACCGTGTTTGATCGGGCGACGCTTAGTGCTGGGCTAAGCGCCGCTGCCCGAGTTATCCGCCCGAATCAACGCTTCAGCGCACCGGTCATGCCATCGCCGACCGCGAACAGCACGAGGTCGACGCGCTCGTCCGACTTGAGCTTGGCATTCAAGGCCCGGATCGCCTGGGTGTCCGCATCGACGTCGGCGGGATCGGCGATCGAGCCGCCCCACAGGACATTGTCGATCAGGATCAGCCCACCGCGTCGCACCAGCTTCAGGCAACGCTCGTAGTAGGCGTCGTAACTCTCCTTGTCGGCGTCGATGAAAGCGAGATCGAGCTGTCCGGCCAGGCCCTGCGCCAGCAGCCCGTCGAGGGTATCGCGGGCAGAAGCGATGGTGAGCTCGATGCGGCCATCGAGGCCGGCTTCCTTCCAATATCGTCGCGCGACCTTGGTCCACTCCGTGCTGACGTCGCAGCACCAGAGCTTGCCGTCGTTCGGCAGCGCCTCGGCGATGCACAGCGACGAGTAGCCTGTGAAGGTCCCGACCTCGACGGCGCGCCGGGCGCCGATCGCACGGGCGAGCAGGCCGATCTGCTGTCCCTGGTGTGCCGAAATCTGCATGCCCGCACCGGGCAGCTTTGCGGTTTCCTCACGCAGCCGGCGGCGCAAGGCGGGCTCACGCAGCCAGTTGGCGTCGACATTGTCGGCAAGCGCACCGTCGATTTTGGGCCAGCTCTTCATGGTCTCTCCAGTTGGCTCGACCGGGCCGGCCCGCTAGGGTCCTGCCCAGTCGAGTTGTCGGGTTGAGGAACGATTATGTCGGATATCGAGATCGCGCGGCGCGCAATCAAGAAGCCCATGAACGAAGTCGCCGGCCGGCTCGGAATCCCAGAAGAAGCTCTGGAGCCCTACGGTCGAGACAAGGCGAAGCTCGACGGTGCCTACCTCGCCTCGCTCGATGGCCGCAAGCAGGGGCATCTCATCCTGGTCACGGCGATCAGCCCGACGAAAGCCGGCGAGGGCAAGACCACCACCACCATCGGTCTCGGCGACGCCCTCAACCGGATCGGCAAGAAGACGGCCATCGCGCTGCGCGAGCCCAGTCTCGGCCCGTGCTTCGGCCAGAAGGGCGGCGCGACGGGCGGCGGCCAGGCGCAGATCGTCCCGATGGCCGATATCAACCTGCATTTCACCGGGGACTTCCACGCCATCACCACGGCGCACAATCTTCTGGCCGCGATGCTCGACAACCACATCTACTGGGGCAATGCCCTGGGCATCGACAGCCGGCGCGTCTACTGGCCGCGCGTCATGGACATGAACGATCGTGCGCTCCGCGACATCGTCGTGAGCCTGGGCGGCGTGGCCAACGGATTTCCGCGGCAGGGGCGCTTCGACATCACGACCGCCTCCGAGGTCATGGCGATCCTCTGCTTGGCCGATGATCTCGCCGATCTCGAGAAGCGCCTGGCGCGGATCGTCGTTGCCGAGACCCGCGACGGCAAGGTGGTGACGGCGGGCGACCTCAAGGCCGCACCGGCCATGGCGGCCGTACTGAAGGATGCCGCCAAGCCCAACCTCGTGCAGACGCTGGAGAACAATCCGGTCCTGATTCATGGCGGACCATTCGCCAACATCGCGCACGGCTGCAATTCGGTGATCGCCACGCGCGCGGCCCTTGCCCTGGGTGACTACGTCGTGACCGAAGCGGGCTTCGGCGCCGACCTGGGGGCAGAGAAGTTCCTCGACATCAAATGCCGCCAGGCCGGCTTGACGCCCGAGCTTGCCGTCGTCGTGGCGACGGCCCGCGCGCTCAAGCTGCATGGTGGCGCCGAGGAGAAGACACTGGCCAAGGAGGATCTCGCCGCCGTGGAGCGCGGCCTGCCCAATCTGCTGCGGCATGTCGAGAACCTCGGCAAATTCGGCCTGCCTGTACTGGTCGCCATCAACCGCTTCCCGACCGACACGCCGGCCGAGCTGAAGCTGATCGAGGAGAAGTGCGCAGCCGCCGGCGCCCGGGCCTATCTCTGCGAGCACTGGGCCAAGGGCGGGGCAGGGGCGGAGGCTCTGGCACGTGCTGCTGTCGCCACCCTCGACGAGGGCAAGGCCGCGTTCAGGACGCTCTATGCCGACGACCTGCCGCTTGCGCAGAAAATCGAGACCGTCGCGCGCGAGATCTATCGTGCAGCAGATGTTGCCATCGCCGGGCCAGCGCACCGCCGTCTCAAGACGCTGGAGGCGGCGGGTTACGGCCATCTGCCGGTCTGCATCGCCAAGACGCAGTACAGTTTTGCCGCCGATCCCGAGCTGCGCGGGGCGCCGACCGGCCATACCCTGCCGATCCGCGAGGTGCGGCTGTCGGCGGGAGCCGGCTTCGTGGTGGCGCTGGCCGGCGACATCATGACCAT
>MKRV01000044.1 GCA_001897995.1 Alphaproteobacteria bacterium 65-37 | reverse complement strand
CTTGCCGTCGAGCAGCGGCGCCTTCATCGACTCGATGGGTGTTTCGATGTCGCGCTCGACCAGCGGCAGGTCGCGTGTGGCGTCGTAGCCCAGCAGCAACCCCATCTCGCGCAGCAGGCGGCGGAAGTTCGTGCTCGACGTCTCCTTGTCGCGCATCTTGCTGAGCTTGTGCTGCACCAGCGGATGGCGGACGACCTGGATCGAATGCGGCAATGACATAGAACGACTCCCCATCACTATGTGTCATCCAGCGTGGAGGTTACTCCACGCGGACCGCAGCGAGGGACCTTTAAGGCCACAGTAAAGGTCCCTCGCTGCGCTCGGGATGACAGTTCTGCTCTCTTCAACGATATGCCTCTAAAACACCGTGCCGTCGCTTTCGATGGCGATCGGCGGGCCGCCGCCCGGGCGGCGTTCGGCGGCGAGCCGGCGGCCGGCGAACCAGGTGCCGGCTTCCAGCACCTTCACCAGCGGCAGCCGCGCCGCGTCGAGGCCGAGATGAAGGCGCACATGCTCGGCGATGCGGTCGAGCAGCATCACCGTCAGCGCCCGCCATTCCACGATCGCCTCGTCCCCGGGCTTGAAGGCCTTTTCCAGCAGAACGCGCTGCTTGGGCCTGAGCGCCCCGGCATCGACCAGCAGGCCGCCGTTGCGGTACTCGGGCAGGCCGGTCAGCGTATCGAGCGCCTCGACCGCGAGCCCTGCCCCCTCGATCGGCTCGACGAGGGAATAGCTCATCCATTGCGAAAGCTTGTGGAACGGCACCAGCCCGGCCGCCGGGTGCTCCCAGACGTCGCCGAGCTTGGTCGGCCAGATCGGCGAGAGCTTGTCGAGCACGGCCGCCAGGATTGCCTCGGCCTTCACCGAGCCGCCGCCTGCATTTCCATTGGCGACGATGTCGAACAAGGCGCCCGGCCGGTCGAGGCCGACCGAGCCCAGCTTGCGCAGAAGCTCGGCGCGGCCCTCGAGGCCCAGTAGCGGATTGTGCGCCTTCACCTGGAAGCCCATGGCGATATCGAGCGGCGTCAGCGCGGCCAGGCGCTCGGCATCGACCCGCAGCGGATCGCCCTTGGCATCACGGCTGAAGGCACCGCCCGCGAACATATGCAGGCTGGCCACGCCCAGCCCCTCGGAGCGGGCATAGGTCTCGCCGGTCCCCGGCTCGCGATAGCTCCAGGCCGCCCCGGCGCCGGCATCGAGCAGCACCGACACGACGGCGAGATCCATGCGGCGGCGCGCAATCTCCTCGCGCGGCAGCCCCTCCAGCCGCTCCGCCAATGCCGACCAGCGGTCGCGGCCGCCGGCTTCGAAGTGACGCCAGCGCGAATGGAAGGGAATGGCGGCCGGGTTGGGGAAACGCTCGCGCGTCACCGCGAGCGTGGCTTGCACCGCCGCTTCCAGCCCGTCGCTCGACAGCGCGAACCAGGGCGACTGCCCGTCCTCGACGTGCTTCAGGACCTTAGCGGAGCGCTCACGGATCGCGACGGGGCTGCGGAGGTAGGTGAGCTCACGTGGATCGCGGGTCTCCAGACCCGCTTCATGAGCGGGTCTGGAGACCCGCGGTCCGGATGTCATTCGTTCAACCCCCGGCCCTTGGGCTTGGCCAGATCGTCGACGGCGGGCTTCTTCGGCGTGAAGTAGCCGGCCGCCTTCTTGGCATCCATCTCGACCAGGGCGTCCGCCGGGATCAGCTCGTCGGGGATCGGCACCTGCTCGACGATGTCGATACCCTGCTCGCGCAGCGCGTCGGACTTCATGTTGCTCATCGAGGCAAAGCGGTCGATTCGCGCGATGCCCAGCCAATGGAACACGTCGGGCATCAGCTCCTGGAAGCGCATGTCCTGCACGCCCGCGACGCACTCCGTGCGGTTGAAGTACTGCGCCGCGGAGTCGCCGCCGGGCTGGCGCTTGCGCGCGTTGTAGACCAGGAACTTGGTGACCTCGCCGAGCGCGCGGCCTTCCTTGCGATTGTAGACGACGACGCCGACGCCGCCCTTCTGCGCCATCTCGATGCAGATCTCGATACCGTGCGCGAGATAGGGCCGGCAGGTGCAGATGTCGGAACCGAACACGTCGGAGCCGTTGCATTCGTCGTGGAGGCGGCAGGCGATCTTGGTCTCGGGCTTGCCGAGCTTCTGCACGTCGCCGAAGAAGTAGATCGTCGAGCCGCCGATCGGCGGCAGGAAAAGCTCGAGATCCATGCGGGTGACGAGCTCGGTGTACATGCCGCCGGTCTGCTCGAACAGGACGCGGCGCAGGTCGGTCTCCTTGACGCCGAAGCGCTCGGCGATGCCGGGCAGCCACCAGACCGGCTCGACCGCGGCCTTGGTCACCTTGACGTCGCCCGCCCCGCTAAGGATGTCATTGTCGGGCTTCAGCCGGCCGGCCGCGATGGCATCGCGGATCTCCGGCATATGCACATGCGCCTTGGTGACGGCGATGGTCGGCCGGATGTCCCAGCCCGCAGCAAGCTTGTCGGCGAAGACCTCGGCGACCATGTGGCCCCAGGGATCGAGCGACACGATCTTCTTGGCGTCGAACCAGCTCTCGAAGGGACCGATCGGCTCGGCCGGCGAGGTGTTGGTGAAGTCCGGGCGATGGGCCGCCTTCAGCTCCTGTGCCGCGATCGCCAGCGCCCGGTAGATGCCGTAGCTGCCGGAATGGACGCCGATCGCGTTGCGCTTGGCCGGATCGGCCACCGTCCCGACAACGGGACCGCGAACCGCCGGATCGCGTGCGCCCCACACCACCGGCGGGGCCGCCTGGCCGCCCTGGCTGGGATGGGTATTCAGTCTGATATGAGCCATATGCTTTCCAGATCCCTCGGAGCGGGAAAGCGAAACAGTGTAAGCGCTGTGGATTACGAAGGGAAGAATCTCGGCGAAACGGCGAAAAGCTCAGGCTCTACAGCTACTTGGCGCCTTTGGTCTCCTGCAGATAATCGACGATCGCCGCGACGTCGGTCTCGGCCACCGGCGCCTTGTAGGCATGGATCATCTTTTCGACGATGCCGGTCCAGGCTGCCTTGGAGAGGTCGGGCTGGGTCAGGACCATGCCGGCGGAATGGCAGGACAGGCAGTTCGCCGTGATGGCGTCGGCCTTGGCGCCGCCGGGAAACGCCGTATCGCTGGTCGGCAGCTCGACCGACACCGAATTCAGCACGAAGCCCGACGTCGCCGGCGGTGCCGCCGCGGCAGACAGCGAGCCGGCTGGTGCCGAGGCCGTGACCGGTTGCGGCGGCGCCTGAACGACGGGATGGCCGATGAAGGCCAGCACGAGACCGGCGATCAGCGGAACGGCAAAGCCTACGGTGGCGAGCGAGATCTTCATGGTCAGGCTACCTTCACCTGCAGGGTCTCGACACCGTTGCGCATGAAAGCACTGCCGTTCCAGTTGTTCGTCATCGGCTGGGCCAGGCCGTCGTCGTTGGTGCAGCGGACCATCAAGGCGAGGTCGCCGGCCGGCGGCGTCACCTCGGTCTGCCACTGGCGGAAGCCGTACTTGCCTTCGTCCTTGCCGAGCACCGTCGGCTGCCAGGTGGCGCCGCCGTCGGTCGACAGGTCGACAGCCTTGACGCCGGTCGTGCCGCCGAAGGCGATGCCGCGCACCGCCACCTTGGCACCAGCCTTCAGGGTTTCGCCGCCCTTTAGATTGGTGATGAAGGAACGCGGCACCATGCTGGTGATCGGCACCATCGCGAGACCGGTCTGGCCGGGCTTCATGTTGGCGCCCGGTGTGTCGGGCACGAGATAGGCGCTCTTCATCCAGAAGCTCTCGTCGGGGGTCGCCAGCACCTCGATGCGATCAAGCATCTTCACCCAGTAGGTCGAATACCAGCCGGGCACCACGAGGCGCAGCGGAAAGCCGTTGAGCAGCGGCAGCTGTTCGCCGTTCATGGCGTAGGCGATCATCACTTCACCGTCGCGCGCATGGTCGAGCGACAGCGACTTCATGAATTTCGGGGCATCGGCAACCACCGGCTCGTCGAGGCCGGCGAAGCGCACCGCCACTGCGCCGGGCTTCACGCCGGCGCGATCGAGCACGTCCTTGAGCTTCACGCCCATCCATCGCGCATTGCCCATCGCGCCGTTGGCCCATTGCGCCCCCGCGACCCGCGGCTCGGAGAAGCCGCGCGAATTGCCCGAGCATTGATTGACCGCCGCCAGCTCGACGCGCGGCAAGCCGTCGACGATGTCCTTGAGCGACAGCGAGAGTTCCTTGTCGACATGGCCGCGCACGGACAGGCGGAAGCTTGCGACGTCGATCTCGGTCGGAATGACCGCCCAGTGCCAGCGCACGTAGAAGGCGTCGTTTGGCGTGAAGACGCCGCGGTCGAAGACCTCGAACGGCGTCTCGAGCAGCGGCGGACGGGTGCGCTGCAGGATCATCGGCCCCTTCTGCGGAAAGGCCGTCGTCATCGCCCGGCGATCGGGACCGCCCGGCAGCGGCAGATCGACCGTAGATTGGGCCGAAGCGGTGTCGCCCCAGCCCGCGCCCGACACGATCATCAGGCCACCAAGACCGGCCTGGCCCAGGAAGGAGCGACGAGTGGTTCGTGTCATGTCTTGATCCCTGCTCCCGTCGCGGCGACCAGTTGAGACGGGTGAAACCGTCGGATAAATCGCCTAAATCATTGTGTCGCCACGATATTCCACAAATATATCGCAATCGCACTGCACTTTTGTTGGTGCGATGATTCGTCCTGGCGAAATGCTCCCATTTGTGTTTTCGGTTCTACTGCAATAATAATACTGTCGTGGTGTGTGGGAAGGAGCTCCCGCCGCAGGTGCAGCTTGGGGAAGACGCATCTGCCGGCGGGAGACCTCCGTTGCCGTCGTTTCGACGGGTGCTTCGATGGAGTGATCGAATGAAGTCGTTAGGTGTGGGTGCTTTTCTAATCGCCATGGCCGCGGGAACGGCCTTCGCGCAACAGGCGGCGGCGCCGCCGCCGATGCAGCAGACGCCGCCCAAGCTCTGCCTGTCGCAATATACGCCGGTGCCGGGGCAGTCGGCGGCCGGGCTGATCACGGCCGGCTTCGACATCAAGGCTGCGGTAACGGGCGGTTTGTGGGTCCAGAAGGATCGCGAGGTCTATTACTGCAACTCCGGACGGCCGTTGGAAAACGAGCCGCTGTGCTGGCGTCTGCGCGAGCCGACCGCCGGCAACTTCTGCTGAAGCAACATCTGCTGACTGGCAGCTACGATCGGCGCATGCTCGTCCCCAACGCAAGATGGAGGATGGCATGCCCGATCTGTTTCCGACGACGGAAGAAGCCGAACAGGACAAACTGAAGGACGAAACCGCGGCCGGCAGGCCCGGTATCGTCAATCACCTGGGGCCCGACTCCTTCAGGAAGGACGGCCTGCGCCCCTTCTTCGAGTATCGTCCGCTCGGCCTCGACAAGCTGACGGGCGGCAAGGTCGGCGCCCATGTGATTCGCGCCGTTCCCGGCCAGCATCCCGACGCGCCGCGCCACAGCCATGCGCTCGAGTTCCAGTTCGTCTATGTGCTGAAGGGTTGGGCGATCTTCGAATACGAAGGCTACGGCCAGCACAAGCTGGTCGCCGGCTCGACGGTCTATCAGCCGCCCGGCGTGAAGCATAAGGAGATCGACCATTCGGACGATCTCGAGCTGATCGAGATCACCATGCCGGCGGAGTTCGAGACGTCGACGGAGACGTAGCCTGGGTCAAAGTCCGGGCCGAAGTTCTTGCACCTGAACCGCGACGAGTTTATCGTTCGCGGCGAATTTTGGGGGAGCTTCATGAAATTGCCGGGCCTTGTCGGGCTGCTATGCCTGACCGCAACGGCCGCCTTTGCGCAGCAGCCGGCCGCACCTGGAAATGCGTCGAAGCCTGCAACCTGCCAGTCGCAATATGCCGAAGCGCCCTATTCCTCGGCACTGCTGATCAGCACCGGGTTCGAGATCAAGGCCGCAGTGCAGGGCGGCCTGTGGTTGCAGAAGGACAAGGACGTCTACTACTGCAACTCCGGTCGGCCGGCCGAGCGCGAGGTGATGTGCTGGAAGCTGCGCGTCCCGGTGAAGGGCCAGCCCTGCTCCTAGCGGTTCGTCACGGCAGGCTGGGAGCGCGCCGTTCATGGACTCTTTTCTTTGGGCAGGCCAACACCACCGCCTCACCCTGAGGAGCGAGCGCAGCGAGCGTCTCGAAGGGTGGGAACGAGCACCGAGTCTGAAGCCGACCCTTCGAGACGCGGCCCTAAGGGCCGCTCCTCAGGGTGAGGAATCTTTGTAAGCTTGCGTCCATGAGGGACGCGCTCCTCGCTGGATCGGCCTCACGCGCCGTGGCGTAGCAACCGGCCCGAATGGGTGTTGGTCGGCTGGTCGTCGCGCACCGTGACCTGGCCGTTCACGAGAATGTACTTGTAGCCCGAGGCGCGCTGGACGCGGCGCCATTCACCGCCCGGCAGGTCGTGCGCAATCTCGTCGGGCAGCACTTTCAGCCCGTCATAGTCGTAGATCACGATGTCGGCAGGCGCCCCCTTCTTCAGCACGCCACGCCCGCGGAAGCCCGCGACTTCAGCGGGCAGCGCCGACAGGCGCCAATGCACCTCCTCCAGGCTCAGCATGCCGTGCTGGCGCACGACCTTGCAGATCGTCTCGGTGGGATAGCGGCCGGCGGTCAGGAACTTGGTGTGCGCCCCTCCGTCGGAAACGCCGAACAGCACGTAGGGATCGTCGACCAGCTCCTTCAGGTGCTCGATCTTGCCGTTGGGCGGCGCGGCGAAGAACTCCGTTTCCAGGTTCTCCTCGACCGCCATGTCGAGCATCACGTCGACCGGATGCTTGCCCATCTTCTCGCCGGCATGGGCGAGCGTGTAGTCGAGCCACGGCTTGTTCTTGTCGAGCTTGGGCCCGACGATGGCGATCTGCGGCAACGGGCCGGTCGCGGTGATCGGCAGGTTCTCGCGCAAGGCCGCGCGCCGCGCCGGATCGGCGAGCTTGGCCAGCCGCTCCGCCCGTGTGCCGGTCGTCGCATCGCACCAGGCCTGCACGTCGTCGAACAGGTTCCAGTCCTCGAACGTGAAGGTGAAGCCGGCGTCGGTGGTGAGCCCCTGCCCCACGACCCGGATGCCGCGCTCGCGGCAGCTCTTCAGCCAGGCGAGCTGGCGGCGATGGATGTCGGGGCGGTGATCGAAGGCCTGGATCACGTTCATGATCATCGGCCGGCCGCTGATGGTCGACAGCTCTTCGTAGAAGGCGCGGTCGCGGGCATTGTCGCCCGAGACCAGAAGCATCTGCATGAAGCCTTCGTTGCGCTCGGCCAGCACACGGGCGAACGCGCGGCAGGTCTCGTCATGCATGACGTCGGTCGGCATCGGCGTGCCATCGTAGTCGCGCTGCACCGCCGCCGGACCGGTCGGCAGCATGCGCTGGGCCGACCAGCCGCAGGCGCCGGCATCCATGGCCTCGTGCAGCAGGCGGCTCAGCTCGGCGTGCTGTTCCGGCGTCGGCAGACGGCCGGCCTTGGCCGCCTCGAAGCCCATCACCCAGATCAGCAGCGGCGAGACCGGAACGTAAGGCAGGATGTTCACGGCCTTGGGCGCCGCATCGACGCTGTCGAGGAACTCCGGAAAGGTCACCCAGTCCCAGGGCATGCCGGCCTTCATCGAGGCCATGGGGATCGCCTCGACGCGCGTCATCGACATCATGGCGCGCTCACGCTCGGCCGGCCGCACCGGCGCGAAGCCGAAGCCGCAATTGCCGATCACCACCGAGGTGATGCCGTGCCAGGAGGAGAGCGTGCAGTAGGGATCCCAGAAGAGCTGGGCGTCGTAATGGGTATGCAGGTCGACGAAGCCCGGCGCCACGATCAGGCCGCCGGCATCGATCGTCTCGTCGGCTTCAGTGGCGGCAATCCGCCCGATCTCGGCAATCACCCCGTCCTTGATGCCGATATCGGCCCGGAAGCGCGGCAGCCGGCTGCCGTCCACGACCATGCCTCCCCGGATCACACGATCGAACCGCGCCATGTTTCCTCCGTTTTGCCTTGTGCTTTTGGGAAAAAGCGTGGGCGGTGCCCGGAAACCTGTCAACGGAGCTGCCACCGCCCCGCAAAACCCTAGGAAAACCCCGGGGAAACGGCCCGCCGGCCCCCGGCCAGGCCCTCGCCTCACTCTCAAGTCGGCAAAATCAGTGTTTGCGCGGAATCTGCGACATAACTATAACCGCGGCGCCAGTCGCGACGCGAAACGGCGAGGCTTCCGGAAGCCCCCTTTTGCGACCGCTGGCACAGGGTGGGTGTGTGGAGTGCCGGCGGCGCCGTGCCGCCGGCACTCAACCCGCCCGCAATCGCCCCTACTTTTTACAATCGAACGTGATCTGCCGCGGCTTGAAGGGCGCCGGTACCGGTGCCGGCGGAAACTCCTTGCGCGGCCACGTGCCGTCGGCGAGGTGGCGCTCGATCAGCGGGACGAGAAGCTGGAACATGATCCAGCCGCGCAGGCGCACGCCTTCGGGCGTGCCGTGAATGGCGTCGATGAACAGGTTGGGATCCTGCGGCATCCAGCGTGCCACATCGAGGAAATCGAGCTTGTGCTCGGCGGCGTACTTGGCGAAGACGCGATTCTGGAAGGCGGCGAGCCGCGCCAGGTCGCGATAGCGGAACGGCGCCTGGCCGATATTGAGATATTCGAGAATGGCGCGATGGCGTTCGGGATCGAGCACCATGCCGTCGGACACCAGCCAGACGAAGGACGCAAGCGCAAGCTCGCCACCCAGAGCCGAGGTCTCGGTGCGGACTCGGTCGAGATCGCGGAGAATGGTGAACAGGTTTACCGGCAGATCGACGCGCGTCAGATCGGGGTCGCGCTCGTCGAGACCGGGCGGCCAGACCAGCTTGTAGTCGGGCTTCTTCCACTCGCCACCGTCCTGTCGAACTTCGCCTGAAGCCAGGAGACCTTGCAGCCGCCGCGCCAGCGCATACTCGTAGGCCAGGTCTCTCAGTATTCGCCCGAAGAAGCCCGGCTGCTTCTTCTCCACCTGCTCGGCATAGCTTTGCTGTGTTGGCGGCAGCTTCGGCACGAGCGACCGCAGGCTGAACTGATTGGCGCCCTCGTAGTAGACGACGAGGTCGGGCTCGAGCGGTGCCACCTCCTCGCGCATGATGACGGCGATGTCTTTCGAGTTGATGCTCTCGCGGCCGGCATTCAGCACTTCGAACCGTACATCGAGCTTCCGCGCGGCGGCCCAGTGGTTCAGCCACTGCCCGACATATTCGGGATAGGAGTATGGGAAGTTGTGCGACGCGACCGTGGTCGAGGCGCCGATGAAGGCGATGCGGATGGTCTTCGGTTGCCGCGCGAGGGGCACCGGGGGCCCGCGGAAGCCGTAGGCATTCGTCACCAGGCCGATCGGCGAGGTCGCGTCGGGCAGGAAGCGGTAGGGCGGGCGCGGCAAACCGTCGGGCGGGTCGTAGACGAAGAGACGACCGGGCGCGTCCTTCAGGTAAGGATGCTGGCAGGGATCGCCGACGAAGACGCTGTTCCACGCCTTGAAGGCGTCGGCCCGCCGCGTCGGCCCGCTGACGCCGCTCTGCGCGATCTCGAGATCGAGTGCGCGCCATTCGGCGGGAACGGCACGACGATTGGGCAGCGGCGGCGGATCCTCGGCAAACCAGGACCGCTCTACGCCCGGCGCCAGGGGAATCTTGTCGAGATATTGCCGTGCCGCGAGATCGTCGCCGGAGTCGAGCCATCGCACCATGAACTCGGCAGCCACCGTGCAAAGCGCGATGGTGACGGCGACCAGCAGAACGTTCTTCAGCACATTACGCACCCGACCTAGGTAGTCCCTCATGCTCCCCGAAGCCAGACCGCATGCTATAGGAACAGGGGTCACGCGAAGAGTTTGCGGAGCGTTCGATGCAGTTCGGTTGGCTTACCCTCGCCATGTCGCCCTCGCCCGACGAAGACGGCACGCGCATAGACCAGATCGTCGCACAGGCTTGCGAGGCCGAGCGGTTGGGTTTCTCCGATGTCTGGCTGACCGAGCACTACTTCACCGGTGAAAGCGTCTACTGCGATTCGCTCCTATTTGCAGCCGCACTGGCGATGAAGACCGAGAAAGTACGACTTGGCTTCGCGGTCGTGCAGACGCCGTTCCATCATCCGGTGCGCCTCGCCGTGCAGCTCGCCCTGCTCGACAATCTCAGCAAGGGTCGCATCGATGTCGGCATCGGCAAGGGCACGGCCTACAACGAATACGAGTTCGTCGGTCACGGCCTGCGCAGCACCGACAGCCGCGAGCGCATGGAGGAAGCCGTCGATATCCTGCAGCGCGCCTGGCGCGAGGCGCCGCTCGATTACGATGGCCGCTTCCACAAGCTGCATGTGCCGGCGATCCGGCCCAAGCCGGTGCAGCAGCCTGGCCCGCCGCTGTGGCGCAGCGTGATTTCGCCCGGTTCGTTCAGGGAGTGCGGCCGGCTCGGCCTGCCGATCCTGACGGCACGCCTGCCGGTCGAGCGCATCAAAGAGCGCTGGGCTTCCTATGCCGCCGGCATCGACGAAGGCGGCCACGACGAGAACACGCGCGCGACGCTGCTGGCCAGGAGTGCGCTGTGGCGCAACGTCTATGTCGCGGAGTCCGACGCCGAAGCCGAGGACCGCCTGGCCGAGCTGCTGGTCGAGACGCGCACCCACATGATGCATGTGCGCGTGGCGCACAATCCGCCGGACTTCGAACCCGACCCGGCGGCGCTCAACGCCTGGACCGATCCCAAGGTCCCCGATTCCGAAGCCGTGCCCTTCGTGCTGCGCACCGGATCGCTCTATGGCTCGGCGAAGCGCGTGCGCGAGCAGGTCGCTGAGCTGCGCGACGTCGGTGTGCAGCACCTGCTCTGCCAGACCGGCTTCGGCGCCATGAACCACCAGCAGAACCTCGCCTCGATGCGACGCTTCGGGGAGCAGGTGATGCCCGCTTTCACCTGACACGATGCCGGCGGCAGCAAGGCGTCTCCCCTATCTCGAGGCGCTGGCGCGCTCGGGCTTGATGGAAGCCTTGGCGCCGTTCGATCCGCATGTCGCGGGCACGCCGCCGCTCGGCCTCGACGTGCCAGGCAGCGACATCGATGTGCTGTGCGAGGTCGACGAGGGCTGGGCCTTCACGCAGGCGATCTGGGCACACGCCGGCGAGTTCGATAGTTTCATCATTCGCCAATGGACCGGCGAGACCCGGCCGATCGTCGCCTCCTTCGAAGCCTGCGGCTGGCCGATCGAGATCTTCGGCGATCCGCGCCCCGTCGTCCGGCAGCCCGGCTGGCGCCATTTCACCGTGGAGCGGCGGTTGCTGGCGCTGGGGGGCGAAGGTTTTCGCGCTGCGGTCATGGCGCAGCGTCACCGTGGCCTGAAGACCGAGCCGGCTTTCGCCGTGACTCTCGGTCTCGATGGCGATCCTTATCTCACGCTGCTCGAGCTCGATGCGAGATCGGACTCTCATCTGCTGCGGCGGCTGAAGGATTGCGGATTTGCCGGCATAGTGAGCGGCGAACAGAAGTGTGGAGACGAGTAGATGGTAGAACCGATTTCACCCGACGGACCGATCCGGCTCGCCATCAGCATGGACGATCTGCTGCTCTGGCCCGACATGCCGCTGGCCGCGGGCTACAGCCATCTCAACATCACGCAGGCGATGACCAAGGCCATGAAGGGGCACGGCGTGACTGGCACCTATGCCTTCTCGGCCACCAGCCCGGCCGACGGGCGCCCCGAGCTCTACGGCGTCTTCGACCACTGGGCCGAGGCCGGCCATCACATCGCCAACCACACGCACCATCACGCCAACCTGAACTGGGTGACCGTGCCGAACTATCTCGCCGACATCGAGCGAACGGAAACCTTGATCGAGCCGTGGGCGCGCCGGGCGCCGACACGCTACTTCCGCTACTGCATGGACAACTGGGGCAACACGCCGGAAAAGCACGAAGGCGTGCAGGCCTATCTCGACCGCAACGGCTTCACGGCCGCGCCGATCAGCATCTGGTTCTACGACACCGAATTCCTGGCGCCGCACTGGCGCGCCCTCAAGGCCGGCGATGCCGATGGCGTGAAGCGGGTGCGGCAGCTCTTCGTCGACACCGCCGAAAAACAGCTGCGCGTGCAGGCCGCGGCGGCGCGCGCCATGTTCGGCCGCGACCCGGCGCATATCTGGCTGATCCACGGCACGCCGCTCGCCGCCGACTGTCTCGGCGCCATCCTCGACCGGTTTGCCGCCGCAAACGTCACCTTCGTCGGTCTCGAGGAGGCGATGGCCGATCCGTTCAACCGCGACGCCGTGCCGATCGTCACGCCGCGCTTCCTCAATCAGGTGCAGAAGTGGGCGGCGCTCAAGGGCGTGGCGATCGAGGATTGCCCGCCGGCGGTGTTCGAGGAGATCGACCGCATCTCGCCGATGCCCGGCCACAGCACGCCCGAAGTCATGGGCCGCGTCTTCCGCGCCATCTCAGACAGAGTGGGCGGCGAGTTCTTCGCGAAGATGTATTGAGGCACAAAAGACGGTGTCACCCCGAGCGTAGCGAGGGACCTTTACGGATCAACAAAGGTCCCTCGGCTTCGCCTCGGGATGACACCATTGTCTAAATCGACAGATCGAGCAGGTTGTAATCCCTGAGCCCCGCCCGAGCCGTGGTGTCCCAGCGGTAGGTCTCGCCGGCCTCGGCGTGCGGGCGATAGACGAACGGCGTTTCGTCGGGGAAGCGGCGGCGGCGGGCGTCGATGGCGTAGCCGATCACCCGGGCGCGCTCGCGGATGCGGTCGGCGTCGTAAACGGCGCGGGCATTGTGGATACCGCCCGCCTCGACGCCCAGCACCGACTTGCGACGATGGAAGCCGAAATTCACCGTGACGCGCCAGTCCTTGCTGGTGTTGGCGAAGGAGCCGTGCAGCGCCTGGCGGTTGGTGATGCAGACATCGCCCGGCTTGCAGACCATGGGCACCGCCTCAGGCAGGCGCTCGCTGCCGGCGCGGGCGATCGCCGCCTTGATGTCGATCCGGCCCTGCTTGTGCGAGCCCGGCACGACCCACACGCCGTTGGCCGGCGTGCAGCCATAAAGCTGCGCCATGAAATTGAAGCCGTGCGAACCCTGGTCCCAGTCGGGACTGTCCCAATGGGTGACGCCGTCCTGGTGCCAGGCGACGGACGCACCGCGTCCCGGTTCCTTGATGAACAGGGCCTCGTTGAAGGGCGCGAAATCCGGCCCGTTGATCGCGGCGGCGACGCTGAGCAGCCCGGGATGGCCGTAGACGCGTAGCGCCGCTTCCGAGAACTGCAGCGACCCCAGGATGAGATAGACGATCTCCTTGGGCGCACCGGCCGCTGCCTGCGGCTCGAACATTTTCACCTGATGGCGGCCGTTGGCGAGCGTGGTGCCTCCCAGCGGATCGCCGAGCGGCTTGGACCACAGCAGGTTGGGCGCTGCACAGTCGGCCCCCAGTGCCGGCCGGCCCCTGGCGTCGATTGCGGCCCCGCGCTCGACCGGCAGTCTGTCGAGGATGTCGTGCAGGTCGCGCTCGATGTCGGCCAGCTCCTCAGGCTTCAGCACACCTTCGAAGACGTAGAAGCCGCACCGCCAGTAGGCCTCGACGATCTCGGGATGCAAAGCGCCGTCGGCGGTGAAGCGGATCGCCCCACGATTGCCGAGCGCATAGGCCCGCTTCTCGCCCTCGCGCAAATAGGCCCGCATGGCGGCCTCTTCCGGCCCGTAATCGGCCGGGGTAGCGTCGGCCGGGGTTGCGATCGCCGTCTCGACCATCGTCCGCCTCCTTCAGTCGACGTAGTCCCAACTCGTGCCGTTGAAGCGCTGCAGCTTCATGTAGGTGATGACCCGGTAGTCGGTCGGGCTGGTGTTGATGCGGCTCTCCGGCAGCAGCAGGCCGACGCGGAAGTTCTTGAGATTGGCCGCCTGCGCCATGATGTTCTCGCGCGTGAGATTGTCGCCGGCCTGGCGCAGCACCTGCTCGAGCGTCTGGGCATAGGCAAAGCCCGCGGCGTTCAGGCTGTCGGACAGCTCGGCGCCCGGCATGTTCTCGTTCATCCAGGCGACCCAGGCCTTGACGTCGGGATCGTCCTTCCATTGCGGATCGGTGACGTCCTTCATGAAGCCCGCCGTCATGATGCCCTTGGACTTCTGCAGGCCGGCCGGCTTGAAGGTGGCGCCGACCGAGGCCGCGCCGAGATGCAGGTAGGTCGCAGGCTTCCAGGCCAGATCGTCCAGCTTGCCGATCGCCTGGGCAGCCTGCTTGGCATAGGTGAACAGGAACAGCGTGTCGGCGCCCGACGCCTTGAGCGCGATGATCTGGCTGTCGATCGTGGGATCGGTCGCCTGGAAGTTCTGGGTGTCGACGATCATGGTCTTGGCCTTGTCGCCCAGCGCGATCTGCAGGCCGTGCAGCATGTCCTTGCCGAAATCGTCGTTCTGGTAGAGCACGGCGATCTTGGCGTTGGGCGTCCGGGCGAGCAGGTGCTTGGCGTAGAACGCCGTCTCGGCCTGGAGGTTGGGCTGCCAGCCCATGGTCCAGGGGAACTTCGCCGGATCGTTGAAGGCCGTGGCGCCGGCGGCGATGAAGAGCTGCGGCACCTTCTTCTGGTTCATGTAGGGCCGGATCGCCATGTTGAGCGGCGTGCCCAGCACGTTGAACACCAGCGCCACCTGATCGCTCTCGACCAGGCGGCGCACATTCTCGACCGCCTTGGGCGGCGAGTAGCCGTCATCCAGGGTGACGAAGGTGATCTTGCGCCCGTTGATGCCCCCCTTGGCGTTCAGCCATTTGAAGTAGGCCTCCTCGACCTTGCCGAGCTGGCCGTAGGCCGAGGCCGGGCCGGAATAGGCGATGGTCTGACCGACCTTGATCTCGGCCGCCGAGGTCCCCGGCCCATATTTCGCCTGCGCGAACGCCGACCCGGCGGCGAACGAAGCAACGGAAAACGCGGCGACCAGAGCCGCCGTCCTGAAAAGACGCATGCGCTTCCTCCACTTTCCTTGGGAGAAAGCCTAGGCCTCCGCTCGCCGCTTGGCACGCGAGCAAAAGCTCTCCATTTCGCAAGTCAGACCTGACTTGGATGAGGCTGGCAGGGAATCACCAGGGATGCTGCCTCACCTTGTCGAATATCCCGGCCAGGGCGTTCGTGAGCTCGGTCCTTTCGGTGTGGATGTCGATCGGCATCGTCGGACCGTTTCCCGACCAGATGGGCGCATTGTTCGGCAAGGCGCCGCCGCGGCGAATCGAATGCAGCCCGAACCCGTCATTGTCCCAATAGCCGTTGGGGAATCCCGGCATCACCTCCCCGCCCCACCAGGTGTCGACCTTCTTCTCCTTCCACCCTTCGGGCGGCCGCTTGCCGTTCGGCTGGTTCCACCATTCGTCGCAGTATTCGAAGTAGTAGAGGCCGATGCACAGCGGGTGGTCGTAGGCCTGTGGCACCATGTGCTTCACGACCTTGGCCGCCCGGGAGCGCGTGGCCGTGTCCTCGTAGATCGACTCGGGGAAGGTTTCCGTCGCCGTATCCGCTCGGCGATGTCCCGTTGCCGGCATGCCCCACTCGGTCAGCACGATCGGCTTCAGGGCACCGCCCTCGAGCCGGCGGTAATACTCGAAGACGCTGCCGAAGTTCGCCGTCTGGTAGGTGTTGACGCCCCAGAAGTCGATGCTCGGGCATTCCTCCATGTAGGCCAGCGCCTTCAAGGGAATGTTCGGATCGTCATGGGTCGCCATGCCGACCAGCTTGTCCGGCGCCGCTTTCTTCACGATCCCAGCCAGCCTCTCGACCTGGGACCACCAGAATTGCGCCCGGTCGGGATTGCCGTAGCAGACGTCGGCGTTGTCCTGCTCGTTCTGGATGGTGAAGCCGATCACGCCGGGATGGCGGCCGACCTCCTGCGCGGTCTCCTCCAATACCCCGTACCAGTAGTCCTTCTCGGCCTGAGACGTCCGGGCGTAATCCTCCTTCCAGAGCATCCGCGCCGGCAGCGGAATGCCGACCAGGGCGTATTTGGATTGTCGGTCGAGCGGCGGCACGCGGGCGCCGAAGCAGAGCTCGTCCAGGAACGTCTTGTGCGTGAAGCGATGCCCGCTGTTCCAGGGCGACGGAAAGCTGCCATCGGCACCGATCTGCCGCGAGAGCATGCAGTAGAGGCGAAGGGAATTGAGGTGCAGCCTGTCGAGCTGCGGCCGATCGCGATGCCACAGGGCCTGCCACCCGGTGATCGCACCGAAACTGTCCCAGTACCAGTCGCCGAGGGCGGGGCCCCAGTCGTTCCGACCGTTGATGGGCGCGGGCGAATAGCACACGCCGCGTATCCTGGTCCGGAAGGTGTTCGTCCGCCCGTCGTCTTCAGTCAGCTCACACTGCAGGGTCGCCCTTCCGCCTGGGTCGACCCTGCAGGTCCATTTCGTGGAGGCCATGACACCGCCCTCCTTCGTCCGGCGACTGGAGCGGGTCGGCCCCTCGGCCCTCTAACGCTCGAGCCAGACCTCGTCGAAGCGCCAGTTGTTGTAGATGCTGTTGACATGCAGGGTGAGGTTCTTCACCGCCGGCTGCCAGCAGCCGGCGATGCGGCCGTAGGAGATGATCGGCCGGGCATTGTCCTCCTGCAGCTTGCGATCGATCTCCCAGACCAGCTTGCGGCGCTTCTCCTGGTCGGGTTCGCGCGACTGCTCCTCGAAGAGCTTGGTCATCTCCGGATTGCAGTAGTTGTTGTAGTTGCGCAGCGAGCCGCAGGCATAGTTCTCGAACAGCGTTACGTCGGGATCGTCGACGGCACTGCCGCTCAGGTTCAGCGCCACGACGTAATCCTTCTTGAAGACGCGGTTGTAGTAGATCGAGGTGTCGATGATCTCGAGCTCGCCGTCGATCCAGATCTGCTTGAGCTGGTCGATCAGGATCACCGCCGGATCCTTGAAGGTGGCGATGTTGCGCGTGCTGACCTTGAGCTTCAGGCGCTTGTCCGGTCCGAAGCCCGCCTCCTTCATCAGCGCCCGCGCTTCGTCGCGATTCTTGGCCACGTCCCCGTAGCCGACGAAGGTCTTCAAGAGCTCGGGCGGCGGTCCCCAGAGTCCGTCGGGCGGCGGCAGCAGGGCACCGCTCATCTTGCCCTCGCCTTCGCTCAGGATGTCGATGAAGGCCTGGCGGTCGAGCACCAGCATCAGGGCGCGCCGCACCCGCGCGTCGTCGAACGGCGCCACCTCGCGGTTCACGATCAGGTTCGTGCTGACGCCGCTTTCGCGCATGGTGCATTGCGCCTGGGGGGCGTCACGCTTGATGTTCTTCAGCAGCGGCACGGTGATGTCGGCCGGGAAGGTCATGTCGAACTTGCCGGCGATGAAGGAGAGCATGCGGGTCGAGCGATCGGGAATGATCGAATACTCGATGCCGTCGAGATAGGGCCGTCCCTTCTTCCAGTAGTCGGGATTCTTCACCAGCTTGATGCCCTCGTTCATCTTGAAATCGGCCAGCTTGAAGGGGCCGGTGCCGACCGGCTTGCGGCGCATGGCATCGGCCGGAACGTGGCAGGGATAGATCGGCGAATAGCCGGACGCGAGCAGCGCCAGCAGCGCGGGCTGCGGCTGCTTGAGATGGAGAGTGGCGGCGAAATCGCCCTCGGCCGTCGCCTTCTCGACGTTGCTCCACCAGGCGGAGCGCGGATTGCGCCGCAGCTTGTCCGCGCCGAGCAGCAGGTCGAAGGTGCAGACCACGTCGTTCGCGGTGAAGGGCTTGCCGTCGTGCCACCTCACGCCCTCGCGCAGCTTGAAGGCGAGCTGCTTGCCGTCGGCGCTCCATGCCCAGCTCGTGGCGAGATCCGGCACGATCGACTCGAAACTGTTGCGCGCCACGTTCTGATCGAACACGACCAGATTGTTGTAGAGCGCCATGAAGGGCACGGCGACCGACACCGTCGCCTCTTCGTGGATCGACGCGCTGGGCGGCGTGTCCATGTGCTGGATCTTCAGCACGCCACCCGCTTTCTGGCTCCAGCCGCTGCCCGGCATCAGCAGCAGCGCAGCCGTCGCGGCGGCCGTGGTGAAACGCCAAACCCGTGCCATCATCTCGTCTCCTCCTCGGTCGGCCGCATTGATCGTCGCGGCGTCTTCAATTGAGGAGAGTATGAAGCCCTGCCTGAATTTCACAAACTCTGCAGAGCGGCACGGAACGGGCGCTGCATATCAATGGCCGTTGGGCGTGCACATCGCACACAGGCCAAGCGCAGCCGACTCTTTCATTCTCCTCTCCCCCGCTTCGGGGGAGAGGTTGGGTGAGGGGGAAGCGAAGGACGCCGAAATCACACAAGCGTGCGATTGCGGCCGCCCCCTCACCTAGCCTCTCCCCCGAAGCGGGGGAGAGGAACATGAGAGCCAAGATGGCGACTTGCTCAGGAACAATCGCCGAGGCGCTTGCCAGTCAGGATGCTGCTGCCCTTCACCAGCTTGCCGGCCTTGGTCTTGACCTCCATTCGCCCGACGCCCTCGTAGCTCGTCGCCGTGTAATTGACCTCGACCTTGGCGGTGAGTTCGCCGCGCTCCTCCGACTTGCAGGACAGCGTGCTGGTCAGCACTCCCGTCTTCTTGGGCCCGGGTTCGGCCGAGCAGCCCGCCTCCTTCAGCTTGTCGGGTGACAGGAAGAGCAGGCGCTCGAGCGTCGCGTCCGCGCCTTTGAGACAAACCGTCTTGGTGGCCGCCGGCATGGATCCCCCGCCTTCGATCTCGCCCTTGTCGGTGGTCTCCCATTGGCCAGGCTGGAGCGCCGTCTGGGCGTGGGCCGTGCCGGCGACCGCCGCCACGACCAGGAAGGTCGATACCTTGGCCAACGTCTTCATGCTTTCTCCATGGAGTGGCAGAAATGATGACCAGCCGGGCGCACGATCAGGGACAATCGCCGAGGCGCTTGCCGCTCAGCGCGCTGCTCCCCTTGATCACCGTGCCCGACTTGTCCTTGGCCTCGATCTGGCCCAGCCCTTCGTAGCTTGTCGCGCTGTAGCTGATCTCCGCTTTGGCCGTGACGCCGGCGATGACGTCCGAGGGCGGGCAGACGAGCGTGGCGCTCAGCACGCCGGCTTTCTTCGCCCCTTCCTCGTACTTGCAGTTGTGTTGCTTGATCTCGTCCGGTGTCGGGAAGAGCAGCCGTTCGAGCTTGGCGTCGTCGCCCTTGAGGCAAGTCTTCTTCGAGGTGGCAGGCATCGGCTGCACCCCCTCCATCGTGGTCTTCTCGGTGCTTTCCCATTCCCCTGCCTGGATCGGCGTTTCGGCGCGCGCGGCGCCGACGCCGATGCCGATGCCGAAGATCGTCAGGGCAATCGCGATCGAAGTCAGTCCAAGTTGCTTCATGTTCGTCTCCGTCTCTGGGCCCGCACTATAGCCGGGCCCCTATTGCGGCTGGGCGTCGATCCATTCGCGGGCCGCCTTCGCCGTGTTGAAGATCTTCGTTCGCCGGTCGGCGGCAGCCAGTGCCCCGAACAGCCGCGCGAACCCTGCTGTCTGGTCGGCGCCGACCACGACGGCAAGCGGCCCGATCTTTCCTCGGGCGTGATAATTCCTGAGATGGACGCCCAGCACGGCCATGTCTTCGTCGGTCATCAACGACGATGCCTTCTTGCCGTCGAACAGCTTGCGATAGGGCATGGTGCCGGCAGCGACCACGGCATCGAGATACTCGATGAGATCCGTCAGTGTGATGGCCCCTTCGGCTTCGGCGACGAGCATTTGCCGATCATGATCGACGGTCCAATGAATCGGCATGATGAGGACGCCCTGCTGTTTGTCTTGTTTATTGGCTGTTTGCCGGCGGCTATTTGGCCAGGCCGTCGATCCAGCGCCGAGCCGGCTCGAGCGAGTCGAAGACACGCATCGGCCGATCGGCCGCGGCGAGAATGCCCAGTACGCGCGACACCAGTTCGGTCTTGTCGGCGGGCAGCACCAGGGCCAACGGGCCCAGCGGGCCGCCCCTGGCATGGCCCTCGCGGATGCGCACGCCGATCGCCAGCAAATCTTCGGGACTCATCGACGTGTCGCCGGCACTGGCGTCGAACAGCTTGCGATAGCTCATCGCATTGGCGCCCTCGAGCACCTGCAAATAATTCTCGACCTCGGCGCGCGTCACATCGCCGTCTGCTACGGCAAAGACCAGACGTTCCCTGGAATCGATCGTCCAATGAAGAGGCATCGCGGGTTTGGTTTGTGACAGCCAATCCCGGCGCGCGCCAGCGAATCCGGCATTTCTTCACGCGTCGAGCTGTGGCCATTCTGCCGTGAGCATAGCCGCCAGGGCGTCGCTCCATGCCGCCAGGAGGCGCTCCCCCTTGAAGGCCGTCGCATGACTGGGATCGCCGACGCCGGCCGATGCCGCCGGGCGAACGCTCCTCGGTGCGAGGGCAAGGACCATGGACGTCTCGTGCTCGACGGTCGAACCGGAGCGGAGACGGTCGATCAATCCGCCCGGCACATCCTGCACCCTCAGCACCAATACGCCGCTCGGCCCTTCCAGACGCCGTTCCGTGGAAAGTCCGGCTTCGAGGAGCACGACGCGCGTTACACCTTGCGCGCGAAAAGCGTCCACGACCTCGCACAGTATTTGCCTGAACGTCTCAGCCTGAATCCACTGCCCGCCGAAACTCACGATCGGTGCCACGACGACGGGAAGCCGTTCGATCAGCCGCTGCCCCAGCGCCCGCGCAATCATGGCGCCCGCGCCGAGGGGCAGGTCCGCGCCCTGAGACCCGGCCGACGCGACAGGAATGACGACAGCGTCACCGCGATCGAAGCGGCCCCGGGCTTCGCTCGAGGTGAGATCTTCCAACCAGACGCCTTTCATTCCGCCGCCTCCCGACCGTGATCCGTCTCGCCGCCTGTCGCGACGGATGCGTATCCGGGATGGTGGACCTGCGCCAATGCAAAAAGTTCCCGCGGAACGGCCGTGCTAGGGTCGGAACAATGAATCCTGTCGTTAGCGTGCTGCGGCGCATGGGGGCAAAGGCCACCACACTGCTGCCCTTCTCCCTGCTCCTCGGCCTGCTCTTCCAGGACATGTCGGCGGCCATGCGGCCGCTCCTGATGCCGCTCGCGGTGATCCTGCTGATGCTGGCCCTGGCGCGAGTCGATTGGGACCGCCTCGCCATTCTGCTGCGCCGTCCCGGCCTCGCAATCGCCCTCTCCCTGCTCAACCTCATAGCCGTGCCGCTGGTCGTCTGGCCGATCTGGCAGGCGCTCGGCCTGTGGCCCGGCCTGGTCGCGGCCCTCTGCCTCAGCGCCATGGCGCCGGGGATCACCTCGGCGGCCACGACGGCCGTTTTCCTGCGGCTCGATTCGTCCCTGGCGCTGCTGATCTCGCTGTTCACCAACTTCCTGGTGCCTTTTACCCTGCCGCCGCTGGCGCTGTGGCTGCTGGGTCTGGATCTCAAGATCGGTTTCGTCGACCTCAGCCTGCGGCTGGCCCTGATCGTCTCCCTGGCGCTGCTGGGGGCGCTGGCCATCCGCCGCTTTCTCAGGGGCCGGATCGCCGAGGCCGCGCCGACGATCGACGGCCTGGCGGTTGTGGTCCTGATGGTCTTCGCCATCCCCTTGATGGACGGGGTCGTGGCCCGGGCCATCGCCGAGCCGGTGAAGCTCGGCGGCTTCATCCTCGGCGCCTTCGGCGGCATGCTGCTCTGCAACCTGGTGATGGCCGTCGGCATGCTGCCCTTCCTCGACCGGCGCATCGCACTCACCGCCGGCTACTGTTCGGGCGGCCGCCACAATGCCCTGCTGATGGCCGTCCTGCCGGTCGCCGCCGATCCCGACATCTTCCTGTTCATCGCGGCGGTGCAGTTCCCGATCTACCTGATCCCGACCCTGCTGCAGCCGCTCTATCGCCGCTTGCTGCCCTCCTGAGGCCGATGGTATCGATCCGCACAGGGGAATCTTCGGGGAGACAAGACATGAAGCGCAGACTGCTGCTCGCCACGGCCGCGACCCTGCTCGCCTTGCCGGCGGCCGCGCAGACCAAGTGGGACATGCCGACGGGCTATCCCGCCACCAACTATCACACCGAGAATATTCAGGCCTTCGCAGACGATGTGAAGAAGGCGACCGACGGCAAGCTCACCATCACGGTCCATGCCAACGCCTCGCTGTTCAAGGTGCCGGAGCTCAAGCGGGCGATCCAGTCCGGCCAGGCGCAGATCGGCGAGCTGCTGATGTCCAACCTGGAGAACGAAAGCCCGATCTTCGGTGCCGACGTCGTGCCCTTCCTCGCCTCGTCCTATGCCGAGTCGAGGAAGCTGTACCAGGCACAGAAGCCGTTCGTGCAGAAGAAGCTCGAGGCCCAGGGCATGATGCTGCTCTTCGCCGTGCCGTGGCCGCCGCAGGGCTTCTACGCCAAGAAGGACATCAACAGCGTCGCCGACCTGAAGGGCCTGAAGTTCCGTGCCTACAATGTCGGCACGACGCGGCTCGCCGAGCTTGCCGGCATGGTGCCCGTCACCATCCAGGCGGCCGACCTCGCCCAGGCGCTGGCCACCGGTGTCGTCAACTCCTTCATCTCCTCCGGCTCGACCGGCTACGACAGCAAGGTGTGGGAATCTCTGACGCATTTCTACGACACCAAGGCCTGGCTGCCGAAGAACATGGTGGTCGTGAACAAGGAGGCCTTCGGCAAGCTCGACAAGGCCCAGCAGGAGGCGATCCTCAAGGCCGCCGCCGACGCCGAAGTGCGCGGCTGGAAGCTCTGCGAGGAGAAGACCGGCTGGTATGTCGACCAGCTCAAGGCCAAGGGCATGAAGACCCTGGAGCCGTCGGCCGAGCTGATGACCGGGCTGAAGGCGTTCGGCGATCAGCTCACCAAGGACTGGCTGGCCAAGGCCGGCGCCGAGGGCCAGCAGCTCATCGAAGCCTACCGGAAGCAGTAAGCGTTGCGACGCTTTCTCGACGCGCTGTACTGGGTCTGCGGCGCACTCGCCGGGTTGATGCTGGTCGCCATCTGCATCGTCATGATGCTGATGTCGGTCGGCCGAGAGGTCGGCATCAACCTCAAGGGCGGCGACGAGATCGCAGGCTGGCTGTGTGCCGCCATGTGCTTCCTCGGCCTCGCCCACACCTTCAAGCACGGTGACCTGATCCGGGTGACCCTGGTGGTCGATCGTTTCGAAGGCAGCCGGCGGCGGCTGATCGAACTCGTCGCCCTTTTCACCGGCGGGGCGTTCCTGGCGCTGTTCGCCTGGTTCCTGGTCAAGATGGTCTACGACTCCTGGCGCTTCGTCGAATTCGCCCAGGGTGTGATCGCCATCCCGATCTGGATCCCGCAATCGGCGCTGGCCGTCGGCGTCGTGCTGCTGCTGGTGGCCTTCGTCGACGAGTTCGTGCGCGTCCTGATGGGCAACAAGCCCTGCTACATGCGCGATCCGCCGAAGACGGCGGACGAGATCATCGAACGCGCGGCCGAGAGCGGAGTCTAGGCGATGGAACTGCTCGAGATGGGCCTGCTGCTGCTCGGCGTTCTCTTCCTGCTGCTGGGCATGGGTGTGTGGATCGCCATGTCGCTGATGGCCTGCGGCTGGGTCTCCCTGCTGCTGGCCGGCAAGATGACGGCAGGCGAGATCCTGGCCACCACAACCTGGGGCGGTGCCAATTCCTGGACGCTCGCCGCCCTGCCGCTCTTCATCTGGATGGGCGAGATCCTGTTCCGGACGCGCCTGTCGGAGGAGATGTTCCGCGGCCTCGCCCCCTGGGTCGGCTGGCTGCCGGGACGGCTGATGCACGTGAACGTGCTGGGCTGCGGTATTTTCGGCTCGGTCTCGGGCTCTTCGGCCGCGACCTGCGCCACCATCGCCAAGATCGCCCTGCCCGAGCTCAAGAAGCGCGGCTACAACGAGGAGATGAGCCTGGGCTCGCTGGCCGGCGCCGGCACCTTGGGCATCCTGATCCCGCCCTCGATCACCATGGTGGTCTATGCCGTGGCGGCCGAGGTCTCGATCATCCAGGTCTTCCTGGCCGGCTTCATTCCCGGCCTGATCGTCATGCTGCTCTACTCGGGCTACATCGTCTGGTGGTCGATCCGCAATCCCGACCAGACGCCGCCCGACGACATGAAGCACCTGACCTTCATGCAGCGGCTGAAGGAATCGGCCAACCTGATCCCCTGCACCCTGCTGATCCTGCTGGTCTTCGCCTCGCTGATCTTCGGCTGGGCGACGGCGACGGAATGCGCCGCCTGGGGTGTGATGGGCTCGCTCGCGATCTCGGCCTGGTCGCGCATGCTCACCTGGAAGTCGTTCTGGGAGAGCGTGATGGGCACGGTGCGGCTCACCTGCATGATCATGCTGATCCTGGCCGGTGCCTCGTTCATGGCCGTCGCCATGGGCTATACCGGCGTGCCGGCGGCGCTGGCCGAATGGGTCAACAGCCTCGGCCTCAGCCCCTACATGCTGATCGCAGTGCTGACCCTGATGTACATCGTGCTGGGCACGGCGCTCGACGGCATCTCGATGATCCTGCTCACCACCTCGATCGTGCTGCCCATGATCAAGGCGGCGGGCTTCGACCTCGTCTGGTTCGGCATCTTCATGGTGCTGGTGATCGAGATGGCGGAAGTCTCTCCGCCGGTCGGCTTCAACCTGTTCGTGCTTCAGGCCATGAGCGGCAAGGACAGCATGTACGTCGCCAAGGCGTCGCTGCCCTTCTTTTTCCTGCTGGTCGCCGCCGTGGCCATCATCACGATCTGGCCGTGGTCGGTCATGGTGCTGCCGAAGCTCGCTTTCCCAGGCTGAGATAGAAGCCGCTCAGCAGGTCGAGCACGTCGTACACGGGAAGGCCGAGCGCGGCCTTCAGGGCATTCTTGTACGGCGGCAGGTTGGTACATTCGAGCACGATCGTATCGATCCCGGGATGCTGGTCGACCAGCGCCCGTCCGGCAGCGACGGCTTCGCGCTCGACCTGCTCGCGATCGAGCGTGAGCCCATTGCGCAGAAACGTGTCGGCGAACGAACTCTGCTCCGGCAGGCCGACGAACGGCGTTTCCTCAGGGGCGCCGACCGCCGCGAAATGCGCCGACGTCAGGTTCTTTGCCGATGCCGTGATGACCCCGACATGCTTTCCCGCGAGTTGTTTGATCAACAGCAGCGCCGAGGTCGCCACCGGTACCGGCGACACGGCTGCAAGCTCTTCCTGATAGAGCGCCAGGAACCCACAGCTCGTCGACAGACCGATCGCGCCCTCGGCCGCCAGGGCCTCGGCATTGGCCTTGAGCGCCGCAAGAACACGCGGCCGGTCGGGATGCGTCGTCACCGCGTCGGCCGAGCCGATCCCTTCCATGCGCCGGAAGATCACCGGATAGTCGAACGAGGCGGCATTGCCGATATCGCCCACGATGCGCGGAAAGCGCGTGTCGAGCATCAGAATGCCGAGCGGTTTCACTTTCTTTCTCCTCTCCCCCTTGGGGGAGAGGTTGGGTGAGGGGGATGTCTCAATCCGCACACCATCGCCGTCACTCGCACAGGGTGAGGCTCATGGCGCCGGCCACTTCTTCTGCGGGCCGCGCGCCGTTTCGAACCAGTGGGCGACCCGCAGCACGCCGAGATCGTCGAAGCGCCGGCCGGCGATCTGCAGGCCGATCGGCTTGCCCTCCTGCGTGTAGCCACAGTTGATCGACGCGGCCGGCTGTTCGCTCATGTTGTAGGGCATGGTGAAGGAGATGTGCTCGAGCGGCCTCTGCACGTCGTTGGTCGGCGTCTCCCACTCCGCACGATAAGTCGGCACCGGCGAGGTCGGCGAGAGCACGATGTCGAAGGGCTGCGTGGCGCGCACCGTGGCGGCCCGGATCGCCATGTAGTTGGCGACGCCGCGGATCACCATGGTGCCCGAGACGTCGGCGCCGCCGCGGCACCAGTCGGCGATGAAGGGCAGGACCTTGGCCTGGCGCGCGTGGCTCAGCGCCGCGAAATCGCCCCAGCTGCGCACCCGCCAGAACAGATCCTGCAGATGCAGCATCTCCGGCGACAGGAACGGCGCCACCGGCTCGACATGCGCACCGGCATCGGCGAACAGCCGGGCCGCCGCCTCGATCGCAGCCTTGACCTCGGGATCGACCGGCAGGCCGGAGCCGGCATCGAGATGCAGACCGACCTTCAGCCCTTTGGGATCGCGCGGGCCGGCGCTCCAGTCGATCTCGGCCGGCGGCAGGCTCATGTGATCGCGCCAGTCGGGCTTGGAGAGTTCGGCCATCAGCAGCGCGGCATCCGCCACCGTGCGGGTCATCGGCCCGATCGCCCGGCCGAAGTAAGGCGGATCGACCGGCACGCGGCCGAGGCTGGGCTTCAGGGTGAAGATGCCGTTCCACGAGGCCGGCAGACGCACCGAACCGCCGATATCCGTCCCGAGATGCAGCGGGCCGTAGCCGGCGGCAGCAGCGGCGCCCGCCCCCGCGCTGGAGCCGCCGGGATTCCAGGCGAGGTTCCAGGGATTGCGCGTGAGCGGATGGAAGGAGCTGCGTCCCGACGACAGCATGCCGTAGTCCGGCATGGTGGTCTTGGCCAGGATGACGGCGCCGGCTTCGCGAACCCGAGCCGATGCCGGCGCGTCCTCAGGCGCAGGCACCAGCTCGGTCGCGGCAGTGCCGAGCGGCACCGGCACGCCCTTGGTCGCGATGTTCTCCTTGATGGTGATGGGCACGCCGTCCAGCGCCCCCTGCGGCTTGCCCGCCTGCCAACGCTTCTCGGCCGCCTTGGCGGCGGTGCGTGCGCCCTCGAAGTCCGGCGCGTAAAGGGCCTTCAGCTTGGGTTCCCAGGCCTCGATATGGGCGATCACGGCGTCGGTCGCCTCGACCGGCGACAGTTTCTTGGTCTTGTAGGCGGCCAGCAGTTCGCCGGCGGTCATGTCATGGATGGCGGTCATTGGAATAGCTTACACGCTCGGCAATGAGTTTGGTCAATACAGGTGCCAGGAACAGCACCGCGAGCAGCCGCAC